>JBQTIV010000152.1:0-9558 GCA_052387775.1 Betaproteobacteria bacterium
CGCGCGAGCGCTTCACGCCTCTCAGAAGGCTTGAATAACGTCTAGATCGTTGACACAAAGGTCGCAAAGAGGAAAAGAAAGAACGCAAAGACAAACAAACGCGTTCACCACGAAAATCAAGATAAAAAAATGCAGGGAAGCTCGGGGACAAGGACGTGCAGTGTTATGAGTCCCGCGCGAGATGCGGCCGCAGTCAGACAAAGCGAAAGATCAATAGCGCCAGCACCACGGACGCAAGGCTGGCGCCCCACAGGGGCGCGGGCAGCAGCGCCAACCACAGCGCGTGCAGATATCCGGCGGCCAGCAGCGAGATGAACAAGCGGTCGCCGCGCGTCGTGTCCAAACGCAGCACACCGCGCCGCGGCGCGCCGCCCGGCGAGCGCCATTCCCAGATCGCCATGCCCACGAGCAGCAGGGCAATCACGCCAAAGAACACGGCGGTCTGCCAGGTCCACGCCATCCAGCCAAGCCCCGTCGAAATTTGCATTCGCGCCCTCGCCTGTTTCAGACCCGCCCGAGCGCAAAGCCCTTGGCGATGTAGTTGCGCACGAAGTAGATGACGATCGCGCCGGGCACGATGGTCAGAGCGCCGGCGGCGGCGAGCAACCCGAGTTCATAGCCCGAGGTGCTGGCCGTTCGCGTCATGGTGGCCGCAATCGGCTTGGCCGCCACCGAGGTGAGCGTTTTTGCCAGGAGCAGCTCGACCCAGCTGAACATGAAGCAGAAAAAGGCCGCCACGCCGATGCCCGCGACGATGGTGGGCATGAACACGCGCACGAAGAAGCGCGGAAAGGGGTAGCCGTCGACGAACGCGGTCTCGTCGAGCTCTTTCGGCACGCCTGACATGAAGCCTTCGAGAATCCACACCGCCAGCGGGATATTGAACAGGCAATGCGCCAGCGCCACCGCGATGTGGGTGTCGAACAGGCCGATCGCCGAATACAGCTGGAAGAACGGCAGCGCGAACACCGCTGGCGGCGCCATGCGGTTGGACAGCAGCCAGAAGAACAGATGCTTGTCGCCGAGGAAGCGGTAGCGCGAGAAGGCATACGCGGCCGGCAGCGCCACCGTGACCGAGATCGCCGTGTTCATCAGCACATAGGCCAGCGAGTTGAGGTAGCCGGTGTACCAGGTGGGGTCGGTGAAGATCTTGCGGTAGTTCTCGAGCGTGAAGTTCTGCGGCCACAGCGTGAACGAGCCGAGAATCTCGTTGGTGTTCTTGAACGACATGTTCAACAGCCAATAGATCGGCAGCAGCAGGAAAACGATGTAGATCGTGGGCACGAGCCAGCTGATCGCGCGCGCCTTCATGCGTCATACCCCTTGGTCATGACCGTGTAGTACAACCACGACAGCAGCAGGATGATGAGGAAGTAGATCAGCGACATCGCCGCCGCCGGTCCCAGGTCGAACTGGCCGAGCGCGATCTTTACCAGATCGATCGACAGCAGCGTGGTCGCATTGCCCGGGCCGCCGCCGGTGAGCACGACCGCCTCGGTGTAAATCATGAAGCTGTCCATGAACCGGAGCAGCACCGCGATCGTCAGCACGCGGTTCATCTTGGGCAGCTGGATATGGCGGAAGATCGCCCAGCGCGATGCGCCGTCGATGCGTGCGGCCTGGTAGTACGCATCGGGAATCGCGCTCAGTCCTGCGTAGGCCAGCAACACCACCAGCGAGGTCCAGTGCCAGACGTCCATCGCGATCAGCGTGAACCAGGCCGACCCGGGCTGTCGCGTGTAGTTGTCGTCGAAGCCCAGCGCATTGAGTCCGCGCCCGAGCAGCCCGACGTCGGGCAGCGCGAAGATGTTCCACATCGCGCCGACCACGTTCCAGGGAATCAGCAACGGCATCGCCATCAACACCAGGCACAGCGACAAGCCCAGGCCTTTGCGCGGCATCGCCAGCGCAATGGCCACACCCAGCGGAAGTTCGATCGCCAGAATGATCGCCGTGAACGTCAACTGGCGGCCGAGCGCGTCGCGGAAGCGCTGCGAATGCAGCACTTCGTCGAACCACTTGATGCCCTCGAAGAAGAACTCGTTGTTGCCGAAGGTCTCCTGCACCGAGTAATTCACCACCGCCATCAGCGGGATCACCGCGTTGAAGGCCACCAGCAACACCACCGGAGCCACCAGCCACCAGGCTTTTTGATTGGGTGTCTTGGTCGACATCGTCATCGCCTCATGTGGCGATCCAGCCGTCGGCATACACCTGCGTGTGCGCGGCCTCGAACTTCAGGTAGCCGCGTTCGCCGGGCACGGTCTCGCCTTCGCCCACCAGCAGCTTGATCGGCTGGTCCTGGTGCCGGGTGTGTACGATGCGAAAGCGTCCGCTGTCGGTGATGCGTTCAACTTGCACAGGCACGCCCGCATCGGCAAAGCGCACGAACTCGGGCCGCACGCCGATCTCCAGGCGCTGCGCCGCCACGCCCTGGCGCACCGGCGCTGCCGTCTCGATGGCGATGCCGCCAAAGCGCGGCACGCCGTTGCTCAGCTCGCAAGGCAGCAGGTTCATGCCGGGCGAGCCGATAAAGTGGCCGACGAAGGTGTGGCGCGGCCGCTCGAACAGTTCCACCGGTGTGCCCGCCTGCACCACCTGGCCCTCGAGCATCACCACCACCTGGTCGGCGAAGGTCAATGCCTCCGTCTGGTCGTGAGTCACATAGATCATCGTCAGCCCCACGCGCTGATGCAGTTCCTTCAGCTTGCTGCGCAGTTGCCATTTCAGGTGCGGATCGATCACCGTTAAGGGTTCGTCGAACAGGATGGCCGCCACGTCGGCACGCACCAGACCGCGGCCCAGCGAGATCTTCTGCTTGCCGTCAGCCGTCAGGCCGGCCGCGCGCGTATTCAGCGTCGGCGTCAGCTCGAGCATTGCCGCGATCTCGACGACGCGCGCCTTGACCTGCGCCTCGGGGATGCCGCGGTTGCGTAATGGAAAAGCTAGGTTGTCGAACACGCTCATCGTGTCGTAGACCACCGGAAACTGGAATACCTGCGCGATGTTGCGTTCCCCGGGTTCGAGTGTGGTCACGTCGCGCTCGCCGAAGCGAATGCGCCCCTCGGTGGGCCGCAGCAGGCCCGAGATCAGGTTCAGCAGCGTGGTCTTGCCGCAGCCCGACGGCCCGAGCAGCGCATAAGCACCGCCGTCGGACCATTCGAGATCGATGTTCTTCAGCGCCCAGTCGGCCTCCGCCGCCGGCTTGGCCTGGTAGCTATGGCGCAGCTTGTCGAGACGGATCAGGGCCATGGTCAGCGGGCTTTCGGTTCAGATTGCGACGCGCCGCCCATCGGGCCCGAAGTACAGGCAGCGCTGCACATCCAGCGCGAACGCCACCTGCGCACCCACCTCGTGACTGCGCACGCCATGCGACTGCGACACCCATGTCAGACCGGCCAGATCGAAATGCACCACGCTCTCGGAGCCGCTAATTTCCGAGATCAACACGCGGCCCTTCACCGGCACCCCGCCATCGCCCTCACCCGGGCGCACATGGTGGGGCCGCAGCGCCACGGTGATCGGTCCGTCAGGCTGCCCCTTCAGCGGCGGAGGCGCTGGCCAACTGACCGCGTCGGCGAGCACGATGCGGCCAGCCTGCTTGTGCGCCGGCGCAACGTTGATCGGCGGATCGGAGAACACGCGCGCCGTGGTCAGGTCAGCGGGGTCGCGGTAGACACTCGAACCGCGCCCGAACTGGGTGACGGCGCCCTCGCGCAGCGTGGCCACATGGCCGCCCAGCAGCAGCGCCTCGGCCGGTTCGGTGGTGGCATACACCACCGTGCAGCCACGGTCAGCGAACAGGCGCGGCAATTCGTCGCGTAGAGACTCTCGCAGCTTGTAGTCCAGGTTAGCCAGTGGTTCGTCCAGAAGCACCAGATCCGCATCCTTGACCAGCGCACGCGCCAAGGCTGTGCGCTGCTGCTGCCCGCCCGAAAGTTCGGCCGGCCTGCGGCCGAGCAGCGACGTGAGCTTGAGCAACTCGGCTATGCGCTCCACGCGTTTGCGCAGCTCCGCTTCCGCCACACGCTGCACGCGCAGCGGTGAGGCGATATTGTCGAACACCGAAAAATTGGGGTAGTTGATGAACTGCTGGTACACCATCGAAACACTGCGGCTCTGAACCGGCACGCCGGTGACGTCGCGACCGCCGAACCAGACCTCGCCTTGCGTCGGTCGCACCAGGCCCGCCATAAGGCGCAACAGCGTGGTCTTGCCGGCCAGCGTCTCGCCCAGCAGGGTGTTGAACTCACCCGGCTCAAGGTCGAGCGAGGTCGGGTGGATATGAACGGCAGCACCCACACGCAGCGACACGTTCTTCAGTGCAAGGGTCACAGTGCGTCAGTGCAGCGGCTCAAAAAGAAGGTGGTGCACCGGCATGACCGGTGCACCGCAGGATTTCAGGTCTGCGTCGGCTCAGGGATCAACGCGCGGCGGTACCCGCAGTGAAGCACCGCCACGCCCGGCCACCACGGCCGGCATCGCGCGCTATATCTCGCGCTGCTCAGCGCTTGACCAGCTCGTCGTAGTCGACCGTGACGCCTTTGGGCTTTTCGTTTGCCAGCTTCGCCTTCGGGCCGTCGGCCCTGCCGAGCCACTCCTCGGGCTTCTTCGGCTTGTTCAAGCGCGGGCCGCAGCCGCCATACGTCTTGGCCTTCTCGTCGGCTTGCTGCATGCGCGCCATCACCTGGTCCATCTCCTCGGCCAGACGATCCATCGCCTGCTGCGGCGTGAACGCGCCGGAGTTGACGTCGCCGATGTTCTGCCACCAAAGCTGGGCGAGCTTCGGGTAGTCAGGCACGTTCACACCAGTGGGTGTCCAGCGCACCCGGTCGCCCGAACGGTAGAACTCGACCAGGCCGCCGAGTTTGGGCGCGCGGTCGGTAAAGGACTGGTGCCGAACCGTGCTGTCGCGCACGAACGTCAGGCCCACATGGCTCTTTTTCACGTCCACCGTCTTGGAAACGGTGAATTGTGCGTACAGCCACGCTGCCTTGCGGCGATCGACCGGTGTGCTCTGAAACAGCGTCCACGAGCCGGCGTCCTGGTAACCGAGTTTCATGCCCTCGATCCAGTACGAGCCCTTGGGCGACGGCGCCATGCGCCACAGCGGGTTACCATTGTCGTCGACCGTGTTGTTGCCATCCTTCTTGGGCGCGACCATCGACGCAGTGAACGCGGTGTACCAGAAGATCTGCTGCGCCACGTTGCCTTGAGACAGCGCCGGCAGCGACTGGTAGAAGTCATAGTCGGCGGCTCCTGGCGGCGCGTACTTGCGCAACCATTCGTCCCACTTGGCGACCGCATAAACCGCAGCAGGTCCGTTGGCCTCGCCGCCGCGCGACACCGATGCGCCTGACGGGTTGCACGAGCCTTCCTCCATGCGGATGCCCCATTCGTCGATCGGCCTCCCGTTGGGCAGGCCTTTCGAACTGGCGCCGGCCATCGACAGCCAGGCATCGGTCATGCGCCAGCCGAGGTCCGGCGCGCGCTTGCCGTAATCCATGTGACCGTAGATGCGCTTGCCATCGATCTCCTTGACCTGCACCGAGAAGAACTCGGCGATGTCTTCGTAGGCGCTCCAGTTCAGCGGCACACCGAGCTCATAGCCGTACTTCTCCTTGAAGGCCTTTTTCAAGTCGGGACGCTTGAACCAGTCATAGCGGAACCAGTACAGGTTGGCGAACTGCTGGTCGGGAAGCTGCCAGAGTTTGCCGTCCGGGCCGGTGGTGAAGCTCTTGCCGATGAAGTCGTTGACGTCCAGCGTTGGCAGCGTCGCGTCCTTGCCCGCGCCGGCCATCCAATCAGTCAGATTCACCGCCGACTGCAGCCGCGAGTGGGTACCGATCAGATCGGAGTCATTGATGTAGGCGTCGTACAGGTTGCGGTTGGTCTGCATCTGCGTCTGCACCGCCTGCACCACCTCGCCTTCGCCGAGCAACTGGTGGTTAACCTTGATGCCGGTGATCTCAAAGAACGCCTTGGTCAGGACCTTGGCCTCGTACTCATGGGTCGGAATCGTCTCCGACAGCACGTTGACCTCCATGCCCTTGAACGGCTTGGCGGCGTTGATAAACCACTCCAGCTCCTTCATCTGCGCGTCCTTGGAGAGTGTGGAGGGCTGGAACTCCTTGTCGATCCAGCGCTTGGCGGCCGCGGAATCGGCAAAGCTCGTGGGCGCAGTCAACGTGGCAGCAGCCAGCGTCACCGCCAACAGCAATGGTCGTTTATACATCGTCGGTCCTCCTCGTTAGATTCGTCGGTTTTGTTGATCGGTCGGTCTGATGCCGACGCCGAGGCATCGTACTTTCAAAGCAAAAGTAATGTCAATCGAATACTTATCCTCACAACAAACGCACCGAAACAAGCTCAATCCACGCACGAATCCGCTTGTGACGCCCACCAGCGGGCCACCGATGCGCGCTCTGTTTCGCTCAGATGCAGGCCCAACTTGCTGCGCCGCCACAATACGTCGTCCTCGTTGCGCGCCCATTCGTGATCACGCAGGTACCTCAGTTCCGCCTCGAACAGCCCCGGGGCCACCTCGCGCCCCAGGCTCGCAAACCCCAGAATGCGCTCGACCAGCGACCCATAGCTGTGCGACCAGCGCCGGCACAACGCGCGGCCGAGCTCGGGGTGGCGGGCCGCGAGCGCCTGTTCAAATCGCGCGATGTCGACCTCGGGTCGGCCGCTCACATCGATCCAGCCCGAGAGGTCGCCGCCGGGCAACATTGCGCGCTCGGTCCAGTGTGTGCCGCGCATGCCCAGACTGGCACACAGCATGTCGGCGGCCTCCTCGGCCAGCTTGCGAAAAGTGGTGATCTTGCCGCCCCACACCGACAGCAATGGTGCCGGTGCACGGTCGAGATCGAGCTGATAGTCGCGGGTGACGGCCGACGGATCGCCGGAATCGTCCTCGAGCAGCGGGCGCACGCCGGCATAACTCCATACCACGTCGGCCGGCGATACCGTATGCCTCATATAGCGATTGGCTTGCTGGCACAGGTAGTCGACCTCATCGGCGTCGATGTGCACACTCCCCAGTTCGCCTTTCCACTCGACATCCGTGGTGCCGATAAGCGTGAAGCTGCCTTCGTAGGGAATCAGGAAGATGATCCGCTTGTCGGCGTTCTGGAAGATGTAGGCGAACTCGTGATCGAACAGCTTCGGCACCACGATGTGGCTGCCTTTGACCAGGCGCAGGGATTTCGCGCCGGCAAGGCCGACCTGTTCGCCGAGAAAGCTGGCGGTCCAGGGGCCGGCGGCGTTGACCAGCGCGCGGCCCCGAATCGTCCGCGCAGGCGCGTTACCCAGGCGCAGGCTCGCCCGCCAGAGCCCGTCCTCAGCCGCCACTTCTTCACAGCGGCAGCGCGTGAGCACGACTGCACCCAGTCGCTGCGCGTCCAACGCATTGAGCACAACCAAACGGGCATCGTCGACCCAGCCATCGGAATAGACGAAGCCCTTGGTGAACTGCGCTTTCAGCGCGGCGCCGGCGGGGTGTTCGCGTAGACGCACGGTGGTGGAGCCAGGCAGCAGTTCGCGTCGCGCCAGGTGGTCGTACAGGAACAGCCCGGCACGGATCATCCACACCGGCCGCATCGACGGATCGTGTGGCATCACGAATCGCAGCGGCCACATGATGTGCGGCGCACTGCGCAACAGCACTTCGCGCTCGGCCAGTGCCTTGCGCACCAGCGAGAACTCGTAGTACTCGAGGTAGCGCAACCCGCCGTGGATCAGCTTGGTCGACGACGACGAAGTGTGCGCGGCCAGGTCGTGCTGCTCGCACAGCAGCACTTTAAGGCCGCGCCCGGCCAGATCGCGCGCGATACCGGCACCGTTGATCCCGCCGCCGACGACCAGCACGTCGACACTTTCAGGAATCTGCGCTTCGGCTCGCATCTTCTTGTTTGATGGATAAAGGTTTGAACCGTATCACGCCTCTCGGGAGGACTCAACGCAACTGCGCCGATGGCCTGCGGGAGCCGCCGAGGCGGTCGCGGAAGTTCGAAACGGCAGCAGCGCTTACTCGAGCGCTCTCGGCAGCCAGAGTGCAATTTCGGGCCAGAGCAGCACGGCGGCCAGGCAAAGGATCTGGATAATCATGAAATTGCCCATCCCGCGATAGATCGTGCCGAGGCTCCACTGCGGCATAACGTTCTTCAGGTAATAGGCCGACATCGCCACCGGCGGACTCAGGAACGCAGTCTGCAGGTTTACCGCCACCAGCGCGCCGAGCCAGATCATCATTTCCTGTCGACTCAATCCGAGATTCAACTGTTGCAACACTGGCAGGAAGATCGGCAGGAATACCAGGATCACAGCCGGCCACTCGAAAGGCCAACCCAACAGGAAGATCAAGACCATGATCAGCAGCAGTTTGCCCATGTCAGGCAGCGGAACCTGGGAAATCGCGTTGGCGATCAGATCGGTGGCACCGAGTTTCGTGAACACCGCCCCAAAAACATTCGAGCTCACCGCCAGGAACAACACCATGCTCGAAGTGATCATGGTGGACATGGCGGCGCTTTTCAGCGCCTTCCAGGTCAGTTTCCGGTACGCCGCGGCGAGCACGGTGGCGCCCACGGCGCCGCAGGAGGCCGCTTCGGTTGGTGTGGCCAGTCCGGCCAATATGGTTCCCAGGGTAAAACCGATCAGCAACGTGAGCGGCACCACGCCGATCAGGAATTCGCGAACCAGTTCCGCCGTGTCGGTCACGCGTTCGGCAAGCGGGACCGGGGGACCGAGTTCCGGTCTCAGGTGGCTGCTGACCAGGCAGTAGACGATGTACATCGCGGCAAGCAGCAAACCCGGGCCGAACGCCGAGGCATACAGAGCATTCACCGGCACGCCGATGGTCGGCCCCATCACCACCAGCATGACGCTGGGCGGAATCAGAATGCCCAGCGTGCCGCCCGCGGCAATGGCGCCGGCCGACAATTTCGCGTCGTAACCCGATCGCACCATCACTGGACCGGCCATGATGCCCAGCACCGTCACCGCCGCGCCGACGATGCCGGTGGCCATCGCAAAAATGGTGGCCGTCAGGATGACCGAGAGGTAGAGCGAGCCGCGCAGGGGCGCAAGTACATTGCGTATGGCGAGGAACAACCGCTCCATCAAGCCCGCCTGTTCGGTCATGAACCCCATAAAAATGAACAGCGGCACCGCGGGCAGGATATCGTCCTTCATCGTGCCCCAGATCTGCAGGTAAGCCAGGTTGAAGGTCAGTTCCGTGCCAAGGCCGATGCCGCCAAACGTGAGCGCGATGAACAGCAGCGTGAAGGCGATGGGAAAGCCCACGAATATGATGCTGATCATGGCGATCAGCATCAGAAAACCGAGAATTTCCTGTCCGCTCACGATTCGGCCGGGTTCAGATATCGATTTTCTCGTGATGCACGAGAAGTTTTCCCGTTCGTGCGGCCCACAGACTCTTCAGAAACTCCGATATGCCTTGCAGGAACAGCAGCGCCGCGCTGAGCGGCACCACCGCGCGGAACGGCCACAAAAGCGGCTGCCACGGGGTGAGGTTGGAGCGCTCACCGATCGACC
>JBQTIV010000153.1:0-19598 GCA_052387775.1 Betaproteobacteria bacterium
GCTGCCTACCCCCTCCCCCCACCCCGTAAGAGCGGACTAGGCGGGCCGCGGCGGCGAAAAAATATCCGCTGGTTGATGCAGTGCAGGATTGACTCGACCCAGCGAACCGCGATTTAATTTCGCCCCCGGTGACCATTTTCCTGCCGGAGATCAGCCGCGCGGTCAGAAGCGGCGCCATCCGGATTTCGGTACGGGAGGCAAGCAACAGAATATTCGCCGGCGCAGTATTTGGCGGCGGCGAGCAAGGAACCTTTGGCCACACGCCGGGGGGGAGGAGGAATCAGAAAACGCGGCGGCATTTACCCCTGCTCACTTCGTCATCTGGTTCGATAAAAAAGGACGACGGCCTCATCAGCGGATACGAGAAACCTTCCGCCGATGGGGCCGCGTCATTGGTGGGCCTTCGAATGCCGCGTCGGAGGCCCATGATTACGTGGCGCCAGCTGTTTTGTCAGCGCCGTGTCAGGAAACCGATACCGCCAGCGATGGCCAGACGACGTAGCCCAGATAGCGTTCGGGCTCGATCAGCACCACCGCTTTTTCGCGCAGCTCGCGCGACGAGGGCGTATCGCCGCCCTTGAGGTAGTGCTGCAGCACTTCGATCGGATCATCGCCAGGCTTGCAGTCGAGCGAACGGCCCTGCAATTCCACCCGTCTGCCTTCGTAGGCCTCGGGACTCACCGGGTCCTGGCCAAACCTGGACTTGCCGAAATCGAGCTTGGCAATGTGCTGGAACGGAAACGGCGCTTCGGGATGCTCGGCGTAGAAGGTCCACACGTTGAAGTCGCTCACGCCGGTCGTGCCGTTCAGGTAATGCAGCGCCGCCCCCCGGCACAACGCGGCGCCGACAATGCGCTTGCGGTACAGGATCGCCCATTCCTTATGACGGCCGAAGAAATCGTCGCGCTCCGCCCGCGCCAGGCGCGCGAGCTTCTTCAGATCCGCCTTGGTAATGCGCTCGAACGAACGATCTGCCATTTGCGCTCCGCAAGAGCCAGTACGAGTTGCGAAATTGCCGCCCCGATTATAGCCTCGCGCCCCCGGTCCCCCGCGCATTGCAGGGCAGATCCAGTCTTGCGATCGGCAGCCTCAGAGGCGGTATTTTTCCACTACCGAGCGGTCCACTTCGACGCCCAGCCCCGGCCCCGACGGGATTTCGACCAGGCCTTGCACTTGTTGGATCGGCTTGGTGATCAGGTGCTGGCGGAATGGATGGGTTGAGCGGTCGTACTCGAGGATGGGCTCCAATGCGAACAGCGAATGGTGCGCCACCGGCAGCGCGGCGATCAGTTGCAACGATGCGGCCTGCGCGATCGCCGAGCCCCACACGTGCGGGTTCACCTGTATTCCATGCGCGTGCGCCAGCGCGATGATGTGCCTGCCAGTGGAAATGCCGCCGCAGGAGCCGAGATCGGGCTGCGCCACGTCCACCGCGCCGGCGCCCAGCAATTCGCGAAAGCCGTAGAGCGTATGTTCGTTCTCGCCGCCCGCGATCGGCATGGAAAGTTTCTGCCGCATCTCGACGTAGCCCTGTATGTCCTCGGGCACCACCGGTTCCTCGTACCAGCGCAGGTCGTAATCCTCTAGCGCGCGCCCGAGCCGGAGCGCCTCGGCGCGGCCGTACGCGTGGTTGGTGTCGACCATCAGCGTAATCGGCTTGCCCTGGATGACCCGGCCGATTTCCTTCATGCAGGCTATATCGTCGTCCACGCCGTAGCCGAGCTTCACTTTCATCAGCGAAAAACCGGCCTCGAAATGGCGTACCGCCTCCTCGCCAAGACGTCTGGCTTCGCCCTGCCCCTTGATGCGATAGAAGCCCGTGGCGTAAGGTTGGACTTTGCTGCGAAAGGCGCCGCCGATGAGCTTGTACACCGGCACCTGGTAAAACTTGCCGGCGATGTCCCAGAGGGCGATGTCCACCGCGCTGATTCCCGCCACCACCGAGCCCTTGCGGCCGTAGTCGCGGGTCATGTGATACATGCGGTGCCAGAGTACCTCGGTGTCCAGCGGGTCGGCGCCGATCACGAGTGGTTTCAGGGCCTTGTCGATTACGGTGGCGGCGATTTCCGGCGGCTCGAGTCCCTGGGCAAACGCCTCGCCCCAACCGGTGATACCCTCGTCGGTGAGCACCTCGACAAGCGTGGCCGAGCGCTGCTTCACCCAGCCTTGGGAAAACGCGAACGGTTCCGCGAGCGCGCTCTTAAGAACGTGGATCTTGATATCGGTGATTTTCATTTTTTTGGTCCTGAGTGCAATGTGCCGCTTCGTCGCGAGCGGCGACAATTATCCAACAGATGGCGAAAACCGCTGTAAATTAAGAATAGGCGTCGAGTGAAAGGGGGTGGGCCATGTACCGGAGAATCCTGCTGACGACCGACGGATCGGCGCTGTGCGATGTCGCGGTCAAGAGGGGAATCGAGTTCGCGAAGTTCGTGGGCGCCAGCGTGGTCGGGTTTCACGCCATACCCGCCACTTCCTACCTGATCTACACGGAAGCGGGACCCAGCGACGTTCTGGCCGAACAGTTCGAGCGTGACGCGCTCGCACGCGGCGAGCACCTGGTGAAGGCGCTCGAAGAGCAGGCGCGCGCAGCCGGTGTGGCCTGCGAATCGCTGACGCTGGTAAACGACCATCCGTGGGAAGGCATCATCGAAGCGGCGAATCAGCGTGATTGCGACCTGATTTTCATGGCTTCGCACGGACGGCGCGGCTTGTCGGCACTGTTGCTGGGAAGCGAAACCACGAAGGTGCTCACCCACAGCAAGATCCCGGTGCTGGTGTATCGCTAGAAAAGAAAGCTGGGCGGATCAGGCGCCCGTCAATTCGACGGACGGGGATAGGCAGCGCGGCCTCGCCGGCGTTCCCCGTTTGATGCCCGCCCAAATGGTGCTGTTGAGTGGACTCGAACCACCGACCTACTGATTACGAATCAGTTGCTCTACCAACTGAGCTACAACAGCATGTGGGCGCGCATTATAAGGCCGGTGCATATCCGGCGGCAATTCGCGGGCTAGCATTTCCGTCGCGCCAATTGACCGCAGAATCCCCGACGGTAATCAGCTAAACGCAACGTCAGCGATTCTTGAAGACCGGCTTGCGCTTTTCGATGAAGGCGGCCATGCCCTCCTTCCGGTCTTCGATGGCGAATCCGGAGTGAAACAGGCGACGCTCGAAGCGCACGCCTTCCGCAAGCGTGGTTTCGAAAGCACGATTCACCGATTCCTTGGCCATCATCACCACCGGCAGCGACAGTTCGCAGATTTTTCCGGCGGCTTTCATCGCTTCGTTCATCAGCTCGGCAAGCGGCACCACGCGGCTCACCAGGCCGACACGCTCCGCTTCGGCGGCGTCCATCATGCGCGCCTGCCCGAGCAGCACCATTTCCATCGCCTTGGATTTGCCGACAAAGCGCGGCAGGCGCTGAGTGCCGCCGCCGCCAGGGATGATGGCGAGGTTGATCTCCGGCTGGCCAAACCTGGCGTTGTCGGCAGCGATGATGAAATCGCACATCATCGCGAGTTCGCATCCGCCGCCAAGCGCGTAGCCCGCCACCGCGGCGATGACCGGTTTGCGGCAGCGGCTGACGCGCTCCCATTCGGCGGTGATGAAGTCTTCCTTGTAGACGTCCATGTAGGTCTTTTCCTTCATCGCCTTGATGTCGGCGCCGGCGGCACAGGCCTTTTCGCTGCCGGTGACGACCATGCAACCGATGTTGTCGTCGCCTTCGAAGGCGTCGAGCGCGGAGGCGAGTTCCTGCATCAGTTCCGGCGACAAGGCGTTGAGCGCGTGTGGCCGATTGAGGGTGACCACGCCAACCTTGCCACGGGTTTCAACGATGATGTTCTGGTGGGCCATGAGCGATCCTTCCCGAATGGGGTTCTATAATCCGTTGCAATCCGCGCGTGCGGGTTCGGACAAGAAGAGGAAAACAACAGTGAAGCTCAACACCATTTTATTTGATATTACCGAGGGCGTTGCGAAGGTAACACTCAATCGCCCTGAGAAGCTCAACGCATTCACCGGCGAAATGCATGGGGAACTGCGCGAGGCGCTGGCCAGGATCAAGACCGACGCGAGCGTGCGCGCGTTGCTGATCACTGGCGCCGGGCGCGGCTTCTGCGCCGGCCAGGATTTGTCGGAGCGGATGATGTCTCCAGCCACCGCCAGGGTCGATGCCGGCGATTCGCTGGAGAAGAACTACAACCCGCTGCTAAAGTCTCTGCGGGCGCTGCCGATGCCGGTGGTTTGCGCGGTCAACGGCGTCGCTGCCGGCGCCGGCTGCAACCTGGCGCTCGCCTGCGACATCGTGATCGCGGCGAGATCGGCGAGCTTCCTCCAGGCCTTTGCGCGCATCGGCCTGATCCCGGATGCTGGCGGAACCTACACCCTGCCGCGGCTCGTCGGCACTGCCCGGGCGATGGCCGCCGCGATGCTTGCCGAACAGATTAGCGCCGAGCGCGCCGAGCAGTGGGGATTGATCTGGAAGTGCGTGGACGACAACAAGTTGTCCGCCGATGCGCTGGCCCTGGCACGGCAGCTTGCCGCACAAGCTACCAAGGCGCTGGGACTGATGAAGCGGGCGATTTATGCTTCGGCCACCGCCACATTCGAGCAGCAGCTCGACCTGGAGCGCGACCTGCAGCGCGAAGCGGCGAGCAGCGAAGATTTCCGCGAGGGTGTAACGGCGTTCAAGGAAAAACGCCCGGCGAAATTCACCGGGCGCTAGCTGACTTCAGTGCGCTGCGTCCGCAATGCGGACGCGGATAATGATGTCCATGCCCTCGGTCACCATGCCCGAGGGCAAGGCTGGCAAACCGGTGACACGCACGTGCGTGGCGTCGATGTCGGTGAGCCTGCCGCTTTGCAGGTCGTACATGTGATAGTGCGGCTCGGTGTTGGGATCGTAGAACACCTTGTTCGGGTCCACGATCACTTCACGAATCAGCTTCTTCTCAAGGAACAGGTTTAGCGTGTTGTACACGGTCGCCTTCGACGTTTCGAAGTGGCGCTCATTGACGATCGCCATCACCTGGTCCGCCGAAAGATGTTCGTGGCGCGAGAACAGCGCGAACGCGATCTCGATACGCTGGTGGGTCGGATTGACGCCATGGGCCCGCAGCTTGTCGGCAAGGTTGTCGCGGGTGTATTGCGTGAATTTCATGCTCGACATTATAGGTTACGAATTGGACTACGTCTAATTCGAAAAAAAACGTCCGCCAAGCCAATTGAGCAGAAATCACGATCCAACCTGAGTATCGGCTTGCCCTCCGCTTCGCCGGGAACGGGCACGTTCCGCTGTCATCGGCCGTTCTTACCGCTTGACCTAAACGCTGGTATGAACAATTCCTTCCAGCAGGGAATCACCGCATACGCGGATCGCCGCCTTCGCAACCGGCATTGAGTTCCCCGCCCTGCGCAAGGATCTGGTTACGCACATGGTCCTTGTATGCCGTTTTCCGGCAATTTCGGAAGGGAAGAACGGCTTTCTGCCCTTGCCGCTGGTGCGCGTGCCGCGGGTACATTTAATGCAGTAGTGATTGCGTCTGTCGGATCCGCAAGCCGACGACGTGCTCCAGGAATCGGAATCGATGGGCCGCTTTGCCGGGATCGAGTTGGCCGAGGATACGATTGCGGTCGAGAGCACGGTTCCGCGCTTTCCGCGCCTGCTGGAAGCGCGCCGGCTAAACAAGGACAGACATGCATGCCAGTTTTGGCGATACATCGCCCACAGAAGCGAACACGCTCATTGCTTGTTCACGGCTTCTCCAACCAAAAAAAGGAACAACAGATGCGTTTCGTCAACTGCGGAAAGGTGCCGCGGCGGACTGCCGGTTTTACGCTGATCGAATTGATGATCGTGGTCGCCGTCATCGGCATTCTTGGCAGCATAGCTCTTCCATCCTATCAGCGTTACGTGATCCGCACGCAGCGATCGGTAGCCCAGCAATTCTTGATGCATATTTCCAGCCGCCAGGAGCAGTACCTGCTGGATGCGCGTGCATATACCAACGTCCCGTCCGACCCCGGTGGCGCCGTAAAAGGCCTCTTTCCGGTGTCCTCGCCCGAAGGCTGGACGTGCAACGCAACACGATGCACGAATGGTCGCTACGACATCACGATGGTCGTAGACAATGCGGCGGCACCGCCGACCTACACGATCACCGCTACCGCTTTGGGCACGCAGGCTTCAGATGGCAATGTGGCGCTGAACAGCATCGGGCAGAAAACGCCACCAGATAAATGGTAGCGATACAGGGACAAGTGTCATGTCGAAATTCCTGAATCAAAGGCGGCATTCTGTGGGCGGGTTCTCGCTCATCGAGATGATGTTCGCGATGGCGGTCCTGGTGGTCGTTGGCACGATCGCGGCGCCGGGCATCTATGACCTGATGGTGAAAAGCCGCGTGCGTGCGGCCGCCAGTGATCTGTACGGCACCTTGATTGCCGTGCGCAGCGAGGCAATCAAACGCAACGTCAACGTGGACATCGTTCCCGAAACCGACTGGAACGGCTGGCGAATCGTGACCGGCGGCACGACGCTCAAGCAACAGGACGCGTTCCCCGCGACAGTGGTCATCGCCGGACCGACCGGGCCAGTCACTTATCGCCGCGACGGCCGGCTGAACGGCACGTCGAATGCGACTTTCACGCTCAGCGTCAAAGATAGGCCGGACCTGAAAACACGCACGGTCGTCGTGGATCTGAGCGGCAGACCGAGCGTCAAGTAAGAAGAGCACGCAAGAGGATGCTTATGAATGATGCTCGACAACTGCACGGCAGCCGTGGCTTCTCGATGCTCGAAATCCTGGTCACCATCGTTATCGTGATGATCGGGCTGCTGGGTCTTGCCGGCCTGGAGACACGGGCGCACACGGCGGAGCTGGAGTCCTACCAGCGCGTGCAGGCAATCATCTTGGTGGACAAGATGGTGGAAGCCATCCGCTCCAATCGCCGTACTGCGAACTGCTTCAACATTACGAGTGCAGCGACCGGTGGGCCCTACGTAGGAGCGGCCGGCGCTGACCACAACGGCCCAATTTCCTGCGCGGCGAGTGTCACCGCGGAGAACGATCTCGCCGACAGCACACTCGCGGAGTGGGACGCAGCCCTGCTGGGCGCCTCGGAGGAAAAAGGCGGTGCGCAAATAGGCGCAATGCTTGGCGGCCGGGGCTGCATAAGTTACGACACCACAACGGAATTGATCGACCCGGCAACGGGCGGCGTCATCAGCGGTACCGGACTCTACACCGTAGCGGTTGCCTGGCAGGGCTTGGTTGACGACATCGTACCCGCCATCAATTGCGCCAACGGCCAGTACGGAACCGAGCAAAAGCGGCGCGTCGTGTTCATGGCGTTCCGGTTGGGCAGCATTATTTAATGGGAAGCCAGTCGATGCCGCGCACATTCATACAGCAGTCCGGTCTGTCGCTGGTCGAACTGATGATCGCGATGACACTCGGCCTGATCATCATGATCGGTGTGGGCAGCGTTTTCGTGAGCTCGAGCCGCTCGAATACCGAGCTGCAGAAGTCCGCTCAGCAGATCGAGAATGGCCGCTACGCGATAGAAACTCTCGCGGGCGACCTCAAGCACGCGGGGTTCTTCGGGGAGTTCTTTGCCACCATCGCGACGGCCGGCACCCCCGATCCCTGTGAAACCAATAACGCTATCAACCTCTACAACGGCATGGCGCTTCCGGTCCAGACCTATCGCGCTCCGGACTTTACCAGCCGGCCGATCATCGCCGGAACGACCTGTGGTGCCCTGCTCGGCAATGCCAACCTGGCGGCAGGCTCCGACGTCATCGTGGTGCGCCGTACCAATACCGCCGCTTTGGTCGATGGCGATACCGCAGTCCAGGGAGAAGCGTACCTGCAGGCCAACAGCCTCAGCGCGGAGATCCAGTTCGGCAATGGCGCGGCGTTCACGTACACGGCGAAGCGCACGGCCGCTGGAACCGCAACCACCATCCTGGACAAGACTACGTTCAGGGCGGCGCCGACCCGGAAATACGAAGTGCGTGTCTATTTCATAGCGCCCTGCAGCCAGGGTTCGGGTGCCGGCGGCCTGTGCGTGGCCGGTGATGACACCATACCGACGCTCAAACGCCTCGAGCTCAAGGCCGTCGGCGGCGCCCGCCAGATGACGATCGTCCCCTTGGTGGAGGGCATCGAATATCTGAAAGCAGAGTGGGGAATCGACGACCAGCCCGTCGCAGTCAACGCCAGCACCGGCATGACCGGAGACGGCGTGGTGGAAAGCTACAAAGACGCACCGACGGACACGGAGCTCACAAACGCGGTCTCGGCAAAGATTTACGTCTTGGCGCGCAACACCGAACCCACTTCGAACCACGTGGACGACAAGACCTACACGCTTGGCAATGTCGCCGGCGTGACTACCGCCGCAACCAATGACCGCTTCAAGCGCCACGTGTTCGGCACCGATGTGCGGATGATGAACCTGGGCGGCCGCAAGGAGATCCCGGAATGAGCAACGCACGCAGGCAACGCGGCGCAACGCTCATCGTCAGCCTGATCATGCTGGTCGTGCTGACACTGTTTGCGGTGTCCGCCATCAATCTGTCGAACACCAACCTGAAGATCGTCGGCAACATGCGCGCGCAGAAGATGATGGAAATGGCGGCACAGGATGCCATCGAGCAAATGCTCAGCTCGCCGACCTTTTACGGACTGACCGCGGCCGCCCAGAATTTCAGTGTCTCCGGATTCAATGTCGCGGTCGACGCACCGCGATGCATTCTCAGCGTGCCGGCGACTGGCTACAGCGCCACCAGCGGAATTTCGCCGGACGACAACCACTGGGAACTCGTGGCCAGGGTCACGGACAACCTCACCGGCGCCGCCATCGCGCTGCACCAGGGCGTGCGCGTGCGCATGCTGGCCGGCAACTGCCCATGATCGACTTTGCTCCTTCTCGTCGGAGTCACATCATGACCCCCGCCACCGTCATCAAGTCGCTGTTAACCGGCGTGTTCGCGTTATGCGCGCTCGGTGCCTCGGCCGCCTTCGATCCGGTCAACGACGATACGGATATTTTCCTGGCCAACCCGAATTTCTCCGCGCAGCGGCCGAACGTCCTCATCATCCTGGACAACACCGCGAACTGGAACGTGCCGTTCAACAACGAGAAGTCGGCATTGATTTCCGTCGTCAACAGCCTGGACGAGAGCTTCAACGTCGGATTGATGATGTTCGTGGAAACCGGCGGCGGCAACGACATCGTCGACGGAGGTTACGTGCGCTTTGGCGTGCGTCAGACCGCCGGCGCCAACAAGGCGGCGCTCACCACCATGGTCAACAGCCTGCACATATTGGCAGACAAGAGCAACAACAACGTCACTGACCTGGCGTTCTACGAGGCTTATACCTACTTCAACGGTCTGGCGTCCAGATCCGGATTCGGCAAGGTAAAACGCGATTATGCCGGCAACACCGTCAACAACCCGCTGGCGGCCAATCTCCCGGGCAATGCCTTTTCGAGCAGCGCGGCCACCGTTTATACCCCTGCGATCCAGGACGAGTGCCAGAAAAATTTCATCATTTACATCAGCAATGGCGTGGCCGTGGAAAACGCCATGGCTCGCACGACCGCACAGAATCTGCTGCAGACGATCACCGGGCAATCGCCCACGCAGATCGCCTTGAGCCCCAACGGGCAGCAGACCAATTGGGCAGACGAGTACGCCAAATGGTTTGCCAGCGCGGACATCAATCCCACGCTCCCCGGCACGCAGAACATCTTCACCTACACGATCGAGGTCGACCCGACGAGTACGCTCAGCGGCCGGGCCATGACCGCGTTGATGCGCTCGACCGCCACCAACGGCAGGGGCAAATATTTTGGTGTCTCCAGCGGTGGTGCGGGTACCGCAATCGTTGACGCACTCAAGGCGATTTTCCAGGAAGTGCAGGCTGTGAACTCGGTGTTTGCGGCGAGCACTCTGCCGGTAAGCGTGAACGTGCGCGGCACCAACCTGAATCAGGTTTACATCGGCGTGTTTCGCCCCGATGCGAACAAGGCGCCGCGTTGGTTCGGCAATCTGAAGATGTACAACCTCGGTCTGGAACCCTCCACCAATACGGTGTTCTTGTCGGACGCCGACAGTATGCCGGCCGAAAACGCCAGCACGGGCTTCATTTCTGGAAACGCCAGGAGTTTCTGGACCGAGAACTCCGGCTTCTGGAGTTTTCGAACCCCCGAAGAAAACGGCGCAGGCGGCTCGTCCGACAGCCCGGACGGCGACCTGGTGGAAAAAGGCGGGGTGGCGCAGCAGATCCGCATCGCCCATGCCGCCACGCAGACTGCCCGCAGCCTGTATACCTGTACCGGCACTTGCGCGACCACGGCCGGGAGCAAGTTGTCCGATTATCCGTTTGCGACCAGCGATTCCAATATCAGTGCCGGCGCACTGGACCTGGGCACGACGCTGATCACGTCGCTGTCGGCGTTCGACACCAAGGCGGTTACCAGCCTGACAGACAGAAAATCCGTATCGCTTAGCAACGCGGTTTCCCCGGTTACAGTTACTGCACTGCTCAACGGCGGTACCTCATTTGACGTCACCAGCCTGACCACGGCGGTTTCTCAGGCGGTAACTTCGGTCGATGCACGGGTGAGCGGCAGCGGCACAGTCAACGTAAGCAGCATCCAGAGAATCACCGGCAACTTTGTGGTGACGACTGCAATCGCGCACGGCTTCGCCAACGGCGCGACGGTCACCATCGCCGGCAATTCAGTGGCGGCATACAACAACACATGGACCGTTTCCAGCGCATCCGGGACGACGTTCGTGATAGGCGCCAGCGGCAACCCTGGCAACGGCACCGGCGGCACGGCGACCGGAGCGGCCCTGGTGAATTCGACCACGGCCACAGTGACCATGCCCGCCGCGCACAATTTCACCAGCGGTCAGCAGGTCAGCATTACCGGCGCCACACCCGCAGCCTTCAACGGCACGTTCCCGGTCACGGTCCTGAACGCCACTCAGTTCAGTTACATCCTCGGTTCGGCACAGGGACTGGCCAGCGGGGGCATCAGCGCCGCCGGTAACACCACAACGGCCACAGCGATCACATCTGCGGCTCACGGGCTCGTCGTCGGCAACAGTTTCACGATATCCGGCGCCAGCCCGGCCGACTACAACGGCACCTACACGATTAGCGCTGCGGCTCAGATCCCCAGCGCCGTGACGGTCAGATTCAGCGTAGCGACCGCGCCGAACCCCAATACGGCGAGCGGCGTGAAACTTGTGCGAGGCGGTACCACCACGGCAATTGCGTCAACCGCCAGCCCCCACGGATTTATAAGCGGCCAGACCGTGCAGATCAGTGGTGCCTCACCCGCGGTGTGGAACGGCGCGCATGTGGTCACGGTAACAGGGGCTAACTCCTTCAGCTTTACGACCACGAGCGTGCTACCGTCACCGGCCACCGGAACGATCCTGGCCTCGAACGCCACCGGCACGACGGTGACGGCCACCTTGCCGCTCCATGGTTTCTTAAGCGGCCAACAAGTGGTGGTCGAAGGCGCATCACCGGGCGCCCACAACGGCACCTTCACCGTTCTCACGGTGCCGAACGCCGACACGTTTACTTACTCAACGGGGGTCGCTTTGGCTGCGCCAGGCGGCGCCCCGACGGTGCGCCCGGTAACCGCCACAGCGTATGCGACCGTACCCGCCCACGGCTACAGCAACGGCCAGCAAGTCGTCATACAGGGTGCAACGCCGAGTGCGTACAACGGCACATTCACCCTCACCGTGGTCGATGCCAATACCTTCACCTATTCGCCGGCGTCGTCCCCCGGGGGTCCTAATACCAGCCTCTCGGTGAGCGCCAACGTGAAGACCTCCACAGCCCGCGCCGTGGCGTTCAGCCACGGCTTCACCACTGGGCTATCCGTCACGATTTCAGGCGCCACGCCAACCGCGTTCAACGGGTTGAAGACCATCACGGTGATCGACTCCAACAGCTTCACCTATTCGATCGCCCCGGACCTCGAGGGCGATGCCAGCGGAGCGCTACGCGCGGTCTCCAGCGGTTCGGCGTCGGCCACGCTGCGCGACGAACTGATCGACTGGACGCGCGGCCAGGACAACCTTAACGACGAGAATGCCGATACCCTCAATACGGATATTCGCGCCTCGGCTCACGGCGACGTGCTGCACTCGCGCCCGGCGGTGGTGAATTACAACCGATTGGTCGGCGATGCGACGTTCGCCGATACCGACGTGTATGTGTACTACGGCTCGAACGAAGGCGTCATCCGTGCGGTCAAGGGTGGATTCACCAGCAAGGCCGGTGATCCGAAGGCCGGATCGGAGGTCTGGGGATTCATTCCGCCGGAGTTCTTCCCCAGCCTGAACCGGATGCGCAACAACACGCCCCCGATCAGCAGCTTCAACAAGAAGCCCTATTTCGCCGACGGCACGATCGGGGTGTACACCAATGACGCCAACAGCGACGAGATCATCGATCCGAATATAGACAGCGGCGACAAGGCATGGCTGTTCATCAGCATGCGCCGCGGCGGCAGGCTGCTCTACGCCCTGGACGTCAGCGACCCGCTGGACCCGAAATTCATGTGGAAGAAGGACGATACCAGCCAGGGTTACACTGAACTGGGCTACACCTGGTCGGAACCGAAAGTGGTCCGGCAGATCAACGGCCACACCGGCCCCGTGCTGATATTCGGCGCGGGTTACGATCCGGCGGTCGAGGATCTGGATCCCGCCAGCATCACCGGCAACACCAGCACGACCGTCACACATACCGGCGGCACGGCCACCCGTTCGATGGGGCGCGGCATTTTCATCGTAGATGCCGAGACCGGCGAACCGATCTGGCAGGCCGCGGGGCAGGCACGTGATCCGAGCGACACCGGCACCCATACTTATGTGATCGCTGCCGGAATGGACTGCTCGATATCTTCGGACGTCGCCGTGCTGCGCAATCAGGGCGGGTCGACTGTGAACCGGGGTTACGTAGGGGACACCTGCGGCAACGTCTGGCGGTTGGACTTCGGCAGCACCGACCTGAACGAGTGGAGCGTCACCCGGATCGCTTCGATTAGTGGCAGCACCGCAGGGCAGCGCCGCAAATTCCTGTTCGCGCCGGACGTGGTCTTCGGCAACGGTTACGATGCCGTTCTGATGGGCAGCGGCGATCGCGAGCACCCGTTTGATACCACCGTGGTCAATCGTGTGTACATGTTCAAGGACTATGGCAGGCTGACCGTACCGGTGACGGCCAACGCGACGACTGTTCCGGCGCTTTCCCCTGCTGGCACCAACGCGACGCTCACCGAGTCCGACCTGTTTGATGCGACCGACAACTGCATCCAGGTGGCGGCCGATTGCGGTACCGGCGTCACGCCGGCCGACGCGATGGCCACGCTCGCGAGCGCCGATGGCTGGTACGTCACCCTGCGGACCGGCGAGAAAGTCGTCGGTGGCTCGGTGACGCTTTCGGGCATTACATTCTTCAATACCAACCAGCCTTCGGCCAGCGCCGGCGGCGGTGCGTGCGGCAGCAATCTCGGCATCGCCCGCGAGTACCAGCTTTCCTTCGCCGATGCGACTGCAGTAACCGACCTCAACCCTGGTAGCGGCCTGACGACGCTGGACCGGTCAACGGTCCACGCAGGTGGCGGTTATTTGCCGACTCCGGTTCCGGTAGTCGTGCAGATCATGGGACAGACCGTGCAGGCTGTGGTCTCCGGCGTCTCGGTTCAGCAGGCCCCGGGACCGACACTGCATGCCAGGCTGCGCAAGTTCTGGTACAAGGAAATTGAGTAAGCGCGGAACTGCCTGCTCCCCGGGAGTGCACATCAGCGCCGCCCCTTCGATGCAATTCAACCCGCTGCTTTTCAGACTTCGAACTCGCGAACCGTGGGTGCGAATCTCGGGCAGTGTGCTCGCTTCTTTTTTTCTCCATCTTGCCGCGCTGCTCAGCATCGGCCACGCACCGCCCTTCGCGGCGGCGTGGCAGGCGCCTTCATTCCAGCTCACCGTCTCGCTGGCACCGGTGCCAGGACAAGCCGCGCGCGACGAACCGCTGACGCAACGAGCAATTTCGCGACTCACGAGGTCCGAACCGCGATCCGGAATCGAAGTTCCCTCGCCAGCGTCGGTGCCAACGAACGAACCCGCGATGACGGCACTGCATGACGCCGCGCCAACGGCGACCTCGACGCCCGAATTCCCGGTCTCGCTGGATCTGCCGCCGGGCGTGCATTATTTCCCGTCCAAGGAAGTCGATGTGGCGGCGCAGGCCATTAACGACGTGATGCTGCACTATCCGCTGGCCGCGTACCGAGATGGAATCGCTGGAGAAGTGAAAATGCGAGTGTTCATCAATGAGAAGGGCGCGATCGACGATGTCACCATCATCGATGCCGAACCCAAGAATACATTTGACGATGCGGCGTTTGCTGCCGCTGCGCAGTTGCTTTACACGCCCGCGATCAAAGACGGCCTGGCGGTGAAAAGCGTCAAGGTCATCGCGATCGTCTTCGATCCGAGCCCCGAGCCGTTACAGTAGGCCGAATTCCCGGTGCCGAAACGCACTTTGTTGTGCGCCCTCTACCTGCCGTTCATCCCCGGATTACGACCGTTGATCGGCGCCAGCTACACCAGGCGGCCCAGTTGGTAAACTTCTGATGTCGCACGGATTCCGTTTACGTGCCCGGCCAGGACAATTTTCGATGGAGGGGCAGCGGTGAGAGTGTCCGACCGTTCGACCTGCCAACCGGCCCCTTCGTCGGGCCACGCTTCCAACCTTGTTTTCAATTCAATACGATTGCCACATCTCCAGGGAGAAACAGCAATGCGCTTCAAAGCTGCACGAATTCATCATCCGATCAGAGATCGCGGATTCACGCTTATTGAACTCATGATTGCGGTCGCGATTGTCGGGATTCTTTCCGCGATCGCGTATCCGTCATACACGCAATACCTGGTGCGGGGCAAGCTCACCGAAGCCACGGCAACGCTGGCTGGACATCGCGTGAAGATGGAACAGTTCTTCCAGGATAACCGCACTTACACCGGCGCTTGCGCCGCGGGCACTGGCGCCACGGAGCCGGCGGATACCGAGAATTTCAACTACACGTGCACCATTCCCGACGCACAAACTTACACCATCTCGGCGGCCGGCCTTGGCGGTCTGGCCCCGGTAGTCCTCAGCATAGACCAGAGCAATACCCGTCGCACGGTCACCCCGCCCCCCGGCTGGACCGCGCCAGCTGGTAACTGCTGGGTGCGGAAGAAGAGCGGGCAATGCTAAGTAATCGACGTCGACAGGCCGGTTTCTCCCTGATCGAATTGCTGATCGGCTTCGCGCTCATCGGCATCCTCACAGTCATCGCGATTCCGGCGTTTCAAACCTGGATGCGGAACACGGAGATCCGCAACGCCGCGGAGTCGATCGCGAACGGTATTCAGGTTGCCCGGGCGGAAGCGATCAGCCGCAACGTTGCGGTTGAATTGGTGATCGGACCGGGCACTGGCTGGACGGTTTCCGAGGCAGCCACCGGGACGCAAATTCAGCAACGCTCTGCGTTGGAAAGCTCCGGCGCGGCACTCATCATAAATGATCTGGACTCAGACGGAGTCAGCGACGACCCCGATGCAGACCGGCTTACTTTCAACGGCATGGGTTGGCGAGTGCCGAACGGCGACGCCAGCCCGCTGGTCAGCCGAACGGATTTCAACAACCCGACCGGCGGCACTTGCAAGCATGTCGACAGCGGGCCGATGCGATGCATGCGCGTAGTCATTGCGGCCAGCGGGGCTTCCCGGATGTGCGATCCGGCGGTCGCCGCGGGCGACCCGCGGGCCTGTCTCTGATCGGCACCCCGGGCATAACGGAGAACTCATGAAGCTGCTTCGTCAACCGAAATCCCGCCAAGAGGGCGTCATGCTTCTCGAAGCCCTGCTCGGAGTTCTGATTTTCTCGCTCGGTATTCTGGCAGTGGTCGGCATGCAAGCGATGGCGGTCAAAACCGTGGCCGAATCGAAGTACCGGATGGACGCAGGTTTCCTGGCCAACGAAGTCATCGGCGACATGTGGGTCAATCGCTCGAATCTCGCCAGCTATGCCTACGCGGGCGGCACCCCTCCGGCAGTCCTGGCGAATTGGACGGCAAAAGTCGAGAGCGCACTTCCCGGAGCGGTGGACAATCCTCCGCTGATCACTGTCGACGTGGCCAACACCGTTTCGGTGACCATCTTCTGGCAGCACCCCGAGGAGGCAAATCTTACCCCGCCGCCGCCGCCTCATCAGTACCGCGTCCTCACCTCGATCAGTTGCTGCTGAGGGATCAACCATCATGAATCTGCGTTTTCAAGGCTTCAGTCTGGTCGAGATCCTGGTGGCGATGGTCATCTCGCTGCTTGGAATCCTCATCATCTTCCAGGTCTTCGAAGCGTCGGAGGGGATCAAGCGCACCTCGACCAGTGGTGGCGACGCGCAGCAGAACGGACTGCTCGCGTTGTCCGCGATCGAACGCGACGCGCGCATGTCCGGATTCGGCATCAATTACGCGCCGCTGCTCGGCTGCGTGGTGCAGGGGGACGATGCCGGACGCAATATAAGCTTTTCTCTCACCGCCGCCGAGATCACCGACGAGGTTTCAGACGCGGGAGACAGCATTACGCTGGTGTACGGCGACTCCGACTTGCTGCTGGCGCCGCCGAAACTCGCCGCCGCTGCGGCCACGACTGCGACGTTTTTGCAGGTGGACAACCGCTACGGTTTCAATATCAACGACTTGATCATCATTGGCCAGGTTGGAAGGCCTTGCAGCCTGGCGCAGACCACCAGCCTGCCGACAGCCACTGGGCAGAAGGACCAAATCCATCGCTCCGGCGGCAACTACAACGGCATCAATCTCAGCGCCGCTTACGACGCCTGGGACAACACCACTCAGAGCGGGGCGCGTATGTACAGCATCGGCGCGACTCCCGCGGTCATGATGTATTCGGTAGACGCTGGAACCGGACAGCTGATGGTGCGCAACGCGATGACCAGCGGTGTATCGGAGGCCCTCGCCGAAGGCATCGTGCAGCTGCAGGCGCAATACGGCAAAGATACCAGCGGGACCGCCGACGGCTCGGTGGATGCCTGGGACACGACGGCTCCGACCACGCCCGATGGCTGGTCACGCGTTCTGGCGCTGCGTATCGCTGTCCTCTCCCGCAGCTTGCTGGCGGAGAAGCCGGGCACCGACGGCCTTTGCCGGGATGTCAACGACCCCAATGACCCGATCAAACTTCTCACCGATCCGACCAAACGGCTGAAATGGGCCGGCGGCTCGCTTGATGCCACCTATCTGACCAACGCCGTTGCGGACTGGACCTGTTACCGCTATCGCGTGTTCGAAACCATGGTGCCGCTGCGGAACCTGATCTGGACCCAGCCCTGACCCGAGACAAAGTTCATGAAAACCTGTCGCTCATTTCCTCCCGCCCGCACGGCGCTGCACAAACAGCGCGGCGTAGTGCTGTTCATCGCGCTGATCGTGCTGGTTGCGATGACGCTTGCCGGCGTCGCCATGGTCCGCTCGATGGACACAACGCTCGGAGTGGCCGGCAACATGGCCTTCAAGCAGGCGAGTATCCAGAGCAGCGACCTCGGCACCCAGGGCGCATACAACTGGCTCTCCGCCAACGCCACCGGGACGATTCTGCAAGACAGCGACCCCGCCCAAGGCTATCTTTCGAACCGGCCGGCGGTCGAACCAAACTGGTTCGATCTGGCGAGTTGGGGTACGGCCGTTGTGCTCAACGGCGGCGCGCCCGATGCCGCCGGCAATGTGGTGCGCTACGTGATTCACCGCATGTGCACGGAACCAGATACCGCCTACAACGGCACTAACGCCGGCGTCGCCAACCAGTGCGCGCTCTTTTTCCCGGTCACCGCCGCCGCCAGCGGGGGCAGCATGGCCGTGGGCGCAACGCAGTTCCAAGGCATTCCCCAGTTGTTTTACCGAGTAACCATCCGCGTGGACGGACCGCGAAACACCATCAGCATCACCCAGGTATCGGTCCTGTTCCAGGTGTGATGGACAAAGCCGCAGCAGCGCTTATTTCAAGGAGTCGATCATGAACACCACCTTCAGCCGCAAGATCATCCGGGCCACCCTCATCGCTCTGGGTCTGGCAACGGCAATCGCGGGGCCGGCGCGCGCCGAGATCACCGACCTCGCTGACGTCCCGCTTGCGACCTCGCCTTCGGACGCGGTGTTGCCCAACCTCATGTACATCCTCGATGACTCGGGCAGCATGATGTGGGACTACATGCCCGACAACGTGGACAACGGCCCCGGGGCCGGTGGACAGAAGAAGAACTGCAAGACTTGCGGCAGTAACCAATGCAAGACCGCGGACACGATTTGCAGGCTTTCAACGAACGGAGACACCGCCGACTGGGGCGAGCCGCCGTATTACAGCGCGCAGTTCAACCAGATTTATTACAACCCGGATATCAACTATCCCGCAGCCGTCGGAGCCGACGGATTGAGCCTGGGCGACGCCTCGGCAACGGCCGCAGAGCGGGACTACTTTGCCTACCTCGACGGTGCGGGTAGCAGCCCGATAAACCTGACCAGCGCGTACCCGGAAATCTATTACTGCACAGTCAATAGTCCGACCGCCGCGCAGCTCAGCGACACCAATGTGTGTCGGCGCAATGGTATCGATAACGTCTCGCTCGGGTATTTCCTGTACTGGAAATCGACCACGACGACTGCCGACAGCGGCTTGCCGACCGCAGACGCTACTGCAAACCCCGAATTCAAATTTCAGATCGTGAGGTACACGGGCCACCCGTATTACTTCAAAATTTCAGCGCACGAACATTGCAAGGACACCAACCTGGTCGAGTGCACGCTCTCGTCTGTGCCCACCGGACTCTATACCATCCCGGCACCGATTCGCTACTGCAGCTCGACCGCGAATGCAGACAACATTGCGGCCGTCTCTGCCACGGCTGGCAGCGCGAACCCGCCCTGCCGGAAGAAATTCGACACGGCAACGTACATCTACCCCCGCTACGGCCAGTTTACCCGGATAGATATCGTGCCCACGACCGCGACGTATACAAAGAGCGCCACCGCCGTCCGCCCGGATTGCGCGAGCGCCACATCCTGCACCTATACGGAAGAACTGCAGAACTTCGCCAACTGGTACCAGTATTACCGCACCCGGATGGCGATGATGAAGACCGCGACCGGACGGGCCTTCCTGCCTATCGACGACCGTTACCGCGTCGGCTTTATCACCATCAATCCGGGCAGCCCGGTTCTGAGCACGGCAAATTCCGCGTCCGACCATCGCTACCTGCCGATCTCGACCTTCAATTCGACGCAAAAAGGTGACTTCTACGACATTCTGTACGATCAGGGCGACCACGGCAGCACGCCGTTGCGCCAGGCGTTGTCGCGCGTCGGACGACATTACGCGGGCGTCACGACAGGCATCAACTCGGGGATGCCGCAGGATCCGATCACGCACTCCTGCCAACAGAACTTCGCCTTACTGACCACCGACGGCTACTGGAACGACAGCGGGACTG
>JBQTIV010000154.1:0-16386 GCA_052387775.1 Betaproteobacteria bacterium
GATCAAATTCCCTTTCCGCCCGCGTGCGGGGGAGTGGATCAAGGCGAGCTGGGTCACGGGGTTCGAAAACCGTATTTTGCAAGAATTCGCTGTCCGGCATCCGAGCGCACGTATTCGATGAATTCCAGAGCGAAGTTCTCGTTGCCGCTACCCTTGACGGCGGCAATCGGATACAGGATCGGCGTTTTCGTCGGCACCTCGAACAGCACATCGACAATGTGAGGCATGAGAGCCGCGTCGGTGCCGTAAACAAATCCTGCATCCGCTTCGCCGCGCGCTACATAATCGAGGCTCTGCCGCACGTTCTGGGTGTTGAGAGATCTTGCCTTTACGGCGTCCCACAGGCCCGCCTCCTCCAGCGCTTCCTTGGTGTACCGCCCCACGGGCACACTATCTGGGTTGCTGATGGCGAGGCGCGTGATACCCGCGTCCTTCAGGGCATCAAGAGATTTCGGTGCGATCTTCGCCCCCTTAGGTGAAATCACCACCAGGGTGTTGCGCACGATATCGCGTCGTGACGTCCGCACGATCAGATTCTGCATGTTGGCGCGATCCATGGTCTCCTGATCGGCCGATGCAAATACGTCAACCGGCGCGCCACGCGAGATCTGTTGCAGCAGGGCACCTGAACTCCCGAAATTAAAATGGACTTTCTGACCGGCGTTGACTTTCTCGTAATCCTTGCCGATATCGGAAAAAGCATTGGTCAGACTCGCCGCAGCCGAGATGATGATATCCGCGGCAGTTGCCGTCCCGGAGGAAAAAAGCGTGGCCAGCGCAACCGCAAGCAACTTCCAATTCTTCATGTCGCACTCCTTGAAAAATGGGATTGTCAGAAATCGAGCTGCGCGCGCAATGTGATCGCCGTCTCGTTGTCCGTGGTCACCCCGTTCGCCGTGACTGGCGTATCGAAGTTGGTCTCAACGTAGTTCACCAGGAATCGCGTATAAGCGTTAGGCAGCCACTTGAGCTGGAGTGTGTAGGCGTCGCCTTTATTGGTGGAAACCGTGACTGGCGGAGACAGTGATGCAGCGCCTGCACCCAGTACTCCGGTACCTGCTGCATTGGTCGTGGTGAAATCGCTGCCGTCGAATGCGCTGTATCGCAAGGCGAACTCCCAGGCTCCCCAACCACCGCCATCTTCCATCGAGAAGTTGTTGCGCGGCCGTAGGCGTCCATACACTCCGCCCCGATAGGAATCGGCATAGGCTTCGCCGGTGATCATCCAGCCCAGGCTGACGTAGACCGCGTCGAGCTTGCGGTCATAGGGCACACCGCCGGTCGTAATGCCCTCATATCGGGCCTGCCAGATTTCGCCCTGGACCTTGACGGCGCCAAAGGCCGCTGTGGTTTCCAGTGCCGAAATGGTCCGATCGATATCGGTTCCGGAGAAAGGGGCCGAATTGAAGAACGTGATTCCACGCGCTTCGGTCTGCACCGTGGCGGGGGTGAACGCGCTCCCGCCTCTGGTGGTCACGGTTCCACCCTTGTATGAACCTCCGAAATGCAGAACGAGGTCCGGAGTATCCAGAAATTCCGCGAAATTCTGGGCCAAGCGCACCGAGAGATCTTTGCCGTCCGCATGCGCCTCTTGCGTATTGCCCTGGCTTTCCTCCAAATTCAATCCGGCTCCGTTACTCAGCGTAACGCCGTAATACATTCCGTTGACCGGCGCGCCGTGAACCATGATTCCGCGGTCGTAATTCAGGTTCTGCAACAGCGACTGGGTGAGCGCGCGTTCCTGGAAATCGGTCAACACGTCAGGCTTGCTGTTTTCGAAGCCGAACTGCGGCTTGAATTGACCGATCCGCAGCCGCGCGGCCTTGAACCAGGCGGCCTCCAACCAGCCGTTGGTCAGGGCGGCCGTCTGGGTGGCGGTTGCGGTTGCCGCTCCGTTGACGAATTCGCCTTCGACGTACATCTGATAGTCCTTGAGAACGGTCAGCGCCGCGCCGATACGGGCGCGCCGCAGCCCGAAGGTGCTGGCGCTGATACCGTTTGGGTCGTAGGTGCGGTAGTCCCCCTGGATGCGGCCGGTGAAACGCAGCGACCACTGGCCTCTCGGATCGCTGAACCCGACGCCTTCGCCAAGCGAAGCGGTCGGCACCGATGAGTCGACCTTCTGTTGAACGGCCGTGGTCTGCTCCTTGTTGTCGTTTACCTGGCCTTTTAGCGAATCGACTTCCTTGGTAAGCGATTTCACCGCCTCCTCGAGCTCTTCGACCCGTTGTGACGTGTCCTGCCCTGAAACTGGTCCTGCGATGCCAACCAGAGCCATAGCAACCGCCGCGGCAATCCGGTTCTTCTGAAGGTTCTCCTTGTTCATTTCGATTCCTCCTTTGTTGTCCACGTCCCTGCGTTTGTTTGAACTCCCCAAGACCTCTTCGTAATATCCAATAGGACATAACGAAGGCCACAAAATTTACCGCAAAGCGCGCAGCGGATGCGGAACCGGAGTGCCATTGCCCTCCACCGAGGTCTCCATCAGCAATTGGCGAATAGCGCCGCGAACAGGAATGCCTTTCACGTCGCGATACGGCGGACCTTTGAGATCCACGGTCCGCTCCACCTTCCCCTTGTGCAGGACCACCAGGTTCTCCGCCAGCCCTGCCACGTCCTGCGGATCATGCGTAATCACCAGCATTGGCACCTTGAACAGCCATTGCGTATTCAGCAGCTCCTGGCGCATGCGGATACGCAACAGCGGATCGAGCGCCGCGAACGGTTCGTCGAGCAACAAAATTGCTGGTTTCCTGATGAGCGTGCGTGCCAGTCCGACGCGCTGCCGCTGGCCTCCGGAAATCTGCCACGGATAGCTTTGCGACAGACTGCCGATCTCGAATATGTCCAGCAGGTCCCTGACCCGCTTGGCGATTTCTTTTCCCGGCCGCCGGCGCCACCACGGGTTCACGGGAAGGGCCACGTTTTCTTCCACGGTAAGATGCGGAAACAGAGCGTAGTCCTGGAACACGTAGCCCACCGAGCGCATGCGTGCCGGAACGTCGACTCCGCGTGCCGAGTCGAACAGCACTCTGCCGTCCACGACGATACGCCCGCTATCCGGTCGCTCCAGCCCGGCGATCGCCCGCAGCGTCGCGGATTTGCCGGATCCTGACGCCCCGAAGATGACGCTGACGTCGTCCTGGCAGGTGAACGCCACGTCGAGATGGAACTCACGCGCTTTGGAGCGCAGCGTCCTGCGGATCGACACTTCGATACGCATATTCGTATCGCTCAACCGGCGTAACGCGGCTTGAGAAGCTTCCCCGACGCCACCAGAATTGTGATACAGACCACCGAGGTGACGATGACGAGAAAATTGGCCACCTCGTCACGACCGGCTTCGACCGCGTCGTAGATCGCTATGGAAAGCGTCTGGGTTCTGCCGGGGATGTTGCCTGCCACCATGAGTGTGGCGCCGAACTCACCGAGCGCCCGCGCGAAACCCAGCATCGAACCGGCCAGAATGCCGCGCCACGCCAGCGGCAGGGTCACGCGCAGGAATACCGCCCACTCGGATTTGCCCAGCACCCGTGCCGCCTGCTCGTACTGCGGATCGACGCCCTCGAATGCAATGGCTGCGGCTTTGTATACCAGCGGGAACGCAACAATTGCGGAAGCAATCACTGCTCCCTGCCAGGAGAAAATCAGCGTTATGCCGAACGTCGAGTCCAGCCACGCTCCGATGGGACCACGGCGTCCCACCAGCACCAGAATGTAGTAGCCGAGAACGGTGGGCGGCATCACCATCGGCAGCATCATCGCCGCGTCAAGCACATCGCGCCCCGGAAAGCGAAATCGCGCGACGGCGTAGGCAATCAGTACGCCGAAAGCCGTGGAAAACAGGGTTGCCCAGCAGGCCACCTTCAGGGTCAACAGCAGCGGAACCATCACCTCAGTGGATGCCATATTCTCGGGATTCGATACGTTGTTGGAAAATGGGTTGTCGGGAATGCGTCGTATACACGAGTATATAACGGTGGCAAAGATTAATCTGGGGGCCTGCACTACGTCAAGGGAAACGCCGAACGATATACGCCGGCCGGATCAGGACTCAGCCTGCCGGGTCATCAGGCGGGTGAACGCGATGATTTCTTTCGTCACGGCTGCCGATGCTTTCGCATCCATTGCGCGGTAGCGCCGCAACACTTCCTGGCCCAGCTCGGTGACCCGCGCCCCGCCTCCATGGTTGCCGCCGGTGGCGGTTTCGACCAGCGGCCTGTCGAAACACTGGTTCATCGTGTCCACCAGCAGCCAGGCGCGGCGATAGGACATCTTCATGCGCCTCGCTGCAGCCGAGATCGAGCCGGTTTCGCCGATGGCCTGCAACAGCTCGGCCTTTCCCGGACCCATGGCGATGGCCTTGCGGAACATGATGCGGATCTGCGGCCTGAGGGTGCTTTTCGCCGCGCTCTTCCTCGTCTTAACCTGTGGCATGGCGATCCGCGCTCTCAGGACCAGCGGTCTGCGGCCGCGTCGTCGCTTTCGCGAGACTCGACCCAGCGCACGCCAGCGGCCGTCCGCTCCTTCTTCCAGAACGGCGCGCGGGTCTTGAGATAATCCATCAGAAATTCGCAGGCTTGGAAGGCCTCGCCGCGATGCGCACCGGTGACTACCACCAGCACGATCTGCTCGCCCGGCTTGAGCGTGCCGACCCGATGAATGATCAGCGCATCATAAATATCCCAGCGGGAGCGGGCTTCGGCGATCATCTTTTCCAACGCCTTTTCCGTCATGCCGGGATAGTGCTCGAGCGTCATCTCGGCGACGCGGTCGCCTTCGTTCAGATCGCGCACCACGCCGATGAAGCTTGCCACCGCGCCGACCTTGGGATTGCCAAGACGCATCGTCGCAATCTCGGCCCCGATGTCGAAGTCTCCCGTCTGGACGCGTACAGGCAAGCTAGCCTCCCGTTACCGGCGGCATCAACGCCACTGTGTCGCCGCTCCTGATAGGCGTGTCCGCGCCGGCCATGTCCTGATTGACGGCAATTAGAACTGGTTTGCCGGGCGCCAGCTCATGGGCCCAGGCTGCGCCCCTCTGCCTGAGCCACGCCCTCAGGCCAGCCACGTCCCTCACCGATTCGGGAACGGCGAGCTGCTCGCTGTTGCAGCCAAATGCTTCGCGCAGCCGCGCGAAGTAAAGGACCTCGATGGTCGTGATGCGGGAATCGTCTGGTTTCATGGCCGAATATTATCCCCGACTTGATGCCTCAGCGCGGCTCGCCGTGATGCAGGATAAACCGTAAGATGCCTTCGTAGTCGTCCAGGTCGAAGCGCGGCAGCCGGGTCTGGAGATCGACATCCGTGGCAATGGCGACGATATGCGGATCGTTCGGGTGCAGCAATGGCGCTGCGGCCTCGCGCCGGTGGATCTCGATCTTCGCAATCGGCTGCTGCTTGAAGCCCTCCACCAGCACCAGGTCGCAGGGTGAAAGCCGTTGCAGCAACTGCGGCAACTCCGGCTCGGTTTCCTCGCGCGATTCGTGCATCAGCACCCAGCGCGCGCTCGAACTCACCAGTACTTCGGTGGCGCCGGCCTGCCGGTGGCGGTAAGAATCCTTGCCGGGCTGGTCCACGTCAAAGGCGTGGTGGGCATGCTTGATCAACGATACCTTCAGCCCGCGCGCGACAAATAGCGGGACCAGGTTTTCGATCAAGGTCGTCTTGCCGCTGCCCGAGTAGGCGGCGAATCCGAAAATTTTCACGGTAGTTGAGGAAAATGCTTTCCAGTTTCGCGGATCAAATCATGGTAAACCTTGTTCGCTCATTCCGCTGGCCCCGGGCTGGCCTGGCGGCCAGCGATAAGAGCGTTGACGCGGAGGGCGCGGAGTAAATGCAAGAGAGGACACAGAGAAAACGCGGTCGTGAGACGTTAAGCTAGGTTACACATCACTGCGGATATCGTTGATTGGTATCTCGCAAGCTTCTCTCTGCGTACTCTTCATTTCTCCGCGCCTCTGCGTTGAGATTTTGATTTGCCTTCTTTGCGGCCTTTGCGCCTTTGCGGTGAGATTCTAATCGAGTCGACCGTTTTCGAGATGCAGCCGCACGACACCGGGCAAATTGATCACCTCCTGATCATGGCAGGCAATGACCACCACCTTGTCGGCTGCGGCAAGTTGTGCGATCAACTCGATGACCCGTTTGCGGCCCTCGGCGTCCAGGTTGGCGGTCGGCTCATCGAGCAGATAAACCCTCGGCGAAAACACCTTCACTCGTGCCAGCGCCACCCGCTGCTGCTCGCCGCCGGACAGTCGCTGTGCGGGCGCATCGGCCAGTTCCGTCATCCCCGCCCAAGCCAGCGCCTCGCGCGCCAGGCGCGCCTGTCCATTGCGCGGCATGCCGCGCGCTTTCAGCCCATACTCGACATTGGCGAGTGCGCTGCTGCTAAACATGTACGGATGCTGATGGACGAATCCGATCTGCCGCCGCACCTCCGCGGGCAGCCGGTCCAGTTGCAATAGCCTGCCGTCGAAGGCAAAGCGTTCCACCTGCGCCGGCTCCAGTCCAGCGAGAATGCGCAGCAATGTGCTCTTGCCCGCGCCGTTGTCGCCGGAGAGGACATAGCTCGCGCCAGCTTTCAGAACGAGCCGGGGAATGCGCAGCACCGGGCGGCCGCCCCAGGTTTTGGCGAGCCCGTTGACTTCGATCACGGCTGCCATGCCCTCCTCATTCCGCCCTGCCCCTGCACCGCCGCCAGCGCGACGTTCACCGCCAGCGCCAGCGCGATCAACACGATTCCCAATGCTACGCCCTGGGCAAATTCGCCCTTGCTGGTTTCCAACGCAATCGCCGTGGGAATGTTGCGGGTGAGTCCCGCGATATTGCCGCCGACCATCAATGAACAGCCGATCTCCGAGATGATCCGGCCGAAGCCCATGAAGACCGCCGCCATCACTCCGAAGCGCACTTCCCACAACATGGTCATTGCTGCACGCACCCGGCCGGCGCCGAGGCTCGCGGCAGTTTCATAGGCGCGCGGATCGGCGCCCTGTACCGCGGTCAGCGTATAGGCAGCGAGCACGGGAAAGGCGATGATCATCTGCCCGAGAACCATGGCGGGCTGGGTGAACAGCAGATGCAAGGCACCGAGCGGCCCCTGCCTGGACAACAGGAGGTAAAGCAGCAGGCCCACGACCACCGTCGGAAAAGACTGGAACGCCTGCACCAGGATCACCAGCAGCCGTCTGCCGGGAAACGCGACGTGCGCCAATGTGAATCCGGCCGCCACCGCCAGCGGCCCGGCCAGCAGCAACGCCAGAATCGAGACTTTCATCGATACCCAGACGATTCTCCACAACGTCGGGTCGCCCGAGAACAGCAACCGGAACGCCTCCCCGGTGGTATCGAGAAAGTTCATTCAGCGTGCGTGAGGAAAAAACAGTTGCTCGCCATCCACCCGAAAAGCGGCGATCGCCGCCAGTCCTTCAGCGGAGGTCAGCCACTCGATGAACTGCATCGCGCCCGCGTAATTGACGCCGGGATGCCGTGCCGGATTCACCGCGATCACGCCATAGGGGTTGAACAGTTTCGCGTCGCCCGAAACTAAAATTTCCAAGCCGGTTTTTTCCCGGTATGCGGCATAGGTAGCGCGGTCGGTCAACGTATATCCCCGCATTTCCGCGGCCATCATGAGCACTTCGCCCATTCCCAGTCCCGCCGAAACGTAAGCGAACATCCCAGCAGGCTCCGCGCCGGCCGCTTTCCAGTAGCTCAGTTCCATCTTGTGCGTACCGGAATCATCTCCGCGCGAAACGAAGCGGCTGCCTGCTGCCGCAATTTTCTTGAAAGCCGCCAGCACGTCGCTGCCGCGTATGCCTGCGGGGTCGGCTCTGGGTCCGACAATGATGAAGTCGTTGTACATGACGTCGCGGCGATTGACGCCGAACCCGGCGGCCAGGAATTTCTCCTCGTCGGCGTGGCTGTGCACCAGCACCACGTCCACGTCGCCGTTCTCTCCCAGCTTCATCGCCTTGCCCGAGCCTACCGAAATGACGCGAACCTTGGTGTCGTACTTCCCTTCGAACAAAGGCAGGATCGCGTTCAGCAGGCCCGAATTCTCGGTGCTGGTGGTGGTGGCGAGCCGCAAGTCCGGAGCCGCTTGGGCAGCCACCATGCCGGACAACAGCAAAAGCAGAAATCCCAGGATTCTTGAGAAAGCGTGCATGGTTGACATTTCCCGGCAGGGTTGAAAAACTGCCGCGCTAACGATTGCGCTGGCGTTATATCTTTTGCAATATAATGCCTCAAATCCTGGCCGGTGACTGCCGTTTGAGCGGTACTCGCGACTCCGGGACCAAAAGAACATCCCATTACATGAACGAACCAGCCATCAAGCTCGCGCACGCCGGCCGTGACCGTCCTCTCGCCGACACCCGCGGCCGGCCACTTCGCGACCTGCGGATTTCGGTGACGGACCGCTGCAACTTCCGTTGCACCTACTGCATGCCCAAGGAGGTTTACGGACGCGACTTCCAGTTTCTCGAGCGCTCGCAGTTGCTTAATTTCGACGAGATCCACCGGCTGGTGAGGATTTTCCGCGGCCACGGCATCGAGAAAGTGCGTATTACCGGCGGCGAGCCGCTGGTACGGCGCCAGCTCGAGAAGCTGATCGAACTGTTGGCGCAGGAAACCGACCTCGACCTAACGCTCACGACCAACGGCTCCCTGCTGAAGCAAAAAGCCCGGGCGCTGAAGGACGCAGGACTCAACCGCGTCACCGTCAGCCTGGATTCGCTGGACGATGCCGTGTTCCGGGCAATGAACGACGTGGACTTCCCCGTGGCGAAAGTGCTGGAAGGCATCGAGGAAGCCGACAAGGTCGGCCTTGCACCGATAAAAGTCAACATGGTGGTCAAACGCGGGACCAACGACCAGAGCGTCGCGGACATGGCGCGCTTTTTCAAGGGCAGCGGCCATATTCTGCGCTTCATTGAATTCATGGACGTGGGCCACACCAACGGCTGGAAAATGGAGCACGTCGTACCCTCACGCGAATTGGCCGCGACGATCAACGCGGTCTTCCCGATCGAGCCCCTGGACGCCAATTACCTCGGCGAGGTGGTCGAGCGCTGGCGCTATAAGGACGGCTCGGGTGAAATCGGCTTCATCTCCTCGGTTACCAAAGCGTTCTGCAAAGACTGCACGCGTGCGCGACTGTCCGCGGAAGGCTCGTTATACACCTGTCTGTTCGCCACGCAGGGCGCGGACCTGCGCAGCTTGATCCGCGGCGGCTCGTCAGACGAGAACATCTCCGCGGCCATCGCCAAGATCTGGCGCGCGCGCACCGACCGTTATTCAGAGATCCGCACCGACGAGACGGCCAAGCTGCACAAGGTGGAAATGTCGTACATCGGCGGCTAACAGCCAAACAGGTCAAATTTTTCAGCGCCGTTCAGGTTTGGTTTTTGCCTCTCGTACACTTGATGCCGATGGACACCCCCAAGTCTCTCCGTGAACTGAGCTCTGCCGACGACTACGACCCCAACGCGATGCCGGTGGAGAAGGCGCGCAGCCACATTCGCGCCTTTCTCGAACCGGTCACGGCGGTCGAATGCCTGAGTATCCGCGCGGCGCTCGGGCGCGTGCTCGCCAAAGAGGTGATTTCACCGCTCAATGTGCCCCAGCACGACAACTCGGCGATGGATGGCTATGCCGTGCGCTTTAGCGACCTCAAGCAGGACGGCGAAGTGATGCTCAAGGTGATCGGTGCGGCCTTCGCCGGCAAGCCCTTCGAGGTCAGCCTCGGCCCAGGGCAGGCGGTACGCATCATGACCGGCGGGGTGATTCCCCAGGGCGCGGACACCGTCATCCAGCAGGAGCGCGCGAAAGTCTCCGGCGACATGGTGGCGGTCGCGCCGGTAAAAAATAAAGGCAGCAATACCCGCAGCGCGGGCGAGGATCTGCGCAAGGGCGAGCCTGCGCTGCAGCGCGGCCAGCCGTTGCGGCCCGCGGAAATCGGACTTCTCGCGTCGCTCGGAATAGGCGAAGTTTCGGTGTACCGGAGACTGCGCGTGGCGTTTTTCTCCACCGGCGACGAACTGGTACCGGTCGGCAGTCCGCTCGTTGCCGGGCAAATTTACGACAGCAACCGCTACACCATCCATGGCATGCTCACGAGGCTGGGCTGCGATGTGCTCGACATGGGGGTAATCCGCGATGATCTGCAGGCGGTGCAGCGCGCCTTTGAAGAAGCCGCTCAGTCAGCCGACGTGGTGATCACCAGCGGCGGCGTCTCGGTCGGCGAAGCGGATTACGTAAAGCAAGTTCTTGAGCGCCTCGGCGAAGTGTTGTTCTGGAAAATCGCGATGAAACCCGGCCGGCCACTTGCCTACGGCAAGATCGGTCGCGCGCATTTTTTCGGGCTGCCCGGCAATCCCGTTGCGGTGATGGTGACCTTCTACCAGTTCGTGCGCGACGCCCTGCTCTTTTTGCAGGGACAGACCACGGTAGCGCCGCTGCCGACGCTGAAGGTGACTTGCACTTCGGCGATCAAGAAAGCGCCGGGCCGCACCGAGTTCCAGCGTGGCATCCTCACCCGCGCTGCGGACGGGCAGTGGACGGTGCGCACCACCGGAGACCAAGGATCGGGAATCCTTTCGTCGATGAGCCAGGCCGACTGCTTCATCGTCCTGCCGACCGATGCGGGCAACTTGCCCGCCGGCGCGGTCGTGGATGTTCAGTTGCTGGAAGGATTGATCTGAACTCAGTTCTCAGATCGAATTGACGAACTTCACCAGCGCGTCGCGTTCGGCTTGGGGCAGCGCGCGAAAGATTTCCCGCGCCTGCGCGGCTTCTCCGCCGTGCCACAGGATCGCTTCGGCCACATTGCGTGCGCGGCCATCATGCAGCAGGTCGCTGTGCCCGTTGACCCCGCGCACCAGACCAATCCCCCATAGCGGCGGTGTGCGCCATTCGCGGCCGTCGGCCTGATATTCGGGGCGCCCGTCAGCAAGGCCCTCACCCATGTCGTGCAGCAACAGGTCGGTGTAGGGGTGGATCGTCAGGTCTGCTGCAGCAGGGATCGCGGTCTTGCCGCCGGTTCTGAGTTCCGGCACATGGCAGGCGCTGCAGTTAGCCTGAATGAACAACTGCTCGCCCCGCTTCACCTCGGGGTCGTTCACGTTGCGCCGGGCGGGAACAGCGAGCGTCTGCAGGTACAGCGTGATATTGCTCAGACGGCTCGGCACTACTTCCGGCCGGTAGTTGCCGGTGCATCCGCCCTGGCCGCCGCACTTGCTAGCGGAGGGCACATCGAGGCATTGCACTTGCACGGTCGGACAATTTTCCTCAGGAAAGAAATGAGTAGTAGCGCCGATGTCGTTCAGAAAAGCCGCCGCCGTCTGCTGGCGCAGATTGGGCTGCCCCGCCTTCCAGCCGAAGCGGCCCAGCACGATTCTGCTGTTCTCGTGATCCCTGACGTAATTCGGCTTTCCGCTCACGCCCAGCTTTTCCTGTTCCCCGGCGATCGCAAGTATCGCCGGTTCGGGCACCGCTTCCAGCAATCCCAGCCCCACCATGGCGGGCGCGACGCGCGGTGAAATCATGATGTCGGCTCCGAGATCGCCGAACTGCAGCGCCGCGAACTCGATCTTCGGCACCCGCAGCACCACGGTTTCGCCGCCGGCAAGATCGACCTCACGGGCTGCGTAGCTGAAGATCGCTTTGCCTTCGGCGGGCACGCGGCCGGGAATGCCGCGGTTTTGCAACTGGCCTCCATACGCCGGATGCGGCCGGGGCTCCCCGTGCGGGTCCTGGCCGGGTACGCTCAGCCGCACCAGCGTGCCGCGCGCGGCCTCCTGCCGCTCCATCGGCGCCGCGGCGCGCCCGTTGTTTTCATGGCAATGCGCGCAGCGATCCTCGTTGAAAGTCGGCCCCAGGCCCCACACGCCACCGGGCTCGGGAGCGACTACCCAGGCTTCGTGAAACTGCTCCCTGCCTTTGGCGAACTGGGCGGCCTGTTCCTGGTCGAGCATGGCGATGGGAATGGAAAAGGCATTGGCGCCTGACTCGGGAGTGGTAAAGCTCCCCGCGCTGAGTGCGGCAGGTTCCAGGACTTCGGTGCTACCGATTGCCAGCCATGTCGCCGCCAACAGGCAGGCCGCGGCGATCAGTGATCGTGATCCCACGGGCTGTGCTTCACTTCTGGCGGGACCCAGACCGTTTCATAGACCTTCTGCAGTTCCTTTTCCCTGGCGATTTCTTCGCTTTCCGACACCTTGGCGTACTTGGCTTGGGTGGGACTGGAGTGATTGTTGGTATTCAGGCTGGGCGCGGACAATACCTTGCGTAGTTCGCCCTTGCACCTGGGGCAACGCTCCGGGCGCTGATCATTGATGCCGTGACGCGTCTGATAAATGACGCGACAGGGGTCACAGGCGTATTCGTAGGTTGGCACTTCGTGCCTCCGTTTGTCGTACGCAAATCAAATGGGGCCGACTCCGCATGGAACCGGCCCCATCGATGATGCCCGGCTTGCTCTATGCGTAGCTGGTCTTGTTGGCCAATATTTCGGATTTCGCCTGCATCGCAGACTGCTTGTCGATGTTCCAGATGCGTGCTGCATTCTCGCCGAAGACCTTGCGGCGGATTTCGTCGGTGATCTTCGGATAGCCATGACCCTCGACCAATTGATCGGGAATCTGGAACTTGCGGAATGCCTCGATCTGCCATTGCGGATTGCCCCACAGTAGCGAGTCGGTGCCCCACAGCACATAGTCCGGACCAAGATCGCGCAACAGGCTGCCAATAACATGCGCGCACTCCAGCGGCCGGCTGGTGACGGTCGCCGCGAATGTCGAGCCGATCTCGCAGTACAGGTTCGTCCGCTGCGGCTTGAATCCCTTCATTGCCCCGATTTCGGCATGGTACGGCCAGGCCGAGTGATAGGCGATGAAGTTGATGTCGAGAAAATCGTCTGCGGCCGCGTCGAAGTCCTCCGCGTGTGCATAGCGTGCGTAGAACTGACCGAAGGGAATGCCCTTGTGGCAGCCGACGTTTTTGATGCCCAGCTTGCGGCACTTCTCCCAGATCGGGTACGCGAGTTTTTCGTCGTCGAACCACCAGCCTTTTTTCTTGGTGGAGTCGAAGGTGTAGAGCTTGAGGCCCGAGATCTTGTACTGCTCCACGTACTGCGTCAGGCGATCCAGTGTCACGCTCAGACCCTGGTTCGGCGTCAGCCCGCCGGCCAGCATCACGGTGGACTTAGGCCATTTGTTGCGCACCCCGACCTGATACTCAATCGGGATCATGTCCTGGCCGCCGTAATCCTCGCGAAAACCGAACGGATTGAATACGCCGACGGTGGTATCACTTTCCTCAAGAATAAGCTTGCCGTAGTTCTCGACATTCATGTCCCTGGTACCGTTGGCCATGCCGAAAGCTTTGCCCAGATTGTCCAGCAAGTCCACGAACCACATGCCGCGCTCGGTGGTATTCACGCCGAGTTGATAGTGGCCCGGGCGGGTACAGACATGCGTGTGAACGTCGACAATGAAGTCGGTGCTGGCGCGAGCGACCTGGATGGCTTCGCTCTTGGCGCCGGTGTCGGCAGCTTCCGCCGCGCCGACTTCAAAGAACTTCATTCCCGTGACCTCGTTGGCAGCGAGCATCGCCGCCGAGAAACCCAGGGACGACTTGATGAAATTGCGGCGGGAGAGGCCGGCCTTCTTGGCGTAGCCGTCCATCTTCTCCGAGATCTTCGGTCCCATGCCCCCGGTAAGGAACAATGAGGTGCCGACGTCGTTATTGTCGAACGGGTCCTTGGCTAACTCACCAAGGCCCTTGAAGTGCTGCAGGATATTGAATTCCATCGCGCTCCTCCTCCTTGCTTGTTATCGAAACTTCTGTTTTAACCGCAGAAGGGCTTGCCAGTAAGACCGCGCCGGCCGCCCAGCCCAACACCGACAACGCAATGCTGATTCCGGCTCACGCTACTCTTGTCGAACGCGCGTTGCAACCATACCCATGCGCTCTCCACGGCGCCTCAAAAGACTCTCGTTCCTCGGCGCACGTGGTGACGGCGGCCCGGCCACTCTACGGGCGGGGTTTCTTCCCCAAGCACCACCTTCGAATGCGGCAGAAGTCCATCGGCTGGCCCTGCAGCCTGGAGAGCATCGCAAAACAGACCGCCCCGATTAGCACTCAAGGCGAGAGACTGCCAGTCCAGGTCGTTCCGGAAACTTTGGGGAAACCCAGCAAGCCTGATGCGGCAGCGCAGCACCCGCGGCGAGGCAGATCGTCTTAGGATTCGAAAACTGCAGTCCCCGGATGCACGACAGACGGAACCAACCATGATCAGCAGAATCTGGCACGGATGGACCAGTCGGGAGAATGCCGACGCCTACGAAAGGCTGCTTCGCGGTGAAATTTTCAAGGGAATCGAGCGCCAGGAAATCCGCGGTTACCGTGGCATCCATCTGCTCCGGCGCGACGTAGCTGAGGGAGTCGAGTTCGTGACCGTCATGTGGTTCGATTCCCCTGCCGCGATCAAGGCATTCGCAGGAGAGGACTTCGAGGCCGCCGTGGTGCCGGCAAAGGCGCGGGCGCTGCTTTCCCGTTTCGACGCGCGCTCGGCGCATTACAATGTTCTGGTCTCACCGGGACAATGACAGATGAGCAAAGTCCGCAATTCGGAACAGGAATGGCGTAAAGCACTAACGGCGGAGCAGTACCACGTGCTGCGCGAGGAAGGCACCGAGCGCCGCTTTACCAGCCCGCTCAACAGCGAATACGGCAAGGGCACGTTTGTCTGCGCCGGCTGCGGTCAGGCGCTATTCAAATCAGACATGAAGTTCGACAGCAAGACCGGCTGGCCCAGCTTCTTCACCGCCATTCCCGGCGCGCTGGAAACCAAAGTGGATCGCGCGCTGTTCATGGAGCGCACCGAATACCATTGCGCCAACTGCGGCGGCCATCAGGGGCATGTTTTCGAAGACGGCCCCGATCCGACCGGCCTGCGTTACTGCAACAACGGCGTGGCGCTCAAGTTCGAGCCAGATTGACGGGTTTTATTCGTAGCCGGCGAACGTCCGGTTACCGTACTTTGATCTCGACGCGCCGGTTGCGCGGTTCGTGAACATCGTCCCCGGTTGGAAGCAGGAGTTCCCGTTCGCCGCGACCGGCGATGGCAATGCTGCCCGGCGCGACGCCGCGAGCCACGAACAGCTGGCGCACGTGTTTGGCGCGTTGCAATGACAGCTTGTCGTTGAACTGACTGGAACCAACGGTATCGGTGTGCCCGATGATTGAAATTTCCGCTGCCGGCCGTTTCGCCATCTCTGCCAGGATCTTCTCGACTTCCATCTTCGACTCGGCGGTCAACTCGTCTTCACCCCGGGGAAAGTACAGCAGGAAGCTGGCCGGCTTGGACGGCAACGCGGCAAGCGTTGGGGTGAAGGTCTGCCTTACCACTCCCGGATCCTCTATGAATTGTCTCACCCGCCCGGGCCCTTCGATCACTGCTGAAGCGTAAGGCTCGTCGAGTACGATCTCGACGCCCTCCTGCTCCTGCCGGACTACGACGGCGCCTGGCGAGCCATCCGCCACGGGCAGCAAGACCACCTGGTCGTTACGGGTGACTTCCATCTCCTCGCGTACAGGCGCCGGGGGAGGATTGAGCGGCGCACAGGAAATCAGCAACGCCGCGAGTGCAACAAAAACCGTGACGCGGCCACGCGCGTTGCGCCCTTCCCGGTCATCGGCGACGTCGAACTGTGCGGCGCTGATTGCACACCGGACCGGCATAGTCTTCCCGTTCACTGCGCGGATGCGCCGGTCTGCGTCTTCTTCTTTGGCTTGAGCTTTTCCTTGTCCTTGGCCTTTTCCTTATCCTTGGGCAGTTCGATCGAAACTGCGGCCGCCTCGGTGTACGTGGCGACAATGTTGTCGCCAGCCCTGAGCGATTTCAGGACGTCCGCATCACGGACGTAAAGGTCGACAAGGTTTCCTTCTGTTCTCCTGAGGGTGAGGGTTTTCTCCTTGGGACTTACCGCTTCAACGTAAGCTGCAACGGTGAACCGTTTCGCCGCGCCCGGGTCCGGATTCGTTCCAGAATCGGTGCTGGCCGCCGTTTCCTCGAGGGCAACCACATCGCTTGCCTGGATCTTGCGCAGTTGCAGCCCCACCGACTCGTTATAACGCACGATGACTTCGTCGCCGACCAGAACCTGCGGCAGGTTCCTCACGCGCTCCGCAACCTTCAGCGTGATCAGGCGTCCCTTTGGCCCTTTCAGCGTAATTTCGCGCGCGTCGAGATCGACCGCGTCGACCGTTGCCTTGATTTTCGACGACCGTCCGTACATCACCGGACTGGCATCTTCCAGCACCGTAATAGCTGCCGGCCTGGTGTTCTCGGCAGGCTTTGTCTCCTGGGCAACGGCCAAGC
>JBQTIV010000155.1:0-19687 GCA_052387775.1 Betaproteobacteria bacterium
GGTACGCAAAGGTAATCGAAAACTGATAATGAAAAAGAGCATACACGGGGAAATCAGTTCGCGACTATGCGTTCCAACGAAGCTGGCTTCTCCTATCGCACAAAGGGAAAGGATAATTTTGATTCCCAACGTTGTTGCTTGCCTTTGCGTACCTTTGCGTCCTTGGCGTTGAGCGCGGTGTCTTGAAATCAGTGGAAATCCCGAGAGTGGATGACGAGGTTACCGAGCAGGGCCGAGTAGTCCGTGAGTTTTCCGGCGATCAGGTGGGTAACCGCGCCTTCGCGTTCCAGCACCCCGTGCACGCCGAGCAGGCTGGCGGCCAGCAGAGGGCGGCGCTGCTTTTCCGAAACGCCTCGCCACACCACCACGTTGACCTGGCCGGTCTCATCCTCGAGGGTGATGAAAATGACCCCGCTTGCGGTGCCGGGCCGCTGCCGGCAGGTGACCAGTCCGGCGACGCGCACCAGTTTTCCCGTCGGCGTGTTCCGCAGTTCCTGCGCGGTGATCATGCGCAGGCGCGCGAGCTGCGGGCGCAGCAACGCCAGCGGATGCCGGCGCAGCGTCAATCCAAGGCTGGCGTAATCGGCGACGATGTCCTGGCCTTCGGTGGGTGCGGGCAGATCGACCGCGGATTCGACGATCGCAGCCGAGGCGAGCAGCGGCGGACGTTCCTCGATCCCGGCGACCAGCCACGCCGCGTTGCGGCGATGTCCGGCCAGCGATGCCAGCGCGCCGGCTTCGGCGAGGAGCCGCAGGTCGCGGCGATTGAGTTTCGCGCGCAGCGCGAGGTCGTCGACGGAGGGACGAGGGACGAGGAACGAGGGGCGAGGCGTGAGGCGTGAGGCGTGAGGCGTAAGAGAGGACAGAAATTGCGTATCCATCAAGGGGGTATTGAAAAGAGTTCTTGCGGCGATCAGCCGTTCGGCCGCGTCCTGGGACAAGCCAGAGATCATTCGTAATCCCAACCGGATAGCTTTCTGAGACTCAGTATTGAGTGCGGGGTTCTGAGTGCCAAGAGAAGGTATGGACTTTCCTCTCGCCTCTCGCCTCACGCCTCTCGCCTCACGCTCTTCGAGTGAGCAGTCCCAACTGCTCACGAGAGCATCCACCGGCCGCACTTCGATGCCGTGGCGCTGCGCGTCCTGTACCAGTTGCGACGGCGAGTAGAAGCCCATCGGCTGGCTGTTGAGCAGCGCGCAGGTGAACGCCGCGTGCTCATGGCACTTGAGCCACGCGGAGACATAGACCAGCAGCGCAAAGCTAGCCGAGTGCGATTCTGGGAAACCGTATTCGCCGAACCCCAGGATCTGCTGGAAGATCTGCCGGGCGAACTCCTCGCTGTAGCCGCGTTTGCGCATTCCGGAAATCAGCTTCTCCTCGAATTGATGCAGTCCGCCTTTCCTGCGCCACGCCGCCATCGAGCGGCGCAGATGATCGGCTTCGCCAGGCGTGAATCCGGCGGCGACCACGGCAAGCTGCATCACCTGCTCCTGGAAAATCGGTACGCCGAGCGTGCGTTCGAGCACGCCGCGCACGGCCTCGGAGGGATAGGTGACCGGCTCCAAGCCCTGGCGCCGGCGCAGGTACGGATGCACCATGCCGCCCTGGATCGGCCCGGGGCGGACAATCGCCACTTCGATCACCAGGTCGTAATAGTTGGCGGGCCGCAGCCGCGGCAGCATGGACATCTGCGCGCGCGACTCGATCTGGAATACGCCGATCGAATCGGCCTGCTGCAGCATGGCGTAGACCTCGGGAGCCTCGGGCGGCACGTCCGCCATGCCGAACGGCTTTGCGCGGATGCGGCTCACCAGGTCGAGCGCGCGGCGGATCGCCGAGAGCATGCCGAGCGCGAGCACATCCACTTTCAGCAGGCCGAGCGCATCGAGGTCGTCCTTGTCCCACTGGATGTTCGTTCTTTCGGGCATGGCGGCGTTCTCGATCGGAACCAGGCGCGACAGAGGGCCTCGCGAGATCACGAAGCCGCCGACGTGCTGCGACAGGTGACGGGGAAACCCGATCAGCGTGTTGGTGAGCGATATCAGCTTGCGGATGACCGGGGATTCCGGGTCGAAGCCCGCATCGCGCAGCCGCGCCGCCCGTTCGTCACGGCGATCCCACCAGGCAAAACTCCGGGAAATGCGCTCCAGCTGGGCAAGATCCAGCCCGAGCGCCTTGCCGACATCGCGGAAAGCGCTGCGCGAGCGGTAGGTGATCACGGTGGCGGCGATGGCGGCGCGCTCACGCCCGTACTTTTGGTAGATGTACTGGATGACCTCCTCGCGGCGCTGGTGTTCGAAATCCACGTCGATGTCGGGCGGTTCGTTGCGCTCCCTGGAGATGAAGCGTTCGAACAGCATCTGCATGCGTCCGGGATCCACTTCGGTGATCCCGAGCGCGTAGCACACTGCGGAGTTGGCCGCCGAGCCGCGGCCCTGGCAGAGGATGCCCTGGCTGCGCGCGTACCTGACGATGTCGTGGACGGTGAGGAAGTAGGGCTCGTAGCCGAGTTCCGCGATCAATGAAAGCTCATGCTCGACCAGGTTCCGTACTTTGTCCGGAACCGTCGAACGTGAGGCGAGAGGCGAGAGGCGTGAGGCGTGATGAGTACTGAGAGAAAGTCCGTGAATCCCGTGAATATCGTGAACTGACAAATCAATGTCAGAACATATCCTGTTCCATGTATATTGCTCTGCGCCCTTTGCGTCCTCTGCGCCTCTGCGTTGAGGTGTATTGGTTTGACTCGAACCTCGTGCCTCGCGCCTCGTGCCTGGTGGCGCAAAGCGCCACATCAACCCTTCTTCGGTCAACCGCCGCAGATATTGCGCAGGCGTTTCGCCGGTGGGGACGATCTCCTGCGGGTATTCGTAGCGCAGGCTGTCGAGCGAGAAGTCGCAGCGCGCGGCGATGCGCAGCGTTTCGGCGAGCAGTTCCCGCGGATAGATACGCTCCAGCGTCTCGCGCCGGCGCAGGTGGCGCTCGCCGCTCGGCAGCAGCGCGCGGCCGGCCTGGGCCACCGGCACGCCAAGCCGGATTGCGCTCAGCGTGTCCTGCAGTGCGCGGCGGCTGCGTACGTGCATGTGGACGTCGCCGCAGGCGGTGAGCGGCAGCCCGGTCTGCCTGCCCACGCGCTGCAGGCTTTCGAGCCGATCCCAGTCGCCGCCGCGGGCCAGCAGCTCGGCGGCGATCCAGGTGCAGCCGGGGAAACGCTCCGCGAGCCAGTGGGCATCTTCGGGCTGCGGTTGCACCGGCGGCAGCCAGAGGGCGAGACAGTGTTCCAGTCCTTTGTCGAGATCGCTGCGGCAGAGGCGGTATTCGCCTTTCCCGGCGTTTCTCCTGCCGCGGGTGATCAACTCCGAAAGATTGCCGTAGCCTTCACGATTCTGTGCCAGCAGTACCAAGCGCAGATCGTCGAGACCTGTTCCCGCGGGGCGAGCGGTTTTCTCCCTCTCCGCTCCGGGGAGAGGTGTCAGCAGGATCTCGGTGCCGATGATGAGCTTGAGGTTGTGCTCCTTCGCCGCGACATGCGCCCGCACCACGCCAGCAAGCGAACATTCGTCGGTGATGGCGAGCGCCTGGTAGCCGAGCCGTGCAGCGCGTTCCACCAGCTCCTCCGAGTGCGACGCGCCGCGCAGGAAGGTGAAGTTGGAAAGACAGTGCAGTTCGGCGTAAGCCTGCGGCATGGTCGTTACCGAACAGCAGGTTCGTTTTGCTCAACAGTAATTGGCCTGGTTGTCAGGCAAACAGGCCATGCAGGAACCAGTTCTTCTGATCGTTGCGTTCCCGGAAGATCCACAGCTTTACTCCTGAATCATCGCGCGCGACGAAGTAGTCGCGCGTCACGTCGAAGTCGTCCCACCAGCCGGATTCGATGCGCTCCGGTCCGTCGAGCAGCGTGAGCGGCCCGTCTGCTTGCGGAAGCAGGTCGTTCGCTTTCAGCGGCAGCGGCCGGGCGAGCAGCCACAGCGGACGGTAAAGATCGCAATCCCCGTCGTGCGCTTTTCCCGCGGGCACGCGGCGCAGCGCGAGCTCCGGACGGTGGTCGGGGAACATTCCCAGGCCGTAGACCGCATCCGCACCAAGGCGCGCGCGCAGATGCTCGATGACGCGCCAGCGGTCTTCCGCGGCCGGGCGCTGGTCCGCAAATAGCGAGCGGTTGTGTGAACCGAGCGGCCGGGTTTCCGCGGCGATCAGCCGGATGGTTTCGACCGCGGCGGGCAGCTCGACGGTGGCGAGTTTCTCGCGCAGCAGCGTGAGCAGATGAGCGGCGTCGCGGTTCGCTGCCGACAGCCCGACCGCGACCCGGGTGGCACTGCGATCCGCGTGTTCGAGCTCGAATCGCAGTTGCGTCACGCCGGCCTGTTTCATGGCGAGATAGCCGGCGAGTTCGAGGATCAGGCGCTTGGCGGCGAACAGCAGCGGCTCGGTTTCCTGCACCGGTGCGGGCAGCTCAAGCGCGGCCGCGTAACGTGCGGGCGGGACGAAAGGCGGGCGCGGATCGGGAAGGTGTCCGAGTGCGCGGTCAATCTCGTCGAGCAGCTGCTGGCCGAAGCGGCGCGCCAGCCCGTCGCGCGGAAGGGCCAGATAATCCCTGACGGTATGTACGCCCATTGCCGCGAGCGTGGCGATGGTGTCCGCGGGCTGATCGAGGAGCCGCAGCCGCAGCGGCGCCAGCGCGCGCCGCAATTCATGACGGTCGCCGACGCAAGTGGCGATGCCGGCGCGGGAGAGCAGCAGCGCGCCAGTGGCGGTAGGCGCCACGGCAACCACAGCGTGATAGCCCAGCTCCCGGAGATTGGCGCGGATGCGCCCGCCAAGCTGACGCAGTCCGCCGAACAGCCTGAGGCAGCCGCCGATTTCGAGCAGCACTTCGTTGCCGGAAGCGATGCTCACCGTGGGCGTGAACTGTCCCGCCCACAGCGCTACGCCCTTGAGCGCTTTGGCTTCTTTTTCCGGGTCGCGGGTGAAAAGTTGCAGCCCGGCGGCGAGCGCGAACGCCGCCGATACCGGCATGCCCGGGCGGATGCCCAACCCGGTTGCGGCGTCGTTGCACGCCAGCACGCGCGGGCGATGGCTCTCGTCCTGTATCACCAGTGGGCCGGGCGCGGCTGTCCCGCGCAGCCGCAATTGCAGCGACAAGTCGGGAAGATGGACGGCGGCCCACAGCATGGACGTCTTTCAAGATCAAAAGCGTTGACGCAAAGATTAAAAGCGTTGACGCAGAGGACGCAGAGAACGGCAAGAAAGGACGCAAAGGAAAGAAATAAGAGAACGGGTCGGCGCCGTGAAATAAATGAGAAAACTGTGCGCAATATCCACGATCAAGCCTCTTTGCCGGTTTTCCCCGTCTTCAGGTTTTCTTTGCGTTCCTTTGCGTCCTTTGCGCCTTTGCGTTTAGATTTTTCTTCGTTAGGCGCTGGCATGCGCAAGCGGTTGCTGAAACCGGGAAGCGGGCATCGGCGCGACTGCACGATTGCGCTCGACGTCGAGCAGCAGTATCGGCACCCGGCCGCTGCCGCGGCGCTTGACGATGCGCACCGCAAGCCGGTTCTGCCGTGTGCCGAGCTGCATGCGCAACGGCGCGGGAGAAGAAGGCGCGGCGCGCGCTGCCGCACCGAACATCGCCCCGAAACTGCCGCCTTCCTCGGCGGCGAGCTGCAGCCGGCGCAGGCTGCGTTCGTTGATCGCGGCGGGCCATGCCAGCACCGCGGAGCAGTTGCCTGCGCGCAGCCCTTGCTCCGCCGCCCACAGCGTGTCCTTGTCCGAGCGTGCGTCCACCACGACCAGCTTCGAGAGCCGGATGCCGCGCGCGGCCAGCGCCGGCGCGTAGGGAATCCACGGCGGGGCGATCAGCATCAGCCAGCCGTCCTCGCGCGACAGGCTCGCCAGCGCGGGCACGAACAACGATAACTCGCCGATGCCGCTGCGTTCGGTGAGCAGTTCGGCTGCCACGCCGCGCGGCCAGCCGCCGCCGGGCAGCTCGCGGTCGAGCTCGGCAAACCCGGTGGGAATGCTGGGAAGCTGGACGCGCGCCTGCTCGCTCCCGCGCCAGATGGCGGGGTTTTGCAGCAGCGTTTGCAGGGCGGAAGACATAAAAACCGTGAATGCCGTGAATGCCGTGAGTGCTGTAAAGGCCGTGACGACGTGACTCGTAAAATCAAAACCCAACGCAGAGGCGCAGAGAACGCAAAGAACGCAGAGAAAAACCAGACCAGTATCTTTTCGGTTTTTCCACTGTGTCCCCTGCGGTCTCTGCGGTAAGCGTTCTTACTGATACTGGGCGGCCGGCTCGCTCGCTGTATTTCTCGGCGAAGAACGCGGCACGAAGGGCGGCGGAGCGGGGATCTTGCCCATGCGCGCCAGCCTGGATTCGATCGCCCATTTGCTCCTCTTGTGCATTTGGGCGAGTTCTTCGACCGATTTGCCCGAGTCGTAGGCCTGGCCGAGGCGTGAGTCTTCTTCCTGGGACCAGGGGCGGCCGGCGTTTTCAGGGGCGGGTTTGCCCGATTTGTCCTGTCGTGGCGCGTCCGTTTTTTCCGGGTGCGGTGCGGGATTCTCCAGCCCGCGAATTGCGGCGAAGAGCGCGCGCACGGTGTCCGGATGCTGATAGGGGCTGCCGGCCGGGTAGTGCTCACCGGTGCCGGGATCGATGCCCTCGGCTAGAGCCTTGAGAATCTCGATGGTCTTTTCTCGTTCCATGGTTTCCTCCTGATTGATGCGATTGAGAGATGTCATCACCTGCACCTGTGCGGATTTGCTGCAGAGAGAGAGTGTTTGTTTTTTCACCCTTCACCCCTCACTCATTCACCCTTCACGCCTTCACTGATTTAAGAAATCCTGCCATTGCGGATCAGCCCGACCGCCAGCCCTTCGATCGCCAGCGGATCGCGCTTCAGGTCTATATGTATGGGTTTGAAGTCCGGGTTCTCGGGCAGCAGTTGCACCTGGTTGCCCTGGCGCTTGAAGCGCTTCACCGTGACTTCGTCGTGCAGGCGCGCCACCACGATCTGGCCGGAGCGCGCTTCCCGGGTGCGGTGCACTGCCAGCAGGTCGCCGTCGAGGATGCCGGCATCGCGCATGCTCATTCCCCGCACTTTCAACAGGTAATCCGCGCGCGGGCTGAACAGCAGCGGGTCGACCTGGTAGCGCCCCTGGACATGGGCTTCGGCGAGGATCGGGCTGCCTGCCGCGACCCGGCCGATGACCGGCAGGCCGAGTCCCTCCTTGAGCCGGATGCCGCGCGAGGCACCGGCAAACAATTCGATAAAGCCTTTTTTTTCCAAAGCCTTGAGATGGTCCTCGGCGGCGTTCGCGGAACGGAAACCGAGACTCTTGGCGATTTCGGCGCGGGTGGGCGGGAAGCCGGTGCTCTGCACGAAATCGGCAATCAGTTGCAGTATCTCGGCCTGGCGTGGGGTGAGATCGTCCATGGGAACCTCCTATACTGTTATTATATACAGTAACAGGAAGAGGGACGCAAGTGGGGCGCAAGCGGCGGAGATTCCGCTCGTTCAGGTTCCGGCGCGGCATTCGCGACCTCATGGTGCATCGTCAGCCGCCGCCGCACAAAGCCGGTGCGCACGTCGTTTCGCGTGCGTCGCTGCGGTGCCCCAAAATCATCCATTCGGACGCTTTGCAAAACTACAAGCACATGAAACGCAAAGGCATTCGTTGCAATTGCGAAGCATCGGCACGCTTGTTGCCTAACAGTCGCTCGCAATCTCAAGCCAGAGGCGCACGGTCCGGCAATTCGCGGGTGCCGACGGTCATTTTTCAACATCAATCAGGGGGGTCTATGAATCGCAGACATATATTGAAGTCATTGATCGGCATTGCGTTCTCCGCGATGGCGGCAACGGCGACGGCTGCCGACACCATCAAAGTCGGCGTCCTGCACTCGTTGTCGGGGACCATGGCGATCTCGGAAACGGCACTGAAGAACACTGCGCTGATGGCGATCGAAGAGATCAATGGCAAGGGCGGCCTGCTTGGCAAGAAACTCGAACCGGTGGTGGTCGACCCGGCTTCCAACTGGCCGCTGTTCGCCGAGAAGGCGCGCCAGTTGATCACCCAGGACAAGGTGGCCGTGGTGTTCGGCTGCTGGACCTCGGTGTCGCGCAAATCGGTCCTGCCGGTTTTCGAGGAACTGAACAGCCTGTTGTTCTACCCGGTGCAGTACGAAGGTGAAGAACTTTCCCAGAATGTCTTCTATACCGGCGCGGCACCGAACCAGCAGGCCATTCCCGCGGTGGAGTACCTGATGAGCGAAGAAGGCGGCGCCGCCAAGCGCTGGTTCCTGCTCGGCACCGACTACGTCTATCCGCGCACCACCAACAAGATCCTGCGCGCGTTCCTCAAGGCCAAGGGCGTGGCCGAGACGGACATCGCGGAGGTGTACACACCGTTCGGCCACAGCGATTACCAGACGATCGTGGCCAACATCAAGAAGTTTTCAGCCAGCGGCAAGACCGCGGTGATCTCCACCATCAATGGCGACTCCAATGTGCCGTTCTACAAGGAACTGGGCAACGCCGGACTGAAAGCCACCGACGTGCCGGTGGTGGCGTTCTCGGTCGGCGAAGAGGAACTGCGCGGCATCGACACCAAACCCCTGCTCGGCCACCTGGCTGCGTGGAACTATTTCATGTCGGTGAAGAACCCGGAAAACACTGCGTTCATCAAGATTTACAAAGACTGGGCCAGGAAGAACAAGGTTGCGAACCTCGACACGGTAGTCACCAACGATCCGATGGAAGCCACTTACGTCGGCATCCACATGTGGGCGCAGGCGGTGAAGAAGGCAGGGACCACTGATGTCGACAAGGTTCGCGTGGCTATGGCCGGTCAGACCTTCAAGGCGCCGTCGGGCTTCACCCTGACGATGGACAAGACCAACCATCACCTGCACAAGCCGGTCATGATCGGCGAAGTGAAGGGCGACGGTCAGTTCAACGTGGTGTGGAAGACGAAGGGTCCGATCCGCGCCCAGCCGTGGAGCCCGTTCATCGCGGGTAATGAAGGCAAGCAGGGCCTGTAATCGCAACGCCTGACCGCGGCTTGCGCGTTCTCCTTGCGCGCATTCCGCAGTCTACAACTGCATCAGGGCAGGGCCTGCGGTAAGGCAGTGATGAGCCGCGGGCCCTTTCCTGATTTTCGTTCGCGCGATAACACCTCAAGGGAAACGCGCTTGAAACCGGCATTGCTTCTCTTTGTATTCGTCGTCGCACTCGCCTGCGCCGTTTCGGCGCGCGCGCTCGACGAAAGAGTCGTCGGCGGACTGGGTGCCGAGGACGTCGGCGCCAGGCTCAAGGCCATCAACGCGCTGGTTGCATCCGGCGACGAAGCGGCACTCGCGCTGTTGCAGGCCATGCAGGATGGCCAGGTCAACGTCACACCCGCCGGCCGCGTGGTGGTCGTCCGGGACGAAAAGGTCTTCGATGCAGCCACCATGGCGCCGATCGAGCCTGCGCCCGAAGGCCTCGAAAGTATGGTCGTCAACAACAGGATTCGCGGGGCGCTCGACACCGCCATCGGCGCGCTCAAACTGCTATCGCCCGATCGCGCGGTGCGGCTTGCGTCGGCAAAGGCAATCGAAACAACCAACCAGGCCGCATTGCTGCCGCTGATCGAGAAGGCGATTGCCCGGGAGAGCGATCCTGGAATCAGAAAATCATTGCAACAGACCAAGGCTGCGCTGGACATGGAAAGCACCGATGCGGCAATCCGGCTGTCCGCAGTCAGCGCACTGGGCGAGAGCAATCAGGCTCAGGTCAGGACCCGGCTGCTGGCGCTGCTCGAAAAAGACGTATCCGGAAATTTTATCGAGCCCGACGAGAAAGTGCGTGCAGCGGCACAACAGTCGATCGATTCGATCCAATACCGGTTGCTGATCAGCGATTACCTCGCCCGCCTTTTCACCGGCCTGTCGCTGGGCAGCATTCTCCTGCTGGTGGCGCTGGGCCTGGCGATAACCTACGGACTGCTCGGGGTCATCAACATGGCGCACGGCGAGATGCTGATGATCGGCGCCTATGCGACCTTCGTCACCCAGCAGATGTTCAAATCGTATGCGCCCGGGTTGTTCGACTGGTACCTGGTCGCGGCAGTCCCGGTGGCGTTCGCCGCCTCGGCACTGGTCGGCATGGCGCTGGAGCGCAGCGTGATCCGCTGGCTTTACGGCCGGCCGCTGGAAACGCTGCTCGCCACTTGGGGCATCAGCCTGTTCCTGATCCAGTTGGTGCGCCAGATCTTCGGCGCGCAGAACGTCGAAGTCGCGAACCCCACGTGGATGTCGGGCGGGGTGGAACTGACCAACATGGTGTTGCCGTATAACCGCATCGTCATCATCGCGTTCTCGATGTTCGTGCTGCTGATGATGTGGCTGATGCTGTCGCGCACCCGGCTCGGGTTATTCGTCCGCGGCGTGACGCAGAACCGCATCATGGCTTCCTGTGTGGGCGTGCCCACCGGGCGCGTGGATCTGCTGGCGTTCGGGCTGGGTTCGGGCGTGGCCGGCCTGGCGGGCTGCGCGCTGTCGCAGATCGGCAATGTCGGTCCCGATCTAGGGCAGAGCTACATCATCGATTCGTTCATGGTGGTGGTTCTCGGTGGCGTCGGCCAGCTTGCCGGCACCGTTTATGCCGCGCTCGGCCTGGGCGTGCTGTCGAAGTTTCTGGAGCCGCACATCGGCGCCGTCCTCACCAAGATCCTGGTCCTGGTGCTGATCATCGCCTTTATCCAGAAGCGCCCGCAGGGTCTCTTTGAACTGAGGGGGCGCGCCGTTGAAGCTTGAAGGACTGGGGACGCGTTACGTCCCGCGCATCGAAACGCTGTTCAGCCGCGCGGGGTGGATGGCGCTGGGCGCCTTTGCGCTGGTCACGCTGGTGGTACTGCCGCTCCTGTTCCTCATGACTTCGCCGGATAGTCCGCTTCATGTGTCGGCGTACACCATCACGCTGGGCGGCAAGATCTTGTGCTACTGCATCGTCGCCATGGCCATGAACCTGATCTGGGGCTACACCGGGATCCTCTCGCTCGGACACGGCGTGTTTTTCGCACTCGGCGGTTACGCCTTCGGCATGTACTTGATGCGCCAGATCGGCCGCGAGGGGCAGTACCAGTCGGACCTGCCGGACTTCATGGTGTTTCTGGACTGGAAGGCTTTCCCCTGGTTCTGGACCGGGTCGGAGCACTTTCTGTGGAGCATGGCGCTGGTGATCCTGGCGCCCGGCCTGCTGGCGCTGGTTTTCGGCTACTTCGCCTTTCGTTCGCGCATCAAGGGCGTGTACTTTTCAATCATCACCCAGGCGATGACCTTCGCCTTCATGCTGCTGTTCTTTCGTAACGACACCGGCTTCGGCGGCAACAACGGCTTCACCGATTTCAAGCGCGTGCTGGGATTTGCGATCACCGCGCCGCTGACGCGCGCGATGATCTTCGCCGTCACCGCGCTGGTTTTGATCGGCGTGATCTTCCTGACGCGCTACTTGGTGCGCTCGAAGGTCGGCCGAGTTCTGACTGCCATTCGCGACTCGGAAAGCCGCCTGATGTTCTCCGGCTACAACCCGCTCGGTTACAAGCTGTTCGTGTGGACGCTCTCGGCTGTGCTGTGCGGCATCGCCGGCGCGCTGTACGTGCCTCAGGTCGGCATCATCAATCCCAGCGAAATGTCCCCGGCCAATTCGATCGAGATCGCGGTGTGGGTCGCGGTCGGCGGCCGCGGCACGCTGATCGGGCCACTGCTGGGCGCGGGCGTGGTAAACGGCGCAAAGAGTTTCTTTACCCAGACTTTCCCGGAGTACTGGCTGTTTTTCCTTGGATTGTTATTCATTCTGGTCACGCTTTTCATGCCCAGAGGCGTCATCGGCCTGATGAGCGCGTCCGGGTGGGGACGCAGATGAGCGCAGCAACGGAGGAAATCAGCGTCAGCGGCAGCACTTCCGGACTGAGCCACATCGTGGAAGGCGGAGTGGACGTCACCCACGGCCCGATCATTTACCTCGACGACATCACCGTGAGCTTCGACGGCTTCAGGGCGCTCAACAAGCTCACGCTCACCGTGGCAGCCGGCGAACTTCGCTGCGTGATCGGCCCGAATGGAGCCGGCAAGACCACCATGATGGACGTGATCACCGGCAAGACCCGACCCGACGAGGGTTCCGCGTTCTTCGGACAGACCATCGATCTGACGCGCCTCACCGAACCCGAGATCGCGCACGCGGGCATTGGCCGCAAGTTCCAGAAACCGACGGTATTCGAGAACCACACGGTGTTCGAGAACCTCGAACTGGCGATGAAGACCGACAAGCGCGTGTGGGCGAGCCTGCGCGCAAAGCACTCGGCGGAACAGCTTGACCGCATTGCCGCAACGCTGGACCTCATCCGGCTCAATAACGAGTCCGACCGTCTGGCTGGATTGCTTTCCCATGGACAGAAGCAGTGGCTCGAAATCGGCATGCTCCTGATGCAGGAGCCCAGGCTGCTGCTACTCGACGAACCTGTCGCCGGCATGACGGACGAAGAAACGGAGCGTACCGCCGAACTGTTCCAGTCGTTGGCGGGCGAGCGTTCGCTGGTGGTAGTCGAGCACGACATGGAATTCATCAAGTCGATTGCTGAAATTGTGACGGTACTGCACGAGGGCAGCGTTCTGGCGGAGGGCACGTTGCACGCGGTACAGAACGATGATCGCGTGATCGAGGTTTATCTTGGCCGCTGAATCATGCTGAAAGTTGAAAACTTGAATCAGCATTACGGCAGCAGCCAAACGCTGCGCAGTATCAGTTTTGAAGTGCCCGATCGCGGGGTGACGGCGCTGCTCGGGCGCAACGGGGTCGGCAAATCCACGCTGCTCAAATGCCTGATAGGTGTGCTGCCGGTGTCAAGCGGAAAGGTCTTGTTCGACGGCGCGGATATCACCCGCTTGCCCCCGTTCGCGCGCGTGCGCCTTGGCATAGGTTACGTCCCGCAGGGGCGCGAGATATTTCACCGGCTGACGGTCGAGGAGAATCTAATGATGGGTATGGCGGGAAAATCGAACGGCGCCGCGCAACACATCCCGGGCGAAATCTACGACATGTTTCCGGTTTTGAAAGACATGAAGCAGCGTCGCGGCGGGGACTTGTCCGGGGGACAGCAACAACAGCTCGCCATCGGGCGCGCGCTGGCAATGAAGCCCAGAGTGCTGATTCTGGACGAGCCCACCGAAGGCATCCAACCATCCATCATCAAAGCTATCGAGCGCGTCATCAAGACACTCTCCGAACGTGGCGATCGATCGTCGATTATCAAGGACATCGAGCGCGCTCTAACGACGAAGCCCAGGGTGCCGGTCCGGGACGGGCCCACCGAAGGCATCCAACCATCGATCATCAAGGACGTCGAACGCGTCATCAAGACACACTCCGAACGCGGCGATCCACCATCGATCATCAAGGACATCGAGGGCATCATCAATAAACACTCCGAGCGGGGCGATCAACTATCGATCGTCAACGACATCAAGAGTGCTATCAGGAAGTTGTCCGAACGCGGCGACATGGCTATCCTTCTGGTAGAGCAGTACTACGACTTCGCGCGCGAACTCGCCGACAATTACGTGGTTCTGCGCCGCGGAGAAATCGTCATGAGTGGCGCCGGGGCCGATATGGAAGCGGACAATGTGCGCAGCTTTCTGTCGGTATGAAGCCGGTCGAGGCCGTCCCGCTGAGAACCTGGGACGCCACGCTGGATCTGGCGTACCTAATGCGGGGCGGACGCACCATTCTTGCGCGCCGTTCGAGCCGAGGCCCGCTTGCCGTACAGAAACCGCTTTACCCGGAGGGCGACGCGGTTTGCCACACCATCGTGTTGCATCCGCCGGGTGGCATTGCCGGTGGCGACCGGATGGCGATCACATTGAACCTGCAGGCCGGCGCGAACGCGCTGCTTACAACGCCGGGCGCGACCAAGTGGTACCGCTCCGCGATGCTCGAGGCAGCACAAGACGTGAAGATCACGGCGGTGGCGGGCGCAGTCTGCGAGTGGCTGCCGCAGGAGAACATCTTCTTCAATGCGGCCAACGCCAGGAACGCCATTGCGGTGTCGCTGGAATCGGGCGCGGTGTTCTGCGGCTGGGACGTGATGTGCCTCGGCCGCACCGCCAGCGGTGAGCGCTTCGAATCGGGAAGCGTGCGGCAACGGCTGTGCGTGACTCGAGCCGGGCAACCGATGTTCGAGGAGTTGGGAGCGATCGAAGGGGGAAGCGCGCTGCTGGACTCACCGGTCGGGATGGCGGGCTTCCCGGTTTGCGGGACTTTTCTGCTGGCGGGAATCGAAATCTCAGAAGCGGCGCTGGACGCATGCCGGCAGGCCTCTCCGGCGGGGAAAGCCAAATGGGGATTGACACGATTACCGGACTTGTTACTCGCCCGATACCTTGGGCCTTCCGCCGAGCAGGCGCGGGAGTATTTCGTGCGCATCTGGACGATCGTTCGCCCGTTGTATTCGCAAAAGGCGATGCAGATACCGAGGATCTGGAATACGTGAGGCGAGAGGCGTAAAGGCGAAGCATGGAACTGACACCGAGAGAGAAAGATAAGCTGCTGATCTTCACCGCGGCGCTAGTGGCGGAACGGAGGAAGGCGCGCGGGCTCAAGCTCAATTATCCCGAGTCAGTCGCCTATATTTCCGCCGCCATCATGGAAGGTGCGCGCGACGGCAGATCCGTAGCCGAACTGATGAGCTACGGCACGACCCTGCTTGCGCGCGAGGAGGTGATGGAAGGCGTGCCCGAACTGATTCCCGAGATCCAGGTCGAGGCGACTTTTCCCGACGGCACCAAGCTCGTCACCGTCCATCATCCGATTGTTTGAATGCGAATGTTAAAACCTTGACGCAAAGGCGCAAAGACGCGAAGAAAATCGAATGATTGAATTCCATAAAGTTATCGTTTTTCATTCCCATTCAAGTGTTCATTTTGGCACTGAACAGGAGAATTGTTTCTCTTGTCGGGCGGCATTTCTTTGCGTCTTTGCGCCTTTGCGTCGAATGTCCTTCAAGGTAGGAGAGAAAATTGGTTCCAGGTGAAATCAAGACGCAGCCGGGCGAGATCGAAATCAACGCCGGCCGCAGGACGGTCACGGTGAAAGTGGCGAATAGCGGCGACCGGCCGATCCAGGTCGGTTCGCATTACCACTTTCACGAGACCAACGAGGCGCTTCAATTCGATCGTGCTGCGACACGTGGTTTCCGGCTCAACATAGCCGCAGGCACTGCGGTGCGTTTCGAGCCTGGACAGGAACGCACCGTTGAGCTCGTCGAGTTAGGGGGCGCGCAAGTGGTGTACGGATTCCAGGGCAAAGTGATGGGCAAACTCTGATGGCGCGATCAATCGGCAGACCGGCTTACGCGGAAATGTTCGGTCCCACCACCGGGGATCGCGTCCGGCTCGCGGATACGGATTTGTGGATCGAGGTCGAGAAGGACTACACGACGTATGGCGAGGAGGTGAAGTTCGGCGGCGGCAAGGTGATCCGCGACGGCATGGGGCAGAGCCAGCGGCCCGCGCGCGAAGTTGCTGACACCGTCATCACCAACGCGCTGATCGTGGATTATCGGGGCATCGTCAAGGCGGACATCGGCATCAAGAACGGCCGCATCAGCGGAATCGGCAAGGCCGGCAACCCTGACATCCAGCCCGCCGTAAACATCGTCATCGGCGCTGCCACTGAAATCATTGCCGGAGAGGGTTCCATCGTCACTGCTGGCGGAGTCGACAGCCATATTCACTTTATCTGCCCGCAGCAGATCGAGGAAGCGCTGATGTCCGGCGTGACCACCATGATCGGCGGGGGCACCGGGCCGGCTACCGGCACCAACGCCACCACGTGTTCCCCGGGGCCTTGGCACATCGGCCGCATGCTGCAAGCGGCGGATGCCTTTCCGGTGAATCTCGGCTTCCTCGGCAAAGGCAACGCCAGCCTGCGCATGCCGCTTCGCGAACAGGTGGCGGCCGGCGCAATGGGGCTGAAGCTGCATGAGGACTGGGGCACCACGCCGGCGGCGATCGACAATTGCCTCGCGGTTGCCGACGAGATGGACGTGCAGGTCGCAATCCACACCGACACGCTGAATGAATCCGGTTTCGTCGAGACCACGCTCGCGGCATTCAAGGGCCGCACCATCCACACCTATCACACTGAAGGTGCCGGCGGGGGGCATGCGCCGGACATCATCAAGGCCTGCGGCCAGGCGAACGTACTGCCGTCCTCGACCAACCCGACCCGGCCCTACACCGTAAACACCATCGACGAGCACCTCGACATGCTTATGGTTTGCCATCATCTCGATCCCGGAATCGCCGAAGACGTTGCCTTCGCCGAGTCGCGCATACGGCGCGAGACCATCGCCGCAGAGGACGTCCTGCACGACCTGGGCGCTTTCAGCATGATCTCGTCCGATTCGCAGGCGATGGGCCGGGTCGGCGAAGTCATCACCCGCACCTGGCAGACCGCGCACAAAATGAAGATCCAACGCGGCAGCCTTGCCGAGGATAGAGCAGATTCCGACAACCATCGCGTCAAGCGCTACATCGCCAAGTACACCATCAATCCCGCGATTACTCACGGCATCGCGCAAGAAGTCGGCTCGGTCGAAGTCGGCAAGCTCGCCGACCTTGTCTTGTGGAAACCGGCATTCTTCGGGGTCAAGCCGTCGCTGATGCTCAAGAGCGGCGTGATCGCCGCGGCGGCGATGGGTGACCCGAATGCCTCGATACCAACGCCGCAGCCGGTGCACTTCCGCTACATGTTCGGCGCCTTCGGGAGTTCGCGTACACAGTCGTCGGTGACATTCCTCTCGCAGGCGGCGCTGGAAGGTGACGTCGGCAGGAAACTCGGGCTGCGTAAGCCCTTGGTCGCGGTGTCCGGCACCCGCAAACTGAAGAAATCGGACCTGCCGCTGAACGGTTACTTACCGGACATCGAGGTGGACCCCGAGACCTACGAAGTGCGCGCGGACGGGCAATTGCTTACCTGCGAGCCCGCAAGGACTCTGCCGCTGGCGCAGAGATACTTTCTGTTCTGACCATGTTGACGATCCAGAAGCGCTGCGCGCCACGGGCGCTGATCGATGCCGAACTGGTGCTGACTTTCGAACTGCGGCAGAAGAGCCGATTGCGCACCCGTTCGGACATCGGGGAAGAAGTGGGGGTGTTCCTGCCGCGCGGCGAACGGCTCCGCGGCGGCGATTTCCTGGAAGCCGACGACGGGCGCGTGGTCAGGGTCACCGCCAAGCACGAGAAAGTGCTGCATATCGATTGCCCGGATGGCATGCAACTGGCGCGTATCGCCTATCACCTCGGCAATCGCCATGTTCCGCTGCAAATCGGCGAGGGATGGCTGCGCATCGCCAACGACGACGTGTTGCGGCAGATGATCGAAGTGCTTGGTGCGATTGCGGTGGCGATGGAGGCCCCGTTCGAACCCGAGGCCGGGCTTTACGGGGGGCATCAGCATCACGGCGAGGCGCTGCCGCACCGGGGCATCATCCATCAATATTCTTCTAAGACCGGACCATGAGTGCAGCCGCATTCTCGGGTAGCAGTCTGGCGCATTTGCTGCGGTTGGCGAGCCCTTTGCTGCCGGTCGGGGCGTACAGCTATTCGCAGGGACTGGAGTGGTCCGTCGAAGAGGGGGCAGTGCGCGACGAACAAACCACGCTGCAGTGGATCGCCGACGCACTGCGCTTCAACATCGGCACGCTCGAGGCACCAATCTGGCAGCGGCTGTACCACGCGTGGGACGGGCGTGATATCGATGCGGCGCGGCACTGGAACGCCCGCTTCGTCGGAATCAGGGAAACAGCGGAACTGCGCGCTGAAACGCTGCAAATGGGCGCTGCCCTCAGGTTGGTATTGGACGCAACCGGCGAACTCGACACGAGCCCGCTGGAGGCGATCGAATTCCCGGCGTTCCCGACGGCATTCAGTTTTGCGGCACATGGGTTCGGCGTGCCGTTGCGCGAGGGACTGACCGGCTACCTGTGGGCGTGGGGCGAGAACCAGGTGTCATCGGCGATGAAACTGGTGCCGCTCGGACAGTCCGCCGGGCAGCGCGTGCTTGCGCAATTGGCGGGACTGCTGCCCACAGTTGTGGACGCGGCGCTGCAGACCGGCGAGGAGGGCTTGAGCAACTTCTCCCCGGCGCTGGCGATTGCCAGCAGCCGCCACGAGACCCAGTACACCCGATTGTTTCGATCTTGAATCTGAACTTTTCACCGCAAAGACGCGAAGAACGCGAAGGAAACCAAAACAAACTGAACGGGAGAAAGACCACGATGAACGTAGTAGTTGAGTGCGGAGTTTCCGTATCTTGTCCTTTGAACAAGTTCTCTTGCCCTTCTTTGTGTACTTTGCGTCTTTGCGGTGAAAAAATCTTGAGGGAGTAGACAAATGAAAAACCAACCGTTGAGAGTGGGGATAGGCGGGCCGGTGGGCTCGGGCAAGACCGCGCTGACGCTGGCGCTGTGCAAGGCCATGCGCGAAGAGTACGAAGTCGCGGTGGTGACCAACGACATCTACACTCAGGAGGACGCGCAGTTCCTGGTCAGCAACGAAGCGCTACCTCCGGAGCGGATTATCGGCGTGGAGACCGGCGGCTGCCCGCACACCGCGATCCGCGAGGATGCCTCGATCAACCTCGAGGCAGTGTCGCGGCTGGCGCGGACTTTCGGCAACCTCGACGTGGTATTCGTCGAGAGCGGCGGGGATAATCTGGCCGCCACTTTCAGCCCGGAATTATCCGACCTGACGCTGTATGTGATCGACGTGGCGGCGGGAGACAAGATTCCGCGCAAGGGTGGGCCGGGAATCATGAAATCCGACCTGCTGATCATCAACAAGATCGACCTCGCGCCGTACGTCGGCGCATCGCTGGAAGTGATGGATCGCGATGCGCGCAGGATGCGCGGGGACAAGCCTTTTCTGTTCAGTAATCTGAAGACCGGGCAGGGACTCGCGGAGATCGTGCGCTTCATCGAAACGCAGGGAATGCTCGGCAACAATGCCGCAAGGGCGGCGTAAGTCGCGAATCACCTACCGAACCACCGGGCCAGGTCGATCGAAGATTGCCCGCCGACGTGTTCGCAATGCTTTTCGGACCTGGCCGCCATGCGCCGATCGGGCCATCACTTAGGGCCGAAGGTCTACTTGACGCACTGCAAGAAATGTAAATATGAAGCATCAAAATAGTCGCGTAAGTATATGAAGATATATATTAAGTAATTGCATTATTACGTCGCCTCGCTCATCAAATTGTACCTGCCGACCTGTCGGTCCCCGGACCGACGATGGTCACCAAGGCAGCAGCACGAATGGACCGCTCGTCAGCCCGCTTGTAAACTCGGCAAGCCTCCGGCGGTCACCAAATAACGTGAGACTTTCCCCTTTCGCATTGCTCCTTCTCGCCGTCGCCGCCGGACCGCTTGCGGCGGACGAAACCACGGATCAAGTCGAGCGGGCCAAGCTCTTGCGAAAGATGTTCGAAGATGCCCCGCCGGCAAGCGCCGGCGGAGCCGGGACCCGCGCCGAATTGCCCGCCGCAAAGCTGGAGATCGAGCAGCAGGCGGCCATCGAGCGGCTGCAGGTCGAACGCTTTCAGTATGGGCAGTGGCGGCAACTGCTCCAATCGCAGCGGGCGAGTGCGCACCG
>JBQTIV010000156.1:0-2781 GCA_052387775.1 Betaproteobacteria bacterium
TGGCACCCCGGCCTGGGCGGTAGCGGGCGAGTCCGAAGGCGTGCGCAACATCGCGCCGATGCTCAACGTCACCCGTACCTGGAACGCGGTAAGCGCCGTGTCCTACATGCGTCGCGGGCTGGCGCAGGCGCGCGACTACGCGAAAAAGCGCGTCGCGTTTGGTGCGCCGCTCGCGGACAAGCCGCTGCACATGGATACACTGGCCGGCCTGCAGGCGGAATACGAGGCCGGATTTCAATTGACGTTCTATGCGGTCGAGTTGCTCGGCCGCGACGAGACCGACAGCCTCGATGGCGGCGGCAAGGATCTGCTGCGGTTGCTCACGCCGATCGCCAAACTTACCACCGGCAGGCAGGCGGTGGCGTTACTGCCGGAGATCGTGGAGAGCTTCGGCGGGGCCGGCTACGTTGAGGACACCGGGATTCCGATGCTGCTGCGCGATGCGCAGGTGTTCTCGATCTGGGAAGGGACTACCAACGTGCTGGCGCTGGACGCACTGCGCGCGCTGCAAAGCGCAAGTGCGTTCGGCGTCCTGCAGGTCGAAGTAGAAACGCTCGCCTCCGCGGTGCGTGATACACGACTTCTTGCCTGCGTCAAAGCCGCCCAGACCGCGCTGTCACACGCCCAGAGCTGGTTTTCCAAGACCTCAGGCGATGCGCTTGAGGCAGGCGCGCGGCGCTTTACCATGACGCTTGGACGCGCGTTCGCGCTGATGCTGCTCTGCCGCCAGGCGCAATGGTCGCTCGACCACGAGAAAGATGAACGCCCACTCGCCGCTGCCGTGCGCTTCGCGCAGAACGGCGTGGACATGATTGCGGGAGAAGACCTGGCGTTATCGAAGATGCTGGCGAACGACGAAGAGTCGTGACGAACGTGACGACGTGACAGGTGAAGCCGTGACGGCGTGACGGATGAAGCCGTGACGGGTGAGGTCGTAATTGTCGCGTACTCCGTGACTCCCGTAAGAGTTAGTGCAAGAATTCAGAGCCATTGCGAAGCAAGATACGACAGTCACGACAGTCACGACAGTCACGACAGTCACGTCTGTCACGGTCCTTCCGGCATTCACGATAGTCACGTCGTTACGTCGTTACGTCGTCACGTTGTCACGTTGTCACGTTGTCACGGCCTTTTCGGCAACGCGTGCAAAGCCGAGCGAAACGCTGCTGCTGCTTGCGCGACCTGCTCGGCAGTCATGCCCGCTTTGTATAGCGCTGAGCCGAGCCCGAATCCGTCGGCGCCGGCCACCCAGTAGTCATTCATGTTTTGCGGCGTGATGCCGCCCACCGGCAGTATTGGCATTTCCTTCGGCAGCACTGCGCGCAGCGACTTCAATACTTTTGGCGGATTGGCTTCCGCAGGAAACAGCTTGATCGCGTCCGCGCCGGCGCTGATTACGCGGAACGCTTCGGTGGGTGTAGCGAAGCCCGGTACCACGAAGAGATTGCGCTGTTTGGCTGCTTCGATGACGCGCTCGTCCGCGTGCGGCATGACGACGAGCCTGCCGCCGGCGTCGGCAATTTTCGTCACTTGTTCCCGGCCGGTCACCGTGCCCGCGCCGATCAACGCCCTATCCCCCAGGTGTTTGGCCAGGCGCCCGATACTGGCGAAAGGTTCCGGCGAATTGAGCGGCACCTCGATGATGCTGAATCCGCCTTCGACCAGCGTAGTGCCGATGTCCAGCGCTTCGCCGGGCTTGATCCCACGCAGGATCGCCACCAATGGCAGGCGTTTGAGCCAGTCGCCAAATGCTTCGATGTTCACAGATAAGCTGCCAGGCGCGACAGTCCCGTGGTCACGGCATCGGGGTCGAGGGCGTGCGTTTCGATCCCCAGCGCGCGGAAGCCACGAGCGTAAATTTCCGCGAGCTGTGCGCTGCACAGCAGGTGTACACGGTCCCGTACGCCGTGCGCAGAGCGGATTTCATGTCCGATAAGGATACCGGAGAGATACGACGCGGAGGCCTCTAACGCGAGTTCGCCGAACAGGCCGCGCGCGCGGACGCCAAACAGGTGGTGGAGCAGGCCGCCGGCATCGGCCGAGCGGCGCACACCGTCTTCAAAGGCAGTAGCGTCGGTTGCGCCGTCCTTCATCATCCTGCCGAGGATGCTATGCGCCTTGAGAACGGCGAACGCCTCGCCGGTCATATGGGTCGAAAAGCGCGCGATCCTGCCTTCCGCGACCCCGACCCATTTGCTGTGGGTCCCCGGCAGGCAGACGGTATGTACCCCCGGACCGAGCCGGTCGAGCACGCCGAGGATTTGTACTTCTTCCCCGCGCATCACGTCCGCGACGCCCGCCTCGTCGCGGCAGGTGAGTCCTGGCGCTATCCAGGCCGTGCCGCCGTCCCAGCTTACTTTGCGCATTCCGGCCGCAATTTCCTCGACCCCGGCAGGGCAAGCCGCATAGGGCACTTCCAGCCAGCCCTGGCGGCTGCCGATCATTCCGCTCATCACCACCGGTCCGTCGCCAGCCGCGATCCAGTCTCCGGCCTGCGCCTCCAGCACCGCGGCGAACGCGCCACCCGCCACCGTAAGGATGCCATTTGGCGCGGAGCGTGAATCGAGCACGCGTCCGTCACTACCAAGACGATAAGCCCGGAAGCTCGATGTTCCCCAGTCCACTGCAATCATGGCCACACTCTGGCGACAGAAAAAAATCTGGAAACACGGAGGACCCCGGGGACACCGAGGAAGGGCAACACAAAAAATGGTGGAGTTATAAAACAGCAAAGGCTGATGATATGCCGCAGCGAAAGTTGGCGGCCCAGAATGCCGAACA
>JBQTIV010000157.1:0-10979 GCA_052387775.1 Betaproteobacteria bacterium
CAACCTGATTTGTTCGGCGACAGCGGAACGGCCGTCGCGGAAAAGAAAGCGGAGAAAAAGGACGCAGCCCCCGCTGGGCGCGGGGACGGCGGCGGACTGCCGCCGCATTTCGCGCCGCTCTCCGGAGAATTCGGCGACAAGCTGCCGCTCGGCAAGTACGCCTCGACGCAATACCTGCAATACGCCATTGCCACGGTAAAGGATCGCGCGCTGCCGCGCGTGGGCGACGGGCAGAAGCCGGTGCAGGGGCGCATCCTCTACTCGATGTGGGAAGCCAACACCCGCGCAGGTACCAAGCGCACCAAGTCCGCGGCAGTGGTCGGTGATGTGCTCGGCAAGTTGCACCCGCACGGTGACCAATCGGTGTACGACGCCCTGGTGCGGTTGGCGCAGGACTTCACCATGCGCTATCCACTCATCGACGGAGAAGGCAATTTCGGCTCGCGCGACGGCGACGAGGCAGCAGCCTACCGCTACACCGAGGCTCGGCTGACGAAGTTCGCCGAAGTGCTGCTGGCCGAACTGGACCAGGGCACGGTGGACTTCGCGCCCAACTACGACGGCACCCGCGAGGAGCCTACGGTGCTGCCGGCGCGCCTGCCCGTCGTGCTGTTGAATGGCGCTTCTGGGATCGCCGTCGGCATGGCGACCGAGATCCCCAGCCACAACCTCAACGAAGTCGCCGGTGCCGCGGTCGCGATGATCCGTGATCCCGAGATCAGCGTCGCCGGCCTGATGAAACACATCAAGGGACCGGATTTCCCCGGCGGGGCGCAGATCATCACGCCACGAGCGGAACTCAAGGACGCCTACGCGACCGGCCGCGGCTCGGTGCGCGTGCGCGCGCGTTGGAACATCGAGCGACTCGCCCGCGGTCAATGGCAGATGGTGGCATACGAACTGCCGCCCGGTACCTCGGCAAAGAAGGTGCTGGAGGAAATCGAGGCGATCACCAATCCCCAGCCCAGGCCCGGCAAGAAATCGCTCACGCCCGAGCAGACGCGCGAGAAGCAAATGATGCTGGCGATGCTCGACAAGGCGCGCGACGAATCCGACCGCGCGCACCCGGTGCGCCTGGTGTTCGAACCCAGGACCTCGAAGATCGACGAGACGGAGTTCGTCAATCTCGTGTTGGCCAAGACCGGCATGGAAGGCAACGTCGCAATCAATCTGGTGATGGTGGGACTCGACGGCCGGCCCACCGGCAAGAACCTTCGCGAGATGATCGCCGAGTGGATCAAGTTCCGCTTCACAACGCTGGCCCGCCGCACCAAGCACCAGCTGACTCAGGTGCGCGACCGCATCCACGTACTCGAAGGCCGCATGATCGTGTTGCTGAACGTGGACAGGGTGATAAAGATCATCCGCAACGCGGATGATCCCAAGGCCGAACTGATCAAGGCGTTCAAACTCTCCGAGCGCCAGGCCGACGACATCCTAGACATCCGCCTGCGGCAACTGGCGAAGCTCGAGCACATCAAGATCGAACAGGAGCTGAAGGATCTGAAGAAGGAACAGAAGAGCCTGGACAAGATCCTCAAGGAGCGCAAGGTGCTGGAAGACCTGGTGGTCACCGAGATCGAAGACGACGTCAAGATCTTTGGCGACAAGCGCCGCACCCGCATCGAGGAGTCCGAAAAGGCGGTGATCGAGACCACCATCATTGACGAGCCGGTGACGGTGATCTTTTCGAACAAGGGGTGGGTGCGCGCGCGCCAGGGCTGGGAAGTGGATCCCGCCGCGCTGTCGTTCAAGGAAGGCGATGGATTATCTGCACTGATCAAGTGCCGCACCGTTGAGCCGGTGATTTTCCTGGATTCCAAGGGCAGGGCTTACTCGGTGGAGGCTTCGCAACTGCCGCCGGCGCGCGGCGACGGCGTGCCCGCGTCCTCGCTGGTGGAAGTGCAGGAAGGCGCGCATATCCTCCACTGCCTCGGCGGCAAGGTTGAGACCCCGGTGCTGGTCGCTTCCAGCGGCGGCTACGGTTTTCTGTCGAAGATCGCCGACATGGTCTCCAGCCGCAAAGCCGGCCGCGAGTTCATGACGCTGGAGGAAACCGACATTCCAATTGCGCCGTTCGTTTACGAGGAATCGGCAGGCAATTTCGTGGCAGCGCTCTCCGAAGGCGGGCGGCTGCTGCTGTTCGCGATCGCGGAACTCAAGTACCAGCCGCGCGGCCGCGGCACCATCGTAATGGGGCTCGACGAAAGCGACAGGCTGTATGCCGTCGCAGTGTCTGATCAGCCCAAGCTCATCGTGCGCGGCGTCAACCGCAACGGCAAGGAAAAGGAACTGGTACTGGAAAAGGACAAGCTCGCCCACCACGTCCTCAAGCGTGCCCGCATGGGCCGGGTGCTGCCGGAGAAACTGAAACCCAGCGCACTGGTCGTGCCGGCCAAGCCCTCGACACCTTGACCCAGTCACTTGTTACGAGTCACCTGTTTTTCGTCACGCCGTCACGTCCGTCACGGCCTTTTCAGGGGAGGTTCGATGAGCTCGTTAAGGAAGAGTTGGTTGGCAGGGGTGGCGATGGCGCTCTCCCTGGCAATGGCCTCAGTCGCATTCACACTTCGTTCGGACGACATTTCGGCAGAACAAAAAGGGGGAACCATGACGGTTGTGCGCCTGTATACCGGCCCGGACAACAAGTCCCATTTCGAGGATATCCAGATTCCGCTGAAAGATGCCGGCAAGGTCGGCTTCATTTCCGAGGTGCAGAAGGCGACGGGCGTGGTGTTTCGCGAGACCACCGGGGACTACAACTACGACTTTCACCCGGCGCCGCGGCGGCAATACGTGGTGAACCTGGAGGGTGGGGTTGAAATCGAAGTGGGCGACGGCACGAAGCGCATCCTCGGTGCCGGCGATATCCTTCTTGCCGAGGATACAACCGGGCAGGGACATATGAGCCGCGCGGTTGCCGGAAAGCCCCGCAAATCCTTGTTCATTACGCTGGACTGACGCGATCCCGGCGTCGCCAGGGATGCCGCGCCGCGTCGAGGAACGCAACTCCTGCAATCTGCTGGCGGCCGGCTTCGAGAGCTGGATATAAATACAGCAGTCATCCATAGTATAGTGGGTGGCGTGGCAAGCGTAACCGCATTCGAACGACTCAATTCCGCGCAGCGCGCGGCGGCGCGGTTCGGTACCCGCGACGAGAGCGGCGGATTCCACGCCGGACCGCTGCTTATCATCGCTGGGGCAGGCACCGGCAAGACCAACACGCTGGCGCACCGGGTCGCGCACATGATTCTCGAGGGGGTGAGCCCGGAACGCATCCTGCTGCTCACCTTCACGCGCCGCGCGGCGCAGGAGATGACGCGGCGCGCGCAGCGGATCGTCGCTGCGGTGCTGGCGGAGAAAGCCGGCCAAGGCGGCGCGGGAGCCGAGTTCGCGGTGAAACTGCCTTGGTCGGGAACGTTCCACTCCATCGCCAACCGGCTGATCCGACGCCATGCGGCCCGGGTCGGGCTCGACCCGAACTTCAGCGTACTCGATCGAGGCGACGCGGCCGATTTGATGGACGTCGTTCGCCACGACTTGGGGCTGTCCAGGGCTGAGAAGCGTTTTCCGCGCAAGGACACCTGCCTCGCCATCTATTCGCACCGGATCAATACCCAGGCGCCGCTCGCCGATACACTGGCCAAAGTATTCCCCTGGTGTGCGGACTGGGAGGAAGAACTCGTCGGGCTGTATCGCCTCTACGTGGAGCGCAAGCTGGCCAACCAGGCGCTGGACTACGATGACCTGCTGCTGTACTGGCAGGCGATGGCTTCCGACCCCTCTCTCGCCGAGGAGATGGGAGCGCAGTTCGACCAGATCCTGGTGGACGAATACCAGGACACCAATGCGCTGCAGGCCGAAATCCTCAAGGCGCTGCGGCCCGGTGGCGCGGGCGTGACCGTGGTCGGAGACGATGCGCAGTCGATCTATTCATTCCGCGCCGCCACGATCGAGAACATTCTTGGCTTTCCGGCGCAATACGCACCGGCGGCCAGCGTGGTGACCCTTGAAGAGAACTATCGCTCGACGCAGGGCGTGCTGGATGCGGCCAACGCATTGATCGCGGAAGGCAGCCGCGAGTACCGAAAAACCCTTCGCGCCACGCGCGGCGCAGGGGAACGGCCGCACTACGTGACGGTGGCGGACGATCAGGCGCAGGCGGACTACGTCGTGGCGCGCGTGCTGGAGACACGCGAGCGCGGGATGGCGCTCTGGCGCCAGGCGGTGCTGTTTCGAAGCTCGCACCACAGCGACGTGCTGGAACTCGAACTGCTCCGCCGCAATATCCCCTACGTGAAATACGGCGGTCTGAAGTTCCTCGAAGCCGCGCATGTCAAGGATATGCTGGCGGTGCTGCGCTGGGCGGACAATCCGACGAACCGTTTAAGCGCGTTTCGCGTCCTGCAGCTCCTGCCGGGAATGGGGCCGGCGAACGCGGCGCGGCTCTTCACGCACTTCGAAGCCGCGGGGCACGACTGGCGCTCGCTCGCTGCGTTCACAGCTCCGCCGCCGGCCTCCGAGGCGTGGCCACCGTTCGCGGCACTCATGGCGTGGCTCGCGCGGCCCGACGGACCGTGGCACGGGCAGGTCGGCCGCGTGCGCGAATGGTACGAGCCGCACGTGGAGCGCCTCTATGAAGCGGCGCAGGCACGCGTGGGCGACCTCCTGCAGCTCGAACGCATCGCGCCGCAGTTCCCCACCCGCGAACGCTTCCTCACTGAGATCGCGCTCGATCCGCCGCAGGCGAGTGGGGACCTTGCGGGCGCGCCGCTCCTCGACGAGGACTATCTCGTGCTGTCCACGATCCATTCGGCCAAAGGTCAGGAATGGGACGCGGTGCACGTGCTCAACGTGGCGGATGGGAATTTTCCGTCGGAATTCGCCACCGGTGATCCCGCGCAGATCGAGGAAGAACGCCGCCTGCTGTACGTGGCGATGACGCGGGCGAAGACAGATCTGCACGTGATCGCGCCGCTGCGCTACTACAAAACCCAGCAGCCGCGCCGGGGCGATGCGCACGTCTACGGCGCGCGAAGCCGCTTCATAACCAGCAAAGTACTGGCGCAATTCGAGCAGATCACTTGGCCCGCTGCGGAGGCGGGCGCCGCCGCGCCGCCCCAGGCTGTGGCCCCGGTCGATGTGGCCGGGAAGTTGCGCGGGCTGTGGGTTTGACGGGTGCGGAAAAACGGGGTCAGGTCTTGTTTTCTGCAGAGATCGGAACAAGGCGATTTCCATGGCCCGCCTATTTCGCACCGAATGACCTGGCGTATGCGGTTGCTTCGGGTGATGAGACCTGACAACATTCGTTCTACGAAACAACAAGGGGGCAATTCATGAAAATGATAATGATCGTCTTTCGCGAATCCTTCGAGGACGATATCCGTGACCTGCTTAGCAGGAATAAGGTCGAGGCTTTCACCGAGATGCTCGACGTGGTAGGCAAGGGCGAGGCCGGCGCTGCTTTTCAATCCGTTTCCTGGCCGGGGCTCAACAACATGATCCTCGTCGCGTTACCCGACGTGCAAGCGGATCAGGTCGTGGCTGCTCTCAAGAAGTTTCATGACCAACAGGTCCGAAAAGAACCCGGAGCTAAAATCCCAATGCGGGTGTTCACCCTGCCCTGCGAATTGGTTGTCTAGTACGGCGTACGCAAGTGTTGGAGTCAGGTCTTGTCTCTTGCAGGGATTGGAACTAGGCGATTTTGATGGCCCGCCCGCTTCGCATCGAATTTCCCGGCGCTTTGTATCACCTCACTTCCCGCGGTGACAAGCAGGAGGATGTCTTCCTCGACGATGCCGATCGCGAGGAATTCTTGTCTGTCCTCGGCTCGGTGGTTGAACGATTTGGCTGGCGAGTCTACGCCTACTGCCTGATGGACAACCATTACCACCTCATGGTGGAAACGCCCCAGGCCAATCTGTCCAGGGGCATGCGCCAGTTAAACGGGGTCTACACCCAGCGCGTCAATCGCCGGCACGGCCGGGTTGGGCATGTCTTCCAGGGCCGATTCAAGGCGATCCTGGTCGACGAACAGAACTATCTGCTGGAACTGTCGCGCTACGTGGTTCTGAACCCGGTGCGCACCAAGGCGGTCAAGGACCCCGGCCGTTACCGCTGGTCAAGTTACCGGGCCACGGTGGGCGAGGTAAGCCCGCCGTCGTTCCTGGATACCGCCAGCTTGCTCGATCAGTTTGCGGCAATCACACCTGCTGCACAGCGCCGCTACCGGGACTTCGTTCTGGAGGGATTGCGAGCGCCTTCGCCCTGGACTGAAGTCAAGGGTCAGGTACTGCTCGGCAAGGAGGGGTTTCTGCGGAAAGTGAATCCGAAGCTCAAATCAATCAAACTGGCCAAGGAGATCCCGAGGGCGCAGCGCCAGGTCGGCCGGCCGAGTCTTGCGAAGGCGCTGAAGAATCTCCGGCCGGGCGATAAGCCCACCCGAAGGCGGCTGATCGCCACTTTGCATCTGAGGCACGGCTACACCCAAGCCGAGATCGGACAGGCCACCGGACTGCACTACTCGACGGTGAGTCGAATTGTTGCCAGGCAGATAAGTGCAAGAAACAAGACCTGACGCCGCCGTAAGCAGGTCTGGATTGCGCGCGATGTCGCGGCGCGTCAGGCGCTGACCGAACTGCCCTGCCGCTTGGCGACCTGCCAGTTGTCGAGCTTGGCGCGCGCGCTGTTGGTCGCCGGATCCATCGCCTGATCGTGTCCGGGGAGCTTTGCCGTCAGCTCGATCACGTACCCATTCGGATCGCGGAAGTAGATCGAATGAATGAAGCCGTGGTCCGAGATGCCGCGTGTTTCGATGCCCCGTTGCTTGCCTTTCGCCATCATCGACTTCAAGACCGGCTCCTCGACCTCGAGAGCGATGTGCAGGTCGTAGTCGTGCTGCTGCTTGAAATCGAAGGGCATGTCGGGGGCCTCGAAGAACGCCAGATATGAGGCGTCGTCGAGCCGATAGAACGTGTGCAGCGTATTGGTCTTTCGACCGCTCTTGGTCTCCTTGATCTCGAGAGTTCCCGATAAGGGCAGGCCGAGAAAATCCTCGTAGAACTTCCTCGTCTGCTCCGAGTCGCGGCAGCGGTAAGCGTTGTGGTGCAGTTTCTTGATCACGGCAGCCTCCTTCGTCGAACGGCCTTACAGGGCCTGAAGCTCAGCGGGCTTGAGCGAGGCGGCGAAGCCGTTGATGGTCTCGTTCACCTTGTTCCAGTTCTTGAGCTGCTTCATCCTGCCCAGCCAACGCTGCACATTTGGATAGCCCGAGTAGTTAGACCGGACCACTTCACCGAGCGTGATGAACGAGGCGCCAAAATAGTCGGCGATGGTGATCTGGTCGCCGCACAGATAGGCGTTCTTCGGCCCGAGGATGTGGTTATCGAGAACCTTCAGCCACCCTGCGGCCCGTTCCTTGCCCCAGGCGAGGGTACCCGATTGCATATCGGCGGTCGGCCGCTTGTGATGCGGAAAAATCTGCGGATAGACGAAGCCGTAGGCCAGATCGCGGCAGACCTGGGTATTGATCCAATCCATGCGTTCGTTGACACGCGCGCGCTGGCGCAGGTCCTTCGGGTAGGCGGGGGAATTGACCTTGTCCGCCAGGTATTTGAGGATCGCCGAACTCTCCGTCAGCCGGAAGTCCCCATCCTCAAGTACCGGTACCAGGTGGTTGGGGTTGATGGCTTCGTAGGGCGGCTTGTAGTGTTCGCCGGTGAACAGATCGATCACCTGGAACTCGACATTGATCCCGCTCTCGGCGACGAACAGCATCAATGGACGGCTGGTGGTTGAAGCGGGGTGATAGTAGATTTTCATGGTGCCTCCTCCTCATGTTGTCTTACAGCGCGGCCAGGCGTGGCGGGCGTTCTTGGGTGCGCGGCGTCCACTGCAAGGGCCCTAGTGAATGATAGCGCATGCGGTGGCCGATGTCCCTACAGGATGCCCCGGCACGTGGCCGAGCGGCGGCCCCCAAACCGTGACGCAAGATGTTCCCCGGGGCCGCCCCGGCGCTCAGAACAGACGGGCGCTCGCCGACTCCGCACCCGCCCGCAGTGCGCGCAACTTCTCCCACACCACTTCTTCGGCCACCATCCCCACCCCGGTGGAGGTGTCGAACCCGCAGTCCGTGCCTGCCAGAACGCGGCGGGGATCACCGACGGCCTTGGCGACGAGCTCGATGCGGTCGGCTACAACCTCCGGGTGCTCGACATAGTTCGTGGTGGTATCGATGGCGCCGACCACGACCAGCCAGTCGCGTGGCAGGGGTTGCCTTGCCAGACTGCGATACTCATGAGCGTGGCGTGGATTGGCCATCGGCAACACCAGTGCGCCGACATGCGCCCGATACAAATGCGGCAGCAGCTCGTCCAGCGCCACGTCGAAGTTGTGCGGACCCTCGTAATTGCCCCAGCACACGTGTAGCCGCACCTTGTCGCGCGGGATGTCGACCAAGGCGCGATTGAGTGCCAAGATGGTGAGATCGACGAAGTCGAGGAACTCATCCAGCGGCCGATCGGCGAACAGGCGATGGCGCTCCATCGCCAGATCCGGACCGTCGATCTGCAGGATCAGTCCCTGCGCGGCGATGGCCTCGTACTCCGTGCGCAGGGCATCGGCTACGGCGTTCACATACTCGGGCAGCGAGCCGTAGTAGGCATCCTGCATCCCGCAGGCGATGATGCCCGGCGAGGGTGCAGTCCAGAAAGATTCGACGAAGGGCCGGGGTTGTTCGCCCAGGATCGTGCGGAATTGAGCGAGTTCCCGATTGAGCGGAGCGGGATTGACGTAGCGCACCTCGCCAATCGCGCGTGGCGGCGCAGTGTGCAGACTCTTGCGCGCGTGCGTCTGGAAAAGCTCACGGAAGCTCGGATAGCTCGCCACGTCCTTGGCCGGCGAGCGCTCGCCATGCCCCCCGAACCCGCTCATGCGATAACGCACGTAGGTAAAAAAACTCTCGCGCGGCTGTTCGCCATCGTTGCCGATATCGATGCCGCACTCCAACTGGCGCTCGACAGCGCGCCGGGTGGCCTGTCCTACAACGGTCTGCAGCGCCGCTGCATCGACCTGCTCGTCGCGATTGATGCGTAGCTGCAGGTCGACGAGGGGCTTGGGGCGCGGCAAGCTCCCGGTGTGGGTGGTCAGGATCCGAGACTCGCTTCGCTGCATTTACGGCTAGGTCTTAAGCCCGACCACGTTGAACGCCGGGATCGGGCGGTTGAACCCTTTGAGCGAGAGTTCGCCTGCGGATTCGACTTGCAGGAGTTCATCCATCGTCGCCAGGACTCGCTTGGAAATCAGGATCTGGCCCGGTTTCGCCTCAGCGCACAGACGCGCCGCGAGGTTGGTCACCGAGCCGATCGCACCGTAGTCCAATCGTCCCTCGAAGCCGATCGCGCCGATGGTCGCGTAGCCTTGGGCGATGCCGATCCCCAGGTCGAGCTCATAGCCGAGCTTGCGCCACTTGCCGATCAACTCCGCGACGCGCTCGCGCATCGCCAGCGCCATGCGCACCGCGCGCTCGCCAGGGTTGGGCACAGCCACCGGGTCATTGAAGAAAATCATCATGCCGTCGCCGGTAAAGCGCTCGAGCGTGCCTTCGTGCTCGAGAATGAGTTTCCCCATCCCGGCGTGATACTCCCGCAGCACACCCATGACTTCCTCGGGCTCGGCGCTCTCGGCGAACGCGGTGAAGCCGCGCAGGTCGAGGAAGCAGACGGTCACATCGCGACGATGCGTCTTGAGCGGATCGTCCGCCCCGCCTGCGACGATGAGCTCGGCGAGTTGAGGGGAGAAGAAGCGCTTGAGCCGGCCGAGCCGATCGACCAGGGCAACCTGCTCCGCGACGCGCTGCTCAAGCGTCCGGTTCCACTCCGCCAGCTCCTGCAGGTGTTGCGCTTCCCGGTCGCGCAGGCGTTTCTTCTCGAGGCAGGCGCCGATGCGCGCGCGCAGCAGCACCGGATCGAAGGGCTTGGGCAAATAGTCTTCCGCACCCAGCTCGATGCAGCGCACGACGCTGTCCATCTCGTCGAGCGCGGAAATCATCAGCACAGGAATCTCCCGCAGGACCGTATCCGTCTTGAGCTGCTGCAGCACCTCGTAGCCGTCCACTTCCGGCATCATCACGTCCAGCAGCACCAGGCCGAAGGGTTGCCGACGCAGCAGATCGAGGGCTTCGCGCCCACCGGCGGCCAGTTGCGCCCGATGGCCCTCGCGTTCCAGCCGGCGCCCGAGCATCTCCCGGTTTTCCAGGTTGTCGTCGACGATCAGGATTGCGCCGGCGTCCACTCGCGCTGCCGCGGCATGCACAGGTACGACCGCTGCAGTCTGGGTCGCGGATTGCGCGTCGGGAGCGCGGACTCCGTTGGTGATCACAGAATGCAGCGCGCTTGCAGCGGAGGCCACCCGATCGAGATCCTGTCCGGCGCGATCCGCCCCTGCCCGCGCGGCGCGGAGTTTCAATTCCTCCACCGCCGAGATCACTGAACGCAGCGGCTCAGCCAGCTCAGCCGACAGGCGTTCGAGGTCGACGTGCGCCGCATCGGCCCGCACCAGATCGTTGATTATGGCGAGCAGCCTCTGCGCGTCCTCGTGTGCCCGGCGCAGGCCCGGACCGAGCGCCGCAGGGTCGCCATCCGCGACATCCTCGAGCAGCATCTCGCTGTAGCCGATGATGTGGTTGAGCGGGGTGCGCAGCTCGTGCCGCAAATAGGCGAGCGCCGCCCGATCCATGCTCACGAAGCGGCATCCTTTCCGAGCAAGGTCTGCATCTTGGACAGCAGCCTGGCGAGCTCCACCGGCTTGGTATCGAAGTCGTCGCAGCCGGCGGCCAATGCCTTGGCACGATCGTCCGTCATCGCATGAGCGGTAAGCGCAATGACGGGGATCCCTTGTGTCTGCGGTGCAGCCTTTAGCCGCCGCGTCGCTTCCCAGCCGTCGATGCCGGGCAGGCTCATGTCCATCAGGATCAGCGCCGG
>JBQTIV010000158.1:0-1813 GCA_052387775.1 Betaproteobacteria bacterium
GCGCGTCTTTTCCATCGTGAGCCACAGGACCAGGCCCACGAACAGCGCCATGCCGATCATGAAGATCCGGTATATCGGGAAATAGAATCCGCCGACGACCGCGCTCTCCTTCAGGATCGCGGGCGGAACGATGTCGAAGTTGTCTCCGCCCCAGATGTCGAGCGCCGCCTGTTGAAACAGGTAGGCGAAACCCACGCTCAGCAGAACCTGCCGCAGTGGATCGAAGCCAAGCGGCCTCAGGAACACCCGCTCCATCAGCAATCCCACCACGGAGATGGCGAGCGCCGCCGCCGGGATCGCCAGCAGCCAGGAGCCCGTCGTCCAGATCACGGTGAGCGCAACGTAGCCGCCGAGCAGGAAGAAGGAGCCGTGCGCGAGGTTGACGATGCGCATCACCCCGAAGATGAGGGAAAGCCCGCTCGCGAGCAGGAACAGCAGGGCGCCGTAGGAGATGCCGTTGAACGCCTGGATGACCCAGAAGTTGATGTCCAACTCCCCTCCTCCTTAACAGCGTCCCAGGTACTGCGTCCCAGGTACTGCGTCCCAGGTACTGCGTCCCAGATACTGCGCGCTGGCCACAACCACCAAGAACACGCCTTACCTGGGACGCTTCACCTGGGACGCTTCACGTGGGACGCCTCATCTGGGACGCTTCATCTGGGACGCTTCACCTGGGACGCTTCTCCTGGGACGCATTCACACGCCCCGCGCGGGGCGTTTCACTGCGGCTCGATCTTCGCGGCGCGCGTGATCTCCGCGTAGCGCTTGAGATCCGCCTGGAACAGCTTCGCCCACTCCGCGGGCGCGTGGCCCTGGGGCTCGTAGCCGTTATTCAGGAAATAATCGCGCACGTGAGGCACCTGCAACGCCTTGTGGATCGACTCCTGCATCTTCTTCACGATCGCGGGCGGAGTTTTCGCAGGCGCGAACACGCCGTGCCAGCCGGCGTCGGCGAGGAATCCCGGTAGCGCCGCCTCCGCGATGGTGGGCACATCCGGCAGGGCGGCGAGGCGCTTCCCGCCGGTGAAACCAAGCCCCTTCAGCCGGCCCGCCTTGACGTGCGGGATGCCGACCGCCGGCGCCGGGAAATGCAGCTGAACTTCGCCTCCGACCACCGCGGTGACGGCAGGGCCGCCGCCCTTGTAGGGCACGTGCAGCATGTCGATGCCGGCCCTGGTGGCAAAGAGCGCGCCGGTCAGATGCTGCCCGTTGGCTACTCCCGCGGAGCTGTAGCGGACGCGGCCCGGCTCCTGCTTCGCCAGGGCGATCAGTTCCTTGACCGTATTCGGGGGAAACTTGGAATGAGCCACCAGCAGGTAGCCCGTGCCGAGCGCGACGTCCGTCACCGGCGCGAAGTCTTTCACCACGTCGAACGGCAGCTTCTTGACGATGGATGGGTTGACCGCGAAGGAAAAAGACACATGGAGGAAGGTGTAGCCGTCGGGCGTCGCATTCGCGACGATATGCGAGCCCAGGATGCCGTTGGCGCCGCCGCGATTGTCGATCACGACGGTCTGCCCGAGCTCCTTCTCCACCTGCGGCCACAATACCCTCCCGAACACATCCACGTTGCCGCCCGGCGGGAACGGGATGAGGACGCGAACCGGCCGTGTGGGATAGGCCTGTGCCGAGCCCGCCGAGGTGGCCTGGCCGTGCGCGAGTCCGGCCACAACCATCGCAATGCCGGCAACGATCAGCGTCAGGTACCGATGCATGGTGTTTTCTCCTCGAAGTGTTATTGTGCCGCCGTCATCTCCGTGAATTCAGTCGCCCTTGATGCCCGCCGCCTTGACGATCTTGCCCCAGCGCGCGT
>JBQTIV010000159.1:0-5854 GCA_052387775.1 Betaproteobacteria bacterium
CGCCTGCAGGCCGTGACCGGAAACCTCGAGCAAGGTCAATGACCAGTCGGTGTTGTCGGCGATCGTAATGACGGTATCCGCACCACCGACTCCGTCAACGTTCTGGGTATCATCGATGACGAAGCTGGCCAGGAACTGGTCTTTGGTAATGCCGTTGAATTCCAGCTTGTCCTCGCCGAAGGTGAAGTCAACGATAGTGTCGTTGCCGTCCGTGCTAGCGACGCCATCCTTCCCGTTGTCCGAGTTGAAGGAATTCGAATACCAGGCTTTTTCGGCACGACCATTGTCGTTCAGGATCACGGAGTCGCGGTCACCAAATAGCTCGGCGAGCTGCTCCGTTGTCATACCCTCGATACGGGGGGTTCCGTACGGGCTGTCGTCGTTGAGTTCGATCTTGATCTTGCCGTTGCCGTTGACGTCACTGCCCAGGTTGTGTGTGTCAACGAGTTCTCTGAGCCACTCTTTGTAGTTCTTCTCAAAGAAATTCTCGGCCAGCCCGCCACCCTGCGCCTGGTAACCATCGTCGCCACCATGCCTGTGGTGGTGGTGGTCGTGATCGCCACGCTTTGAGTAGTTCCCGTCGTCCTTGTCGCCCCTGTCATCCCGGCCGTTCCTGCAATGGTCGTCATCCTTCCAGCGGTGTTTGTCATCCTCATCGTGCCGGCGATGGTGATGCCGGTTCCTGGGGGTGTAATCCGGCAGTTCATCCCCGAAGTCCTTACCGTACTTCGTCGAGAGGAAGTCGGTAAAAGTGGACTGGCTGCCCTGCCCTTGTGTCAGCGTGAATGCGTATTTGAAGGTGTCGGCGCCGGCCCCGCCTGCCAGGGTATCGTTGCCCATTCCGCCTTGGAGCGCGTTCGCGAACTCATCGCCGGTCAGGCTGTCGTTGAAAGCCGAGCCCGTGACATTTTCGATTCCAAAGATCAAGTCCCCGTCGCTCGCTGAAAGGGTGGACAGGTCCACCGCTACGTCAGCCGGCGCACTTGCATAGGATGCGGTGTCGTTCTTACCGGCGCCGATCAGCAAGTCGGCGCCAGAACCGCCATCCATCGTGGTATTGACTGCATCAGCTGTGCTAACGAGCATGTCGGCATCCACCCCGCCGAGCAGCGTGTTGTTGTTACCCGAGCTGGTCAGCGAATCGTCGCCTGAGCCGCCATCAAGGACGACGTTATTGTGCGCGGCCGATAGCGTGTCCACACCTTCAAGACCATGGACCTCATCGCCATTGCTCAGGCTCTCAAGAACGTTATCCCCTGCATCGCCATTAATGACTGCCATGTGCGCTCCCTTATTTGCGGAAAAAAGAACATCATTTCAGTAACTTTTAATTGAAATCGCACCTTGGACCAGTGACTCGGTCCGGGCGATCTAACCCCTATTCCGCAACAACTAAGCCAGCATCCGGCAGGCTCCTTAACTCTGCGTGAAGTTGCCCCTGCCGTTGCAGTACCCACGCTGACCGCAGGACAGCAATTCAACGTATTACTTTTATTTGTCAATAACTTAGATCAGCTCTGTACTCCAGCCCCTTTAACTCACGGAGTGAGTCACCACTAGCGACTCATGGATTTCACGATACCTGTGACGCTGCTTTTGAGTGATAAACCGCGGGGAATCCGCCACCCGTCGTTGGGCGGCTCACGAGTTTTCGGCGTCTGCGTCGACTTTCCGACAATTCGAATCGGTCACGGCCTGTACGGAATCCTCATTAATTTCACATGGCTTGGTGGGACATACTTCGCGCGGGAACTGGCTCAGAACCAGTCACGCGTGAACGAGGGATTCGCGGGGAAAAACCCAACTGGTGCTGCCGCGCAAGGACGTGCGGCATGAGGCCGGGGCGACGATCAATCTGGACGCACACCTGCCCCGATGGGATACGGGCGGTGGCAAGCTTACACGGCGGGAATGGTTACGCTGCGCTCACCCGATTCTCGGTTGGAGCCAGCGTAATACACACTTTGCCTTCCACGTTGTTGGTCAACGTCATCTTGTAGCCCTGATCGCTGGCGAAGCGGGCCACCTGGTAAAGTCCAACGCCGAGGCCGGTATTCGACTGCACCGGAGCGGCGAACAACTGTCCTACAAGCGCAACCGGAACCGCCTGGCCGTCATCACACACGGAAAGATGAAAACCATTGTCCCAATGCAGCCGCGTGGTGATACGCAGCTTGCTCTCCACCTTGCGTTTTTCAAGCGCGTTCTGCAGCAGATTTTCGGCCGCCGTCTCGAACAAGTCCACCGGCAGCACCGCGCCCGCTGCAAACCCGCCGCCTTCGAACTCGACGCTCAGGTGCGCGTAACGCTGCTTCAGCGCCTCCCACCACTGTAAAGCGGGGGCGGTATCGTTTCCGACCGGCGGCTTGGTGTTGAGCTTGTCGAGCGTAATCTGCAGGCGCTGCGTGATTTGCGGCAATTGCCGCTGCATCAGCAGGCGCAATGCCTCCGAATCGCTTTCATTACTGGTCTCGGCGGCGGCGCATAAGGAACGCAGGGTCTGCAGCAGGTTCTTCACATCGTGAGTGAGGCGCGAGCCGGTCTCGTAAATTGCCTGGACGTAGGCATTGCGCCGTTGCTCCTGCTCGCGCATCTTGGCGTCGTAATAGTCGCCAAGCAGGCGCGCTAGCAGGCGCATATGCAGCATCAGCGCCGGACTGGGCGACCAGCGCGTGTAAAACGACAGCTTCAGGCCGCCGAACGCGAACGCGGTTGCGTACTTGGTCGCATCACCGGCATTGCCGGTGGACCCCTGCGACTGCCAGCCTATGCCCGACAGCCACGGCAGATCCGACATCTCGTGCGCGGCCACGATAACGAACTTGTCGGGATCGCGCTCGCGGTCGGCGAGCCCTGCAAGACTGTGCATCCAGTGCTCAAATGGCATGCCGATGCTGAGGAAGTAGCGGGTGAGCAATTGGCCAATTCCGGCAAAACCGGCGCGCGGATCCCACAACAGCGACAGCGCCACCAGCAAGCCGGCGATCACGATCAGCGCCTGCGCCAGTGCGATCACGTAGTTTCCGTGGCTAACTTGCTTGATGACAAAAGCGCCCAGCACCAGCACCACGACCATAAGGAACAGCAACAGGCTGTAGAACAGATCGACCGAATAGGGCGAGGCGGCCTGCTGTTTCCCCGTACCTATGAAGAATATTGCGGCCGCTGGAATCACCAGCCCATAGCGCACAATCAACAGCAGGCCTCCGGGGAATTCCTGTTCCGGGAACAGGTGCGGCACCACCCAGGTAAGCAGGATAGAGAGCAGGTAAATCGCCGCGAGCAGCGAGACCATGCGCTGGCCGATATTCTTGATTCCCGGCACGTTGCCGCCGATCAGCGAGAACAACACCGCGATCCACAGCGCCATCAGCCACCAGCTGCCGGCAACGATCAGCAGCACCGCCGCGCCGATGATCAGCAAGGCCTGCCCGGGGATCAGTTTGCGTTCGCCGCGCCACAGCGGCTGCCAAAGCAGGAAGAAACCGAAGTGGGAGAGCATCAGCGCTTGCGCCAGCGGATTGTCGAGATCGAGAATGAGCGCGCCATGCAGGGCGAGCAAAGCCAGCGACAACCAATGTTGCTGTCGCAGCGTCGCGATCGCGCTCGCGAACAAATTACCGGAGTTGATTTCCATCGCCATTTCGTGACAACCTCACTGCCGCCCGCGCTAATCTCAAGGAACCGTGAATCACGCCACCGCAGCCACTTTCGTGCCGTCCCGGTGCAACATCCGGCGCATCGGCGCGATCGCCCGCTATACCGTTCTCGAAGCCTGGCGCAACCGCCTGATGGTGCTGGTCGTTGTCGCAGTGGCGCTGCTGACGTTGCTCAGTGTGTTCGCCCGCGAACTCGCGGTCACCGAAAGCGCACGGCTGCAGATCGCGATTCTGGCCTCGACTCTGCGGGTTGCCAGCGTGTTCCTGATCACCCTTTACATTGTCAACGGCTTTACCCGCGAATTCAACGATAAGGTCCTGGAACTGATGCTGTCCCTGGATTTGCCGCGCCCCGGTTATCTGATGGGCAAGTTTCTCGGCTTTGCAATCGTGGCTCTCGCCGTCGCAGCGATTGTCACCATGCCGGTGGCAGTCCTCGCCCCCGCCAATGCGGCGCTGGCATGGGGGTGCTCGCTGGCGATGGAACTGCTGATCATTACTGCGCTCAGCGTGTTCTGCATTACCACGTTCACGCAACTATTGCCCGCCGCCGCTTTCGTCACGGCATTTTACCTGCTCGCCCGATCCATAAGCGCGATTCAACTGATGAGCGGCTCGAGCCTTCTTGGGGCCGACGGATTCGCGCAGAAGGCGAGTGCCGTGCTCGCCGATGCCCTTGCGATCGCGCTGCCGCGCATGGATGCATTTACACAGACCGCCTGGCTGGTGAACGACGCCGGCGGTTTACCCGCACTGCTCGACATCGTGTTGCAGACCGTGGTCTATGTAAGTCTGCTGCTTGCAGCGGCAATGTTCGATCTTTACCGCAAGAATTTTTGACCCCCAATGGGCGAACGCCCGATCTCGACCGTACCCGGCGCCGTGCTGGCGCTGCTTGCCGCGGCGCTGGCTTTGCAACTTGCGCTCAAATCAGTCGAGCCGCGCCCGGCCGCCACGGCCGCGGACCTTCCGCGAGCGCCCCGGACAGCAGGGCTTCGACTGGCCTCGCTGGGCGAGCCGATCGCAGCCGCCAATCTGCTGTCCCTGTATCTGCAGGCGTTCGACACCCAGCCCGGCATCAGTATTCCGTTCAAGGAACTCGACTACGATCGGGTGCAAGACTGGCTGATCCGGATTCTGGAACTCGATCCTCCGGGCCAGTATCCCTTGTTGATGGCCTCGCAGGTCTATTTCCAGGTACCGGACGACAAGAAGCAGCGGCAGATGCTGGACCTGGTATATCGCCAGTTTCTGCTCGATCCGAACCGGCGCTGGCGCTGGCTCGGGCAGGCGGCAATCATGGCCAAGCACCGGCTCCACGACCTCGGGCTCGCGCTGCACTACGCGCGCGCCATCAACACCCTTGCCACCTCGGCGGAGGTCCCCCATTGGGCCAGGCAGATGCACATTTTTTTGCTCGAGGACATGGGCGAATACGAAACCGCCAAGATCCTTCTCGGGGGTTTGTTGGCAAGCGGCGCAATCACCGATGCCCACGAGGCACATTTCCTGACTGAGCGCCTGAACGCCCTCCAGGCTGCTGAAAAATCGTCAATTCCGTCGGGAAGATGACACTTGGCGACCAACTCGTCGGGCGTGTGCCCTTCAACCGGCCGTATGCCTCGGAATCAGCCCGTCGGGCAAATGGCCTTCAAGCCGTCCGCCACGTGGGAGTCGGTTCCTGATCCATTTGCGCCGTTGTGATGTGACTATAATCGTTAAATTAACAATGGCTTATGTCATTTTTGCGAACTCGCGCGAGTAAGTCCTGACCGACGACTGCAGCCTGGATTTGGCTCCACGAAAAACATTAACTTATTGTAAATACCAAAGTTTTCAGCTTCCCAGCGCGTTTGGCATGATTCTGGCGGAGCAAGGCGCACCATAACGCTCCAAGAACGGAGGGCCACGAACATGAACCGCAAACATAGTCAGGGCTTTACCCTCATTGAAATCGCCATCGTGCTGGTCATCATCGGCTTGCTGCTCGGCGGTATCCTGAAAGGCCAGGAACTCATCATCAGCGCCCGCGTGCGCAACCTTATCGCTCAGCAGGACGGGATAAAGGCAGCGTTCTTTGGCTTCCAGGACCGCTTCCGTGGTTTCCCCGGGGATTACACCGCCGCCACGACTAACATTGTTGGTGTCTCCGCCGCGTCGGTTTGCGGCGGCCCCGTTGTCGGCAACGGCAACGG
>JBQTIV010000160.1:0-24357 GCA_052387775.1 Betaproteobacteria bacterium
TCGGCAGCGTTTCCAGAGATTGCTCCAGCCTGGCGAGCTGGCTGTCTATGCTCTCCTGCTTCAAGCGCAAATCCTGTATGCCCGAATCGATGCCGCGCACTTTTTCCTCGAATTCGGACGGGACCCCGCCCAGTGCTTGCTCGATCCCGCACAACGGCAGCAGGGCCTGGCATTCCTGGGGCCCCGGCTTCTCGCCAAGCTCCAGAGCCCGGCGCAGCCTGATAGGTTCGCCGGGCTTGATGACTGCGGTCCGCCGTTTGACGGGCCGTTTGACCGGGGCGACAGCTTCGGGAGCGGGACCGGCATCTGCATCGGGTTGCTTTGCGGCCGGAGCCCGCCGCGACGGCCGCACGACATTGCGACTACTCGCCGCCAGCTTGCCGGCGCGTTCGGACAGGCCGCGAAGCTCGGGGAAAAACAACACCGTGCCGGCCGCGACCGGCTTGAGCTTCCCGTCGGGGAAAACCTGCGGATTCAGATTGATGACCTCCTCGACCAGCAGTTGCCGCGGCTTGCGATTTTTCGGGAAAATCGCAATGGCGAGGCTTTCCACTGATTCACCCGCGCCGACTCTTAGTGTGAACGTCCGTTCAGGCGGTTGCGGCAATGCCCGCGTTGCCCTCGGTGGCGACGGGACCGATGCCTGCGTTGCCTTCGACGCGGGTTGGACCGATGCCTGCCAAGCCTTCGGCCCAGGCGGGATCAAAATCGTGAAATGGCGCGCGTAAAAAAAGCCCCCTGGACACTGGACGCGAAGGACCAGTGCCAGGGTGGGGGAGGAAATGGGGAAGTCGGTGGAAATTTCAACTGCGTCGCCCGTTGCGTTCAGCACGAGGCGGGCAGCGCTCAGGAAAGGGGCGTCGGAGCCGGGTGCGTCGCTCTCCGGCCCCATGGACACGCATTCCTGGGTAATACGTTCTCCCGCAAGCGCCTGCAGCGTGGCGACCGCCTTGAGCGGCTCACGTTGGTGGGAGCGGACAGTGATGCGCCACAGGTCTACCGGATCGGCGAGCGCGGAAACAAGGGTGAATAATCCAGCGAAGGCCGTTATCGCCTGCCACGCCCAACGTGGTGGTGGGATCGGTCTATGCACTCGCTTTCAATCTATATGTTGTAGGGTTTCAGCGCATACGCACCATATGTAGTGCCCGCGAGTTTAGTCGGTTAGCGGATGCTGTGCAATGCCCCGCGCCTTGCTGCGGGCGGCAGGTCAAGACGCCGCGCGGCGCGTCAAAGAATTTCGGCCGCGCGGTCGGACAACCGCGATCTTTCGCCACGCATCAGGGTCACGTGGCCGCTATGAGCCCAGCCCTTGAAGCGATCGACGACGTAGGTGAGGCCGGAACTGCCCTCGGTCAGGTAGGGCGTGTCGATCTGGGATATGTTGCCAAGGCACACGACCTTGGTGCCGGGCCCGGCGCGCGTGATCAGCGTCTTCATCTGCTTCGGCGTAAGGTTCTGCGCCTCGTCGATGATGAGAAACTTGTTGATGAAGGTGCGCCCGCGCATGAAATTGAGCGATTTGACCTTGATCCGGGAACGAATCAGGTCGCGGGTTGCCGCGCGCCCCCATTCGCCCGCCTCGTCGTCAGTCTTGTTGAGCACATCGAGGTTGTCCTCCAGCGCGCCCATCCACGGCGTCATTTTTTCCTCTTCCGTGCCAGGCAGGAAGCCGATATCCTCGCCTACCGGGACGGTGACGCGGGTCATGATGATTTCCGAGTAGACCTTGTCCTCCAGCGTCTGCATCAGTCCGGAGGCGAGTGTCAGCAGCGTCTTGCCGGTGCCGGCCTGGCCGAGCAGCGTGACGAAATCGACGTCCGGATTCATCAACAAGTTGAGCGCGAAGTTCTGTTCGCGATTGCGCGCCGTAATGCCCCAGACGTTGTTCTTCTGGTGGGTGTTGTCCCTGATGGTCTGCAGGACCGCAGTCTTGCCGCTCTGTTCCTTGACCTGCGCATAGAACGGTTTGCCGGCTTCGTGGTAGATGAATTCGTTCACCATCAGGCTTGCACACAGCGGCCCGCGCACGCGATAGTAGGTGCGGCCTTCCTGCTGCCAGGACTCCATCTCCTTGCCGTGCTGGTCCCAGAAGTCGGCCGGTAATTCGCGCACGCCGGTGTAGAGCAGGTCGGTGTCTTCCAGCACCTTGTCGTTGAAGTAGTCTTCGGCTGCAAGGCCCAACGCGCGCGCCTTGATGCGCATGTTGATGTCCTTGCTGACCAGGATCACCCCGCGCTTGTCGTGCCCCTCCTGGAGATGCTTGACGACGCCTATGACCTGGTTGTCCGCCTTACCGGCGGCCAGGCGCGCCGGCAACTCGCCGTTGATCGCCTCGGTCTGCAGGAACAGGCGTCCGGTCGCCTCCTTGGCGCCGGCGTTTTCCAGCGGAATGCCGGCGGAAATATCCTCGACGGCCTTGGAGACAATCTCGTCGAGAAAACGGCTGGCCTGGCGCGCGTTGCGCGCGACCTCGGACATGCCCTTTTTGTTGGAGTCGAGCTCCTCCAACGTGGCCATCGGCAGATAGACGTCGTGTTCCTGGAAGCGGAACAGGCTGGTGGGATCGTGCATCAACACGTTGGTGTCGAGGACGAACAGCTTGGTGACGGGTTGCAGCTTGGTGACTAGTGTGGGACCGGGCTTGCGATGGATCATTTTCCTGTGATGATGAACCCGTGATGGGTGATGAGTGATGGGTGATGGGTCAGGCTGGCCGTTGCATCACGACTACGCATAACCCATAGCGCATTGCCCATTACCGCCTCACTTGAAGGATTTTACGAATTCCAGAACCTCCCGGGCGTGGCCGGGCGCTTTCAGTCCGCGCCATTCCCTGCGAACCACGCCGGTCTGATCGATGACGAATGTGCTGCGTTCTACGCCCCGCACCTGTTTGCCGTACATGTTCTTCATCTTGATGACGCCGAACAGGTTGCAGACCTTTTCCTCGGGGTCTGACAGCAGGTCAAAGGGAAAACTCATCTTGGCCTTGAAACCCTCGTGCGACTTGATGCTGTCGCGCGAGACGCCGTAGACGGCGCAGCCGCGGCGGGTGAACTCGCCGTACAGGTCGCGGAACTCCTGACCCTCGGTGGTGCAGCCGGGGGTGTTGTCCTTGGGATAGAAGTAGAGGACCAGCGAGCTTCCCGGTGCTTCCGAGAGCTTGAACATCCGGTTCCCGGTCGAGGCAACCTCGAAATCGGGAACCTTGAGTCCGACCAAGATTGATTCCATTCCTGCGGGCTATGTTTACCGAAACCCTCGCCGAAAGCAATACCCAAATAGAGCCTAACCGCAGAGGCGCAAAGGCGCAGAGGAAACGCAGAGAAAACCAGACGATGCATGTCAAAAAGCGGGGAGATTCCGATTTGCCCCACTGAGTCGACATATCGCGCTGGTGCGGCTATCCACCTCATTGCTTATTAACCTCAAGATGTTTTGCTTTCCTTTGCGTTTCCTCTGCGCCTTTGCGCCTCTGCGATGAGGAATGAAAGAGGTTAAGCCTTAATCAGGCGCCGTCGAGAAACGTCCGCCCCTGCAGCGCGAAGGCCCCGGCACGGCCGGGCAACGGGCCCACCGCCACCTCGTGGCGCGGAAGATCCCGCTTTTCCAGCGATTGCAGATAGTCGCGCAGTGAGGCCAGTTCGTATCCCTGCGCATGCCAGCCCTCCAGCAGCTTTTCGAACGCGGGGGCAAGACGCCTGCCTTCGAGCTCCGCTTGCGCGGTGTACACATGGCCGGTTTCAGGCACTTCGCGCGTCAGTTCCAGCACTCGCTTGGCCACGTTGCCCGCGGTCACGCCGTCAAGCCCGATCAGTTCGTCCAGGGTCGGCAGCGTGGTTGGTACTTGCGGACAGGCAACGATCTCGGCCTGGTATATCGGCACAAACGGCCCGCTCCCGCGGGTGTCCGAGCAATATCCGAAGCCCAGCCGCTGGGTCAGGCGATAAGCGTAACGGTTCATCTGCCAGCCTGCGGCGCCGTGGACGCGGGCCGGTTCGCCGAAAATCTTCTCGAACCGGGCGCAGGCGAGGTCCATCTGGCGGCGCGTCCACTCCGCGTCGGCGCCCGCAGCCTTGCGCTGCCAGAGCACGCGGTCGAAGCCGTGAATGCCGACCTCGAAGCCCGCATCGCGAGCCCGGCGCATGATGTCGGCGCATTCCGTGCCGATGTCCGGCGCCGGTAACAGCGTGCCGTAGAAAAGCGTTCTCAATCCGTAGTTGCGGATCGTCTGATTGCGCCACGCCCTGGAAAACACACCCGGGTGAAACAGGCGCCTCACGGCGCGGCCGGACCGGTCGGGGCCGAGCGTAAACAGGAACGTGGCGCCGGCGTCGTACGCCTTGAGTGTGTCAATCAGCCGCGGCACGCCGTCGCGGGTGCCGAGATAGGTGTTGACGTCGATTTTCAGCGCCAGTTTCATTTTTAGCTCTTGTCACCGCAATGACGCAAAGAACGCAAAGGAAATCCCGACAACAGGAAAAAACCGTTCATGTCGTTCGAAACCTGGACCGCCGACACTCGCGACAAAAGCGGTTCCGCACATTGCGGGTTTTCCCCGGCTATTTTCCTGCTCTATCTTTGCGTTCTTTGTGTCTTTGCGGTGAAAAATTGTTTAGACGGTTTCCGCAGAAGCGGGGTCGAGCAGCGAGCTCGCGGCGCGCTCGAAGTCCCGGTCGCTGCCGTCGGTCATGCGCACGTAAGCAGCGCCGTCGAGACGCGGATAATTGCGGGCGATGGACTTGACGTAGGCCGGATCGTAGTGTTCCTGCAGCAGCCGGGTCACGAATTCCGGCCACTCGGCGTTGGCGATTTTATCTTTCCAGTTGTTGATCTTTTCGCGCCCATGCCGTTGCAGCAGGCAATCAAGTCTTGCATGAAGGGCCGGCATGTCGCGGGTGAAGTGGTGGTAATCGCGCAACAGCAGCGCGACGCGCACCGGCGCGGCGGCCTCCAGCCAGACGCATTCGCTCTGCCACATGCGCCGAATCAGCGGCTCCGGCACCCTCAGGTTGCCGACCTTGCGGCTTTCCGACTCGATGAACACAGGCCGCAGCGAATCCAGGCTTTTGAGTTTCAGCCACAGTCGGCTCTCGAACATTTTCTGCGAAGGCTGCTGCATCCCGGGCAGATCGCCCAGAAGCGACCCCCTGTGTGCGGCCAACTGCTCCAGGTCGAGCGTCTGCGCACCGCGTTTTTCGAGATGCCGCAGCAGGTTGGTCTTGCCGGAACCGGTAAGGCCGCAGATAACCCGATAGCTGAGCTTTGCGGTCACGGCCTCAATGCCGGTAACCACCGCGAAGCGGTAAGCCTTGTATCCGCCGGCCAGCCGCTTCACATCCCAGCCGATCTGGCGCAAAACCTGGCTCATGGCCGCGCTTCGTTGGCCACCTCGCCAGCAGTAGATCAATGGCCGCCAGTTCTTTGGCTTGTCGGCGAAACTCGTGTCGATGTGCCGGGCGATGTTGCGCGCGACCAGCGCCGCGCCGGTTCTCCTCGCGATGAAGGGCGAGACCTGAACGTAGAGCGTGCCAACGCGCGCGCGCTCCTCGTCATCGAGCACCGGACAATTGATCGCACCTGGAATGTGATCCAGAGCAAACTCGGCGCGCGAGCGCACATCCACGATGTCGTCGAAATCGGCAAGCTGTGCTACCGTGACCGTGTCCTGATTCATGCTCTAAACGCGCTGCCCGGGATGCGGGAGGCATCAGTTTACACGCGCGGCCGCCGCCATTTGCTCGCGCCCGTCAGGTACGCTGTGGCGTAAGCAGGGCACGCAGGCGGCGGTAAATATTGTCGAGGATGCGGGGCTGTGCTTGGACGGCCGGATGGATGCCGTCGGACTGAAACCAATCGCGTTTGTCGGCGACGCCCTGGAGCATGAACGGAACCAGCGATGCGTTCTGCTGTCTAGCCACCTCGGCGAACAGCGCTTCGAAGCGCCGCGTGTAAACCTGGCCGTAGTTGGGTGGAATGCGCATTCCCACCAGGAGCACCTTGGCGCCGGCCTTGCGCGAGGCTTCGACGATGGCGATCAGGTTACGCCGGGTCTGTTCGATCGAATTGCCGCGCAGGCCGTCGTTGCCTCCGAGCTGGACGATGACGACCGCCGGCTGGTGTTCCGCGAGCGTGGTGCTGATGCGATTGCGACCGCCGAGCGTGGTCTCGCCGCTTATGCTTGCGTTGACGACGGTGTAGTCGAGGCGGTCGCGCTTGAGCTGGTGTTCCAGCAGGCTCACCCAGCCGCTGCCCTGTGGCAGACCGTAGCCCGCCGACAGGCTGTCGCCGAAGACCAGGATCGTGCGCGCGGCATGCGCAGGCGCAATCGCAGTCAAGATCAACAGCAGGAAAAATCGCAGCCACATGTCTCAGGGACCTTTTCCGCCAATTGTGAAGGCGGTCGGATTGACGAAGCAAGTCTCCACCGGCGCCACCACGCTCACCATCCTCCAGGATATCTCGCTGGAAATCGCGGCCGGGGAAGCCTGCGCGATCCTTGGCGCTTCCGGTTCGGGCAAGACTACACTGCTTGCGCTCCTGGCGGGACTGGACGTGCCCACCGCCGGGGAAGTACACATCAACGGCGCCGACCTGTTCGCCCTAGACGAGGACGGTCGCGCGCGGCTGCGCCGCAACCAGGTCGGTTTCGTGTTCCAGTCCTTCCAGCTGCTTCCGGCGTTGACCGCGCTGGAAAACGTGATGCTGCCTCTTGAGCTCGCCGGAAACCATGGCGCGAGACAGAAGGCCGTCGCCTGGCTGGGGCGCGTGGGCCTGGCGGAGAGGCTCGCGCATTATCCGCGGCAGCTTTCCGGCGGGGAGCAGCAGCGCGTCGCGGTGGCGCGCGCTTTTGCCACCGAACCGCGATTGCTGTTTGCCGACGAGCCGACAGGCAATCTAGACTCCGTCACCGGCGAAGAGATCATCTCGCTCATGTTCGCGCTCAACCGGGAAAGCCGCACCACGTTGTTGCTGGTGACCCACGACGAGGCGATTGCCCGGCGCTGTCCGCGCCAACTCAAGCTTGCTGCCGGGAGGCTGACCAGCGATGAGCACCGTTGAGCATTTGAGTACCGGTGGCGTGCTGCGCCTGGCGGCGCACATGCTCGGTCGCGACTGGCGTGCGGGCGAGCAGCGCGTGCTGGTAGTGGCACTGATCATCGCAGTGGCGAGCCTGACGACGGTGGCCTTCTTTGCCGACCGGGTAGGCCGCACGCTCACGCTCGAAGCCAACCAGTTGCTGGGCGCCGACCTGGTCGTGGTGTCCGATGCGCCGATCGCGGAATCGTTTCGCAGCGAGGCGAGGCGCCTCGGGCTCGCACTCACCGAAGCCGTGCGCTTTCCCAGCATGACACAAGCAAGAGATCGCGCGCTGCTGACCGAAGTGAAGGCAGTGTTGGCGGGTTACCCGCTGCGTGGCAGACTGCGCATCCGCCAGCACGCGGCCGGGCCGGACTTCGAACCGGCGCACATACCGGCGCCGGGAAGCGTCTGGGTAGACGATCGCCTGTTGCGCCGGCTCGATATCGGGATCGGCGATCGCGTTGCTCTCGGTGAGCGCGAGTTCACTGTGGCGGCCATGGTGAGCGAGGAACCGGAGTCGAGCGTCGGGTTTCTCAATCTCGGCCCGCGGCTGATGTTCAACATGGACGATCTCGCTTCCACCGCCCTGGTGCAAGTCGGCAGCCGGGTGTCTTACCGCCTGTTCGTTGCCGGCGAAATGCAAGATGTGGCAGCGTTTCGCAATTACGCCGTGCAGACGATCGGCCCCGGTCAGCGGGTCGAAGACATCCGCGAAGCGCGCCCCGAAATCAACTCAGCGCTGACTCGTGCCGAGCGCTATTTGGGCTTGTCCGCGCTGCTGACGGTTATTCTCGCCGGTGTTGCGGTTGCGCTCGCCGCGCGCCGTTATCTTCAGCGACATCTCGATGCCTGCGCCATCATGCGCTGCCTGGGCGCGGGCCAGTCGCTGATCCTCGCGTTGCACGCGCTGCAGTTCGCGATCATCGGGTTGGTCGCCAGCGCAATCGGCTGCGCCATCGGTTTCCTGTGCCAGTACCTGCTGGCGGCGCTGCTCGCGCCCATGGTGTCGGTAAGCCTGCCCGCGCCGGGCTGGTTGCCGGTGCTGCAAGGCTTGATCGCGGGTTTCGTGCTGCTGCTCGGGTTTGCGCTGCCACCGTTGATTGCGCTCAAGAAGGTGCCGACTTTGCGGGTGCTGCGCCGGGATTTGGGTGCGCCGGACTCCTTCGGGATGTCGGCGTATCTGCTGGGCGGCGCCGCGATGGTGGGCCTGATCCTGTGGCAGGCGGAGGATCTGGAACTCGGGTCGTATGTGCTTGGCGGCGTGCTCGGCACCATGATCGCCTCCGCTGCTTTGACGCTGCTGGTGTTGCGCGTGCTGTCGTCGTTGAGCCGCGGCGCGGGACTGAACTGGCGCTTCGGGCTTGCTAACCTGCGCCGCCGCACCGTGGGCACGGTGATCCAGGTGATCGCCCTGGGTCTGGGCATGATGTCATTGATCCTGCTCACGCTGGTGCGTTCCGACCTGCTGGAGAGTTGGCGGAGCAGCCTGCCGCCGAATGCGCCGAATCGCTTCCTGGTGAACATCCAGCCCGACCAGGTTGCGCAGATCACGGACTTTTTTGCCCGCCAGCAACTGCCGCCGCCGGTGCTATTCCCGATGATCCGGGGCCGCCTGGTGGAAGTCAACGCGAGGCCCGTATCGTCCAAAGACTACGTTGAGGAGCAGGCGCGGCGCCTCATTGACCGCGAGTTCAACCTGTCGTGGTCGGAGAAGATGCAGCCCGACAACGTGATCGTCGCCGGCCGTTGGTTTGGTGTGTCCGACGCCGGCAAGCGGCTACTCTCCGTGGAACAAGGCATCGCCGAAAAACTGGGCTTGAAACTGGGCGATAACCTGACCTACGACATTGGTGGATCGCGCCTGACGGCGAAGATCAGCTCGCTACGCACGGTGGACTGGGACTCCTTCCGCGTGAATTTTTTTGTGATCGCGCCGCCGGGCGTGCTGGAGCGCTATCCCGGCAGCTTCGTGACCAGCCTGCACCTGCCCGCATCGCGATCGGTGGTGATGGACGAAATCGTGAAACAGTTCCCGAATGTGCTGGTAATTGACGTTGCTGCAATCCTCGCCCAGATCCAGCGCATGATGGACCAAGTGGTGCGAGCGATCGAATTCGTGTTCCTGTTCAGCCTCGCCGCCGGACTGTTGGTACTGTATGCCGCGGTGAGCAGCACCCACGACGAACGCGTGTTCGACGCGGCAGTGATGCGCACGCTGGGGGCAGCGAGCGCGCAAATGCGCTCGGTACAGTTGGCGGAATTTCTGCTGATCGGCGCGTTGGCCGGGTTGCTCGCCGCGGTGGGCGCCAGCGCGGTGGGTTTCGTGCTCGCCAAACAGGTGCTGAACGTGCCTTACAGCATAAATGCCTGGATATGGCTGGCGGGATTGGCCGCCGGCGCGGTCGGCGTGGCGATCGCGGGCCTGCTGGGGACTGCGAAAGTGCTGCGCACGCCGCCCATGGAGGTCTTCCGCGCCAGCGCCTAGGAAGTTCGAAATCGTTCACCGCAAAGACGCAAAGAACGCAAAGGAAAACGGCCATCGAAAAAAGGTTGATGTCGTTCGAAACCTGGATTGTCGATACTCTCGATCGAGCCCGCTTCCATATAGCCCAGGTCTTTTACCGGGTATATTCTTCTGCTTTTCTGCTCTTCTTTGCATTCTTTGCGTCTTTGCGGTGAAAGTCCTTCTTTAGACGGCAAAGAGCGAAAATTCAATGAATTGCAACGGTGCCCGTGGTACACTGCGCGACCTTTTTCGGAACACTGCATTGCATGAGCCGCAACGTTCGCAACATCGCCATCATCGCCCACGTGGACCACGGCAAGACCACGCTGGTGGACAAGCTGCTGCGCCAGGCGGGCACCTTTGCCGCCCACCAGCACGTCACCGAGCGGGTGATGGACTCGAACGAACTGGAACGCGAGCGCGGCATTACCATCCTCGCCAAGAACTGCGCCGTGCAGTATCAGGGCACCCACATCAACATCGTCGACACGCCCGGCCACGCCGACTTCGGCGGTGAAGTCGAACGCGTGCTGTCGATGGTGGACAGCGTCTTGCTGTTGGTGGACGCAGTTGAAGGGCCGATGCCCCAGACCCGTTTCGTTACACGCAAGGCCCTGGCGCAGGGACTCAAGCCCATCGTGGTGGTGAACAAAGTCGACCGTCCTGGCGCGCGTTCCGAATGGGTGGTCAACCAGACCTTCGATCTGTTCGACAAGCTCGGCGCCACCGAGGCTCAGCTCGATTTCCCGGGGATTTATGCCTCCGCGCTGCAGGGCTGGGCATCGTTGAAGCACGACCAACCGGGTCAGGACATGCGGCCGCTTTTCGATGCCATTCTCGAAAACGTGCCGGTTCGCGAAGCCAATCCCGACGCGCCGCTGCAACTGCAGATCTGTTCGCTCGACTATTCCAGCTTCGTCGGCCGCATTGGCGTCGGGCGCGTAGCGCGCGGGCGCATCCGCTCCGGCCAGCAGGTCGCCGTGATGCATGGACCCGATGCCGAGCCGGTGATGGCCAAGATCAACCAGGTCATGATGTTCAAGGGGCTGGAGCGCACTGTGGTCGAGGAAGCGCAGGCCGGCGACATCGTGCTGGTGAACGGTGTGGACGAAGTCGGCATTGGCGCCACCATTTGCGACCCGGCGACACCCGAAGCATTTCCTTTACTGAAGGTGGATGAACCCACGCTCACCATGAACTTCCTGGTCAATACCTCGCCGCTGGCGGGCAGGGACGGCAAGTACGTCACCAGCCGGCAGATTCGCGAGCGCCTCGAACGCGAACTGCAATCGAACGTCGCGCTCAAAGTGGAGTTCACCGCCGATTCCGACACCTTCGTGGTATCCGGACGCGGCGAACTGCACCTCACCATACTGCTCGAGAACATGCGCCGCGAAGGCTACGAGCTGGCGGTGGGCCGCCCGCGGGTGGTGATGAAGACCGTCAACGGGGAAAAGCAGGAGCCGTACGAGTTGCTCACCGTGGACGTGGAAGACCTCCACCAGGGTGCGGTGATGGAAGAACTCGGCCGCCGCCGCGGCGACCTGCAGGACATGCAGTCGGACGGCAAGGGCCGCGTGCGCCTAGAGTACCGCATTCCCGCGCGCGGGCTGATCGGATTCCAGGGCGAGTTCCTCACCATCACGCGCGGCATGGGGCTAGCCAGCCACATTTTCGACGACTACGGCCCGCTGAAGGGCGAGATGGAAGAGCGCCGCAATGGCGTATTGATCAGCCAGGACGATGGCGAAGCGGTCGCCTACGCCCTGTGGAAGCTGCAGGACCGCGGCCGGATGTTCGTCTCGCCGGGCGATGCGCTCTACGAGGGCATGGTGATCGGCATCCATTCGCGCGACAACGACCTGGTCGTCAACCCGATCAAGGGCAAGCAGTTGACCAACGTGCGCGCGTCCGGCACCGATGAAGCGGTGCGCCTGGTGCCCCCGATCGAACTCACTCTGGAAAAAGCGGTGGAGTTCATCGCCGACGACGAACTGGTGGAGATCACTCCGAAATCCATCCGCATCCGCAAGCGCCACCTGAAGGAGCATGAGCGCAAGCGCGCTTCGCGCGACAGCACGCCTGCGGCGGCTTGAATACACCCAACGCAGAGGCGCAGAGGACGCAAAGGACGCAGAGAAAACCAGGATTGGGGTTGAAAAGAGCCTGAAGGTGCGTACCTCGGTACCGGGAGATCACCGTTTCCTCGCACCCCTAGGCGTCGGAATTCCTTCTATTTCACCTCTGCGAACTCTGCGCCTTCTGCGCCGCTGCGTTGAGGTTTATCCTTCCTTTCCGCCTCCAGGTTGTGGCGCATCGGCTAAAATGGTCCGATGCCTGATTTTCCTGTTGCGTTGATCGTTTCCGCCGCGACGCTGCTCGCGGTCGTCGTTCTGATCTTCATCGTTTCATCGATGGCACGCCGCCAGGTGAGCCATCCCGAGTCGCTCGCCCGCGTGCTCGAAGAAAAGCACCTGGCGATGCTGAAAGATCTGAACTCGGGACTGAACACGCTTGGCGACCGGCTTTCCGCCTCGCAAACCGAGCTGTCCGAGCGGTTGCGCAACACCGTTTCCCAGGAACTGATCCAGACCCGCACCGCTCTCGCGACCTTGCAGCTCAAGCAGGCCGAGGAGTTGTCTGCCAACCGCGAGACCCTGACGCAGCGCCTTGCCGAAATGAACACCGAGCTGCAGGGCAAGCACGATCAGCTGCGCAGCGAGGTGCTTACCCGGATCCTGCAGACGCTCGCCGAACAAAACCGGGCTGAGCAGGAGCTGATCCAGACCACCATGCGCAACGCCACCGCGCAGCTGGCCGCTTCGATGGAACTGCTGTCCAAGACCACCGACACACGGCTGGAGCAGATCAGTGGGCGCGTCAGCGAGCGCCTGGAAGAGGGTTTCAAGAAAACCAACGAGACCTTCGTCAGCGTGATGGCGCGCCTTGCCACCATAGACGAAGCACAGAAGAAGATAGACGGCCTGACCACCAACGTGGTGAGCTTGCAGGAACTGTTGGGCGACAAGCGTTCGCGCGGTGCTTTCGGTGAAGTGCAGCTGGAGAACCTGGTGCGCAACGTCCTTCCCGAGGTGGCCTACGAGTTTCAGCACACCTTCAAGTCGAACGGTGCGCGCGCCGACTGTGTGCTGAAGCTTCCCGAGCCGACCGGCATGGTGGCGGTGGATTCCAAGTTTCCGATGGAGAACTACCACCGCATGTACGAGCCCGGAGTGTCCGAGGCGGATCGTGCGGTGGCGAAGCGGCAATTCCGCGCCGACGTGAAGAAGCACGTCGAGGACATCACCGGCAAGTACATCATCCCCGGCGAGACGTCCGACGGCGCGGTCATGTTCGTGCCGGCGGAGGCGGTGTTCGCCGAGATCCACGCATACCATGCAGAAGTGGTGGATTTCGCCATGCAGCGGCGGGTCTGGATCGTCTCGCCTACCACGCTGATGGCCGTTCTGAACACGGCGCGCGCGGTGATGAAAGATGTCGCTACCCGCGAGCAGGTGCACATCATCAAGGACGAACTCGGCAAGCTCGGCAAGGATTTCTCGCGCTTCGACGCGCGCATGAAGAAGCTCGCGGATCACATCCGCCAGGCGCATGAAGACGCGCAGCAGGTGCAGATCAGCAGCGACAAGATCAGCCGGCGCTTTTCCCAGATCGAACGCGTCGAGCTCGATCAGCTCGATCAAGTGCGCGAGTTCGAGCGCGCATTGCTCGATTCGCCGCAGGAGGACGAAAGTGAGTCCGCTGAGCCGCGTTCATGAGCGCGGGAAGCGACGCTGATGTTCGGCATCCGGCAATGGCGCAGGCAACGCGTTCTGCGGGGCGGCGGGGTGGACGACGCGGCCTGGCGGAGCGCGGTCAACCGTTTTTCATTCGCGATGCGGCTCACCGAGCCGGAGCTCAGGCAGTTGCGCGATCTCGTGGTGTTGTTCCTTCACGAAAAACAGATCTCCGCAGCGAGAGGACTGCTGCTGGAGCCGGAGATGAAGCTAGGGATCGCGATCCAGGCCTGCATTCTGGTGTTGAACCTTGGCATCGACTACTACGACGGCTGGGTGGAGATCATCGTTTACCCGGATGAATTCGTCCCGCGTCACGAATTCCGCAATGACCAAGGACTGATCGAGACCGACGAGAGTTCGTATTCCGGCCAGGCCTGGCTGCAGGGGCCGGTGATCCTGTCGTGGGCCGACATCGAAAATGCCGGTGATGTCGACGGCGTCAACGTGGTGATCCACGAGTTTGCCCATAAACTCGACATGCTCAATGGGGAGGCCAATGGTTTCCCGCCGCTTAACGCCGGCATGAGCCGCGAGGCCTGGGCGCAGGCATTCACCGAGGCATACAAGGACCTCTGCCGACGCGTGGAAGCTGGCGAAGACACCGACATCGATCCGTACGCGGCCGAGGCGCCGGGAGAGTTTTTCGCGGTGGTGAGCGAAGCGTTTTTCGAGATGCCGGACATCGTGCGCGGGACCTATCCGGCGGTGTATGCGCAACTGGCGGAGTTTTACCGCCAGGATCCGGCGAGCCGCGAGCTGCCGCGGGAGTGGAGGTTGGCGGGTAAGGCGAGAGGCTAAGGGGGTGAGGCGGGAGGTAAGGGGCGTGAGGCGAGAGCGTGAGGGGTGTGGCGTGAGGCGTGAGGCGAGTGGGGTGAGGGGTGAGGCCATAATCCTGAGGTGCCAGGATATTCGTGCCTTGGTTTGCGCGTTCTTACTGTGCTGGCTAGCGGCGGCGCAAGCGCAGCAAACCGTGCTCGAAGTCATCGAGTTGAACTATCGCAACGCAGATCAGGTCATCCCCATGCTCAAGCCGCTGCTGGCACCGGGAGGAAGCATCAGCGGCATGCAGAACCGCATCGTCGTTCGAACCACGCCGCAGAACCTCGCCGAGTTGCGCAGGGTTCTGGACGTGATTGACGCCATGCCGCGCAAGTTGCTGATTTCGGTCAGGCAACAAAGTGCCGCGCGCGGGAAGGAGTCCGAGGCGGAGGTCTCGGGTTCGATCGGCAACGATCGAGCGCGCGTAACAGTGCCCGGCACAGGCAGCAATCAAGGTGGAACCGTTGTGATCAAGCGTGACGATGATCACGTTCGCGGCCGGGCGTCGCAATCGCAATCGACCACCTCCGACGGCGGCGTGCAGACGCTACAGGTCATGGAAGGCAACGAGGCTTTCATCCAGGTCGGCCAATCCATACCGGTGCGAAGCCAGTCCGCGCAGGGGTCCGAAACGGTCGAGTATCGTGATGTCGGCACGGGTTTCTACGTGCGCCCGCGGGTCAGCGGTAACCAGGTCACTCTTTCGATCAGCACGCGGCGCGACAGCGTCGCCGACCCGAATAGCGGAGCGTTGAATGTCCAGCACGTCGATACCGTGGTATCCGGGCGTCTAGGGGAATGGATTCAATTGGGCGGAATCGCGCGGGAAGGCGTGCAGCGCGACAGCGGCACGGCGTATCAGCGCAGCGCCAGCAGTCAGGATGATCGAAGGGTGTTCTTGAAGGTGGAGCAAGTGCCGTGACGATTTCAGGAGGAGCCATAGGTGACGCCTAAACATTGGCACCTTGCGCTACTAGGATCATTCCTGCTGATCCTCATTTGGTCCGGCTACGTGCCGAAAGATCATTTCATCTGGTTCCTGGAAGTGGCGCCGGCGATTGCCGGTGCGCTCGTGCTGGTCGCGATCTACCCCAGAATCAAACTCACGATGCTGGTCTATTGCCTGATCTGGCTGCATGCCTTGGTGCTGATGCTGGGCGGGCACTGGACTTACGCCGAGATGCCGTTGTTCAGTTGGCTGCGGGACGAGTACGGACTCGCCCGCAATTACTACGATCGCGTCGGCCACATCACGCAGGGGTTCGTGCCGGCGATCATCGCCCGCGAGATCCTGCTGAGGAACAGCGTGGTGAATGGCAGGGGCTGGCTGTTCTTCATTGTCTCGTGCATCTGTCTCGCTGTCTCGGCGCTCTACGAATTCATCGAGTGGTGGGTGGCGATCGCATCTGGATCAGCGGCCGACGAATTCCTCGCGACACAAGGCGATATCTGGGATACCCAGTGGGACATGTTTCTTGCGCTCTGCGGTGCCGTGGCTTCGCAATTGCTGTTAGCCCGTTGGCATGACCGCCAGTTGGCTTTGCTGAAACATCGTTAAGCCGGGACACGAATTCACCAGGGCTCAGAAGATATTCACACAGCCTGTCCACCAGACTGAACTCCAAGTAGACTCGACGAAAGGAGGAAGTCAGATGGGCAAAGCGCTATCCGCGACCACGCGGCGACGCCTGAATGTCCAAGGGTTCAGCGACATCGACGATCAGACCCTGACCGAAGTTGCGCCGTGGCTTCGAATGGCGTTCGGGATGTGTGCACTCTTAGCCGGCGCAGGAACAGCTCTGGCATCCCCTGCGATTTTGTGGACCTTGACGCCTTTCGCGGCACTCGGCGCGTTGTTTCCAGTCTATCCATTTGATCTAATTTACAACTATGGCATTCGTTATCTCCGCAATACCAGACCACTGCCCAAATGCCGGGCACAGTCCCGTTTCGCCTGTGGTGTCGGTGCCGTTTGGTTAGTTGCGACAGCATTGGCATTTCAGTCGGGCGCGCTAGTTGTCAGATGCCTCGCGGGCGCAGTGCTTACGGCGGTCGCAGTGCTGGTAAGCACAACCTACATCTGCATTCCGTCAAGGATCTGCAACGCGCTTTTCCGTCGTTCGCTTACCGGGTGAAGGATTTGAATCATGGGGTCAGGCGTGACCCTCATGGCAATTGTAAGGAGTCAACCATGAAGAGAACTCACTTAAGCTTGTATTACTTGGTCGGTTATCTGATTCCCGCTGGGATTGCGCTTATTACGGCGCCGCAATTGGCATTGAAATTACTCTTGTCCAATGGCACATATGGCGATGTGTTGCCCCGTCTGCTCGGCGTGGTTCTGCTGGCTCTGGGCATCATCGTGCTGCAGATTATTCGTCTGCGTGTTCATGCCCTCTACAGCACGACGTTGATTGTCCGCGGCGTTATTCTGGTCTGCCTACTCGGCTTGTATATTTACGCGCGCGATCCTTTGTTCCTGACTTTGTTAGGGATCGTCGGATTGGGATTTATTTTGACCGGCGGCAGTTTTTGGCTGGATCGGCAAAGCAGGAAAAACTGATAACCGCATCGGGCAGTCGCCCCGACGTGCAGCCGAGTGGAGACGTACGAAGGAGGTAAAGGGCCAGGTCTTGGCTTTTGCCTCGCCCGTGTCTAATTGGGTTAACGTCGACGCCAGACCTGCCAACGCTCGGAGCCCTCGAATACCGGGATCGAGTCTGTGACCTCTTTGTCTTCGACCAATTCGAAGTAGGGGTCGAGCACAGCGAGCAGCGCTTCAGGCGTAGTGCCGAATGGCGGACCTTTTTCGGTTGCCTTGTAGAAGAAGAACCCGCCCAGCTCTCCGCCCGGCCGGAGAAGCTGTGAAGTTCGCGGTGCGTATTGTGGCCACATTCGCGGCGGCAGTGCGCACAGAAACGCCCGCTCGTAGATTACGTCGTAGGGCTTGCCGTAATCGAACGTGAAAAAGTCGGCGAGCTTAACGATGTCGCCGAACCGGGAGAGATGCCTCTTCGCCAGTTCCACTGCTGCGGGGCTGAAGTCAATCGCCAGAACGTCAAAACCCCGTTCGGCAAGGTAACCGGCCTCGTACGCCGAACCGCAGCCCGGAATCAGCACTCGTGCACCCTTGGGAACTGTCGGCGCGAACTCTCGCAGCGCCGCAGGCACCTTGCCCGCATCCCAGGGCGTGGTGTGGTCTCGGTAACGGCTTTCCCAGAAGTCGGGCTTCGAACTGTCTTGTGCCATTAAAACCTCACCGCAAAGACGCAAAGGCGCAGACGAAACGCAAAGCAAAGCAAAACAACTTGAGGTAAGAAAAGCAAGGAAATGGATAGCTGCGTCACCACGATATATCGACGAGGTGGGACTAATCGGAATCTCCCCGCATTTCGGCGAGTTTCGTTTGATTTTCTCTGCGTTTCCTTTGCGCCTTTGCGCCTCTGCGGTTAAGGGATTGAGATTTCAGGCAGCCTCGCCTCCCTCTGGCCCATAGAACATCACCCAGGTGCAGAAATCGCCGGTGAAATCGACGAATCGATGCTCCACCCCCGCCGGAACGAACAACACATCACCGGTCAGGAAGGGATGTCGGTCGCGGCCATTGACAAACCAACCCGAGCCGCGCGCGATCACGTAAATCTCGTCGCGAGTATGCGGTTTTTGCGGATCCTGTCCCGCGGGACGGTACATCTTTAACTGGAGCGTGCCGTGTTCGAAACAGAAAGCCGAAGGGATGCCTTCGCTGATCTTCGCCACAGCGTTGAGCGCATCCGCAACGCTGACCCGCCGTTTGTCCTTCGAGATCGTAAAGTTCTTTTCTGCTCTCATGATTTTGCCTTCCTTTGCGCCAACTCCTCGTATGCCGTCCCTCGTCGGCTGAAAGTCACTTGGCACCGAGCACCGAGCATTCGAATTCCCCCTCTCGTCTCTTGCCTCAAGCCTCTAGCCTCGTAGTTGTTTCCACCTGAAACAATTTGTCGTGTGATCATTCACCATCCCTGTGGCCTGCATGTGCGCATACATAATCGTGCTGCCGACGAACTTGAATCCGCGGGCCTTGAGGTCCTTGCTCATCGCATCGGAAATCCTGGTACTGGCGGGTACCTGTTTCATGGCCTTCCACGAATTCTGTATGGCTTTGCCGTCGGTGAATTGCCAGATGTAAGTGTTGAAACTGCCGAACTCCTTCTGTACGTCGAGGACCGCGCGGGCATTGATCACCGCGGACTCAATCTTGAGCCGGTTGCGCACGATGGCCGGATCTTGCAGAAGCTTGTTGATCCTCGCCTTGTCAAAGCGCGCGACCTTTTCGGGATCAAATCCGCTGAACGCTTTGCGATAGCCTTCACGCTTGTTGAGTATGGTGGACCATGACAGGCCCGCTTGTGCGCCTTCCAGGATCAGGAATTCGAACAGTACCCGGTCGTCGTGTTGCGGTACGCCCCATTCCCGGTCGTGATAGTCAACATAGAGCTCATTACCGCTCGTTGCCCATTTGCAGCGCGTCTTTGCACTCATCGGTTCTCTCAAAATGACAGTTGTTCCTGGTCGAATCCCGCGGCGGCGTAGGAAAGCCGGCCGTCGATTATTCGCGCCGCCGCAGTCCAGGGATGCGACTCAGTATCGGCGGTGTCGAGGAGGTGAATGACTTCGATTCCCGATGCTTTGAGATGATCTGCAATGAGCCCGCGGTGGCAACTGCGCCAGGACCGTTCAGCGCACATGATCGCCGTTTGTTGTTTCTGCGCAGCCTCGACAAGGCGCGCGATGCCCAGGTTGAATTCCGTGGTCTCCATGTAATCCGCGTACCCGCGAAACCCCGCCACGCGCCACGCAGTGTTAGGCGAATCCGGCTTAGGCGCGCGCCTGCCACCCAGTTCGGGAAAATGCAGATAGGCGATATCGTTGTCAGCCAGCGTCTGCGCCAATGCTTCGCGGTTGAATTGTGGATGGCGGCGAGAAGCAGGGAAGCGGCGCACGTCGGCAAGCAACTCGACGCGGTGCACCGCAAGCATCACTAGAAACGCGTCGGCCGCAAGCGTCGAATGGCCGACGGTGAAAAGTTTTTGCGGACCGTTCACTTTTTCCTCGAAGGTCTGTTTTCAGCGTGCCGCGGGAGCCTGTCCGCCAGTTTGATCCAGGGAATCTGCCGCCTGGTCCAGATGTGGTCGACCGGCACAATCGCTCCGGAATCATCCAGGCTTGCGAGTGTGACGTCGATCGTTTGTGGCGATTTGCGAAACTGGAAAGTTAGCTGCGTTCCGCAGTGCGGGCAGAACTGGCGGAACGCGATTTCGGAAGAATCGAAGCGCGCGGGTTTGCCCTTGGTGAAGGCAAAATCGGCGAACTGAAAAGTCGCCCAGGAAACGAATGGCGCCCCGCTCGCGCGCCGGCAGGTCTCGCAGTGGCAGTGAGTTGCATTGGCTGGTTTGCCCGTGGCTCGATAGCGGATGCGTGCGCACAGGCAACCGCCCGTGAAAGCCTTCACAGTCATGTCAAACCTCGATGCCGAACCTTCTCAGGACTGCAACCATGGTGCCGTAACAGGCCGCGGTGGTGAGAATCGCGGCGAGCAGTGCCGGCCAGAATGCCCATCCTGCCCGCAGTGCCAGCGGCAGCACGACAAAAAAAGCAAGCGAGGGCAGCACCAGCCAGAACACGCCATAGGATAGCGCCGCAACCTTTGCGCTGTCCCCGGTGTCGAGGTAGAGCCAGATGAACGCCAGCAGCGAGGTGATCGGGAGCGACGCGATCAACGCGCCGAGCAAGGTGCTGCGCCTGGCGATCTCGGATATCAGCACGATCAGTGCGGCGGACACCAGGATCTTGACCGCGTAGTAGCCCATCACCCTCCCATTCAGTTGGTTCAGGTTTTCCGCGCCAGGGTCAACTGCACCAACTCCCCTTCCGGAACCATGCTCACTTGGGCTGCGCGTTGCGCTGGCGCCAATCCTGGATCGCAATCGCGACGCCGGTGAAGTAGAGGGCGGCCAAGACAAGCAATTGCAGTTCGGTGACAGGTCTCCCCTCTGAAAAGAAGGCCACCGCGACGTAACCCAGGCCAGCGTGCGCGCAGACGATCGTTACCTGGCCGGTAAGTGCAAGCGCGCCGGGGCCATCCGTTTCCGTGTAACTGGCCACGCCCCCCATGCCGCTCACCGCCATGGACAGGACTTGCACCGTCAGCGCGAGACTGACCAGAACCGCCAGGCCGGCAATGGGCTTGACCCAATCCGGCGCGATGCTCGATAGCGGCAACACCACGAGGTACTTGCTGACGAAGTAGAAGCCGATTACGACCAGCAGTCCGAAGCCAAGGAGAAAGTTGATGCGGGTAAACATGGTTGTATTTTGAACACGATAGCAGGGTAGGGGCTTACTTGGATGAAAATTCCAGTTACGCCAGCCGGCCGAAGGCCGGCGATAAGAGCGTTGACGCAAAGGACGCAAAGGAACGCAAAGGTCGCCAAGAAATACAGGAGAAAACGACGATTGACTATTATTTGCCCCTACGTATTTGCTTCATCCTTCATCCTTCATCCTTCCGCCTTCATCCTTGTCAGCGGGGCGTTGGTCGACCGACCGATGAAGCTGGCTTAAGGGCCCGGGGCTTCTTCCTGGAGGAACTGCAATACCGCGACTTCTTCCTGGCGCAGCGCCGGGGCGGGGGTTTCGCGGCGCTTGCTGCGCGGCAGCGTGCCCGCCGGCAGCGGCAGCGGCGCGGTGCGACCTTGTTGATAGGCTTGCAAAAGTGCGGGGTGAACATAGTACTTACGGCACACCGCGCGTGTGTTGCCGAGCCGCTCGGCCACGATGTCGATCGCGCCAACGATGTTCTTTTCCGTCGCCCGCTGGCTCGATGCCGGCCCCATGGCGCGCAACTCCCTGGCCGCCAGCATCGTGCCCGCCCAAGTGCGGAAGTCCTTGGCGGTGATATCGCGGCCGGTGATCACCCGCAGATACGCATTGACGTCGTCGGAGGCCACGGATTGCCGCTTTCCCGCGGCGTCGAGGAATTTGAACAATTCCTGCCCGGGCAGGTCCTGGCATTGCTGGACGATGCGCGCCAGCCGGCGGTCGGTGATCGCCACGTCGTGCTGCACGCCGCTCTTGCCGCGGAAACTGAACCGCAGCGTCGCGCCCTTGATCTGAACGTGGCGTCCACGGAGCGTCGTGAGCCCGAAAGAGCGATTCTCGCGTGCGTACTCGTCGTTGCCGACACGTATCAATGTCCGATCCAGCAACTGCACGACAGTAGCCAGGATCTGGCGTCGCGACAGGTCGCGGGCCCGAAGGTCGCGCTCCACGCGATCGCGAATATCAGGCAGGACTTCGCTGAACTCGAGGATGCGGCGGAATTTGGATTTGTCGCGTGCCTCGCGGTACGAGGGATGGTAGCGGTACTGCTTGCGCCCGCGCGCATCGCGCGCGGTCGCCTGGATGTGGCCGTTTGGATCCGGGCAGATCCAGACGTCGGTCCAGGCCGGCGGAATTACCAGTGAACTGATGCGTTTTCGCTGAGCCGGATCGGCGATGCGAGCGCCATCCGGGTCGTAGTAGGCCCAACCCCTGCCGGCGCGGCGCCGGCTTATTCCGGCCAAGCCGTCCGTGACGTAGCTGAGTCCGGCGCGGGCAGCTGCCATGCGGTGCTCGTGAAGTCGTGGCGACGCCACCGAATGCTCCTTTCCCGAAATTGCGGCGGACAACAGTATCCGAATGCTCTGGCGAAAGGCAAGCACCGATTTCAGTTGGCACCAGTTGACCTCCTGGTTGAGGGCTTACACGCAGAGCGCCGTGCACGTACTCCATGCCGATCTACGGCGCCAGCAGGGCGACGTCGACGCGGTGGATCAGTCGGGGCAGGGTAGCGACTGATGGCGCCGGTTGGCGCGCTTTGACTTAAAGCGCGGATTCTGCTTGCGCACCTGCGCCGCCGGGCATACGCGCTCACCGATCAAGTCGTGCATAAACGATCGGCACCAGGATCGCCAGGGCGATCAACACCAAGGCGGCGTTCAACGCGAAATGGGCCAGCATCGCCAGGGGCGCAATGACAAAGATTGCCGCCAGGATCCACGGCACGGCCGGGAACGTACCCATTTCCATGTGTAATGTTTTCGCTAGCCATGCCGCAAGCGTTCCCTGTGCCGGCTTCGGCCGGTGGCGGAGCGCTTGCGCCAGCGCCCGGTTCTCGAGCCAGGAAAAAAAGACATACACCTGGACGAACAAACTGCCGACCAGGATCACAGGTGCGAGGATAAGCGCCAGGAGCGTTAGCAATCCGTGCGCTGCGGTGAGAAACACTACAGTTCCCGCAGCACATCCAATGCTGATCAGGACAATGACCAAAACGGCCGGAATCACCAACCGCTTTCGTTCGGAAACGTAAAGCTGGAATCCCTCTCCTTCCTGGTACCTGTTCGCGAGATTTCGCGCTTCCTTCAGCGTCTCAAGCGGCAGGAAACGCACAATCCAATGCTGCGCTGGCTGTTTTTGGTTTGGGGTCGCCATGACATGACCTCCAGTCCGTAAGAGATACCAAGCATACGAAACTCCGGGAAACAATGGTGAGAATATTTCTGCGGTCTGCGGTCATTCCCGCTAGAAAGGACTGCGGAAAAGCATTAGAAATTGCTTGCTATGACGTTCAATTGCGAACCCCTCGGGATGCGGAAGTCATGGGGTCGACCCCTCGGTAGCCCCACATCAACGAATGACCTTGTCCGCCGTCAGCATGACGGTGTCCGGAACGGTCAGATGCAGTTGGTTTGCAGCCTTCAGGTTCAGAACGAACTTGAATTTGATCGGCCGTTCCACCGGCAGGTCACCCGGCTTCGCGCCGCCGAGGATCTTCGCCACAAGCGCGGCGCACCGCTTCAACGTGGCTCCAATTGCGGGTCGCGAAGGCGATCATCCCTCCCACTTCGGCGAACGGCACGAACATCGACGTCGCGAGAAGGCGCAGCTTCACCGCGAGCTTGGCGAGTCGAGCGCTCTCGACATAGGTCATTTACCATTTGCGACGTAGCGCAATTGGCAACGCTATCGGGAGGGTGACATGAAGTGATCTGAATCCGAGGGTTTTGCGCGCGCGAGGGTTCAGTTCGTTGACCGCAAATTCTATTCGCCTCCCGGGTGATCGCTCGATGCGTGGTGATTGGGTGAGCTGCAAAGGGCCAACAAGTGCAACTTGACGACCCTCGACGATCAGCCCAAAGTAAAAGAGGTATTTCGCTGATTCAGGGGCAGCGTCAGAGTCGCCGATCCTGTATCCGCTGCCCGGTTTCAACGTCACGCTGGCAGCGCGAGAGGCTGCCCTGGACCCCAGACCAAATCAAGCCAGAAGAATGATGGATACGCAAAGGCGCGCACGGCGAAGGCTTCTTCGGTTGATGGCTGGAGTGACGGCCGGCGCGGTCTTGCCGGTCAGGACTGCAGCGGGTCAGCCCCGTGAGAAATCCTCTCTTCAGGCCAGCGCTCCCAGGCTCGCCCCGGCCTCCCGACCCATCAAAATCGGGATGAGCGCCGCCTTCACCGGGACGGCGGCTGCGCTGGGTACGGAACTTTACCGCGGGGCCCAGGCCTACTACGACGAGATCAACGACCGAGGTGGCATCCACGGCCGGCCCATCTCGGTGGCAGTTCTCGATGACCGCTACGAGCCGCTCCCGTGCGTCATGAACACGTTGCGCCTGTTGGAAGAAGAAGGCGTGTTTCTGCTCTCCGGTTACGTAGGAACGCCCACGCTGACGCGGGCCTTGCCGTTCATCAAGCAGTACGCGCTCGAGCACGACGAAGACTTGACCTTAGTCGGTGCTTTTACCGGCGCGCAACCCCAGCGGGAGCCTCCGTACGTCGAATACGTATTCAACATCCGCGCCTCCTACCGACAGGAAATGATGGCGTTGGTAGACCAGTTTTGGCGCGCGGGTGCTCGTGAGATCGGCGTCTTCTACCAGATCGACGCCTATGGCCGCAGCGGAACTGACGGAGTAGCCCGCGGCCTCGCTCGACGGGGCGCCACCATTGCCGCCGAGGCAACCTATGCACGGGGCGCGAGTTTCGAGGACGACATGAGCCTCGCGGTCAAGGCGCTGCAAGAGGGCCGCGTAGACGTGGTGATGTGCACAGGCGCCTATCAGG
>JBQTIV010000161.1:0-4262 GCA_052387775.1 Betaproteobacteria bacterium
GCCGAAGGCGAAGTTCGAATTCATAGCCGAGCACCGCGCGCGTTACGGGGTGGCGTTTCTGTGCAAGCGTTACAAGGTCTCGAGGAGCGGGTTTTATGCCTGGGCGAGCCGCAGTCGCAGTCGCCACAGCCGGGATGACGAGGAACTTAGCGCCCGGATCGCACGCATTCACCGCGACAGTCACGGCACCTACGGCAGCCCACGGATCCATCAACAGCTCAGGTGCGAGGGCATACTGTGCAGCAACAAGCGCGTGGCGCGCCTGATGCACAGCCAAGGTCTGCGCGGGCGTTCGAGCACCTTGTATCGGCGCTCTGGCGGCGTGCACCGATTCTTCGAGAAGACCGGCAATGCTCGGCTGGGGCAACCCTTGATAAGTGGGGTCAGATAAGTGGGGTCAGACTCGATTTATCTGTTAGACTTTTGGATAAGTGGGGTCGATAAGTGGGGTCAGACTCGATTTATCTGGTAATATTTGGAGCAACTACGGTTCGAAAGTCGCTTATCCTCCCCGATGGCCCGTCTACCCCGCTTCTTCGCAGACGGTGAAGCCCTGCATGTCATCCAGCGCGGCAACAACCGCGACCCGGTTTTCAGGGCGGAACCCGATTACCTCTTTTACCTGGACTGTCTTGAACGCGCCGCACGCGAACACGCTCTGGCCATCCACGCCTATGTGCTGATGACCAACCACGTGCACCTGCTCGCCACCCCGTCCCACGAGGCGAGCCTGCCCAAGACGCTGCAGTCGGTGGGCCGGCGCTACGTCCAGTATTTCAATTACACCTACCGACGCACTGGCACTCTGTGGGAAGGCCGCTACCGCTGCACCGTGATCGACTCCGAGCGTTATCTGCTCACCTGCATGCGCTACATTGAGATGAATCCCGTGCGCGCCGATGGCATGGCACAGCACCCGGCTGATTACCCCTGGTCGAGCTACCGGGCGAATGCGCTAGGCGCATCCGACTCGCTGGTTAGCCCGCACGAGTTGTATCGCCGGCTTGGGCGCTCGGTCGAGGACCGGCAATCGAGCTATCGGCAGCTCTTCCGGGCGCAACTGTCCAAGACGGATATCGAGGCGATCCGGGAGGCGACCAACAAAGCCTGGGCCTTGGGCAATGATCGCTTCCGGACTAAGATTGGGGCCCTGGCCGGCAGACGCGCCGCTCCGCTACCCCGTGGACGACCCGCCAGGAATGACTCATAAATCGAGTCTGACCCTATTTTAAGTCTGACCCTATTTTAACCAATCCGGCAGTCCTGTTCAAAGGAGACAAAAATGAAGAAGCCCTTCACCATCATCTCGATTGTTGTGTTCTTGCTGGTCGCGGTACTGCAATTCTTGCGATTCGTCCAGGGCTGGGAGGTCACGGTCAATGCAGTGAGCATCCCTGTATGGGCGAGCGGGATTGCGTTTGTAGTGGCCGCGGGTCTCGCGGTAATGGTATGGCTGGAAACGCGCAAGTGAACCATCGACCTGCGCTGGCGCGGGCACGCTTCAACGGAACCTCAAGGCGCCCTTGACGGTGTGCACCGATCGTTACAACTGCGCATTTTTCTTGAAGGAGGCAACATGCGATTCAATATCACCGCTTTGTTTTTGACCTGTGGACTTATCTGGGGCGCGGCGGTCCTTATCGTAGCCTCGGCAAATTTGATCTGGCCGGGTTACGGTAGTGCTTTTCTCGAACTCGCTGCCTCCATCTATCCCGGATACCATGCGGGTGCCACGATCGGATCGGTCGTTACGGCAACGCTGTATGCGTTGGTGGATGGGGCAATTGCGGGTGCCGTGTTCGGGTGGCTATATAATTTATTTTCGCGCCGGTTCAAGGGTGGGGCGGCCTGACGACGCGTTCGAGAGCGGACACGCGCACGGACGGCGTGCGCCCGCTGGCGCATGCCGCTCAACTTCTCACCAGGTAACCAACCCCGCGATCACGCCGTAGCGCCCGAATTTGCCCAGCGCGATGAACAACGCCGCCCACCAGGGATTGAGCCGGAGCCAGCCGCCCGCTATGCACAGTGGATCGCCGATCAGGGGCACCCACGACAGCAACAATACCGGTGTGCCGTAGCGCTGCACCCGGCTGAGCGCCGGTGCGCCGATTTTACTGGTCGGCACCAACCGCCCAATCAAGTAGGAACTCATGCCGCCGAGTGTATTGCCCAGTGTGGCCACCGCCAGCGCCGGCCACACGCTCGCCGCGCCGCTCGCGAGAACGGCGAAGACGAGTTCGGAACCGCCCGGAAACAGCGTGGCCGCGAGAAAGCTGCTCAGGAACAGTGCGCCGAGGCCGGCCGATTCGTTCAATTGGACAGCGGGGTAACAAGGAAGAACCGCTGAAGAATCTGGCGCGCCCGGCGGGAGTCGAACCCACGACCTTCGGCTTCGGAGACCGACACTCTATCCAGCTGAGCTACGGGCGCAATGAGACGCCAGTTTACGGGCAAACGGGGTTTTGCGTCCATTGGAGTCCTGTTTTGGGCTGCGCGAATGACCTATAATTTGCCGCTTCCAACGCTCCAAACTTCAAGGATTCTTCATGGCCGGTGGGCACATCAAGGAGCACGCGTCGCCGAGCAAGACGCCAAATCAACTGATCGTCGTCGTCGCGCTCTGTTTCCTGGTTACGGTGTTCGGAATCGTCATGTTTGCAACGCTTGGCACCGGCGGACTGAAGATTGATCCAAAGAGTTCGGCAATGAGCGAAGAGGCGGTCGCACGGCGGCTCAAGCCGGTCGGCGAGGTGGTCATCGAGGAAGCGGGCGGCCAGACGCAGGCCGCGACGGCTGCGGCGAAACCGGCAGGCGTCGCGACAGATGGCAAGAAAACCTACGACACGGCCTGCGCCATGTGCCACGCTGCCGGTGTCGCCGGTGCTCCCAAGACGGGCGACAAAGCGGCGTGGAAGCCACGCATCGCGCAAGGCAAGGATGTGCTGTACGGCAGTGCAATCAAGGGCAAAAACCTGATGCCGCCCAAGGGCGGCGCGGTTTCCGTTGCTGACGCCGATATCAAGGCTGCGGTGGATTACCTGGTCAGCCAAGCAAAGTAAGGCGGTGATTGGTGATTCAGTGATTAAGTGATTAAGCAATTAGGAATTGATTAGTAGCGGCACACGTAAAACAGGGCGCGGCAAGTGCTGCGCCTTTTTTTATTGCTTTCGATACCGACGCCGCAATATTCACGCAAGACGCGTGGGCCTTCGTTAACATTCACGAATCACCCATCACCCATCACTAATCACCATTCACTGTTCCCAAATGGCGACATACGCGATAGGGGATTTGCAGGGCTGTTACGACCCGCTGCGGGATCTGCTCGGAGAAATCGGTTTCAACGCGGCGCGCGACCGCCTGTGGTTCGTCGGCGATCTGGTGAACCGCGGTCCGCAATCACAGGAAGTGCTGCGTTTCGTAAAAGGGCTCGGTAGCCGCGCGGTCACGGTGCTCGGCAATCACGATCTGCATCTGTTGATGGTCGCCGAGGGCCGCGCAAGAATGCACAAAGGCGACACCCTGGCCGACATCCTCGAGGCTTCCGATCGCGAAGAACTGCTGGCCTGGATGCGGGGACTGCAGATGATGCACGTCGAAGGCGAGTACGCCATGGTTCATGCCGGTTTGCTGCCTTCGTGGAGCGTGCCCAAAGCGCTCGACCTCGGGCATGAAGTCGAAGAGGTGCTGCGCGGGCCTGGGTACCGCAGCCTGATGGCGCACATGTACGGCAATCAGCCGGATCGCTGGGACGATGCGTTGAGCGGATACGACCGACTGCGCGTGATCATCAACGTGATGACCCGACTGAGAATATGCGCCGCCGACGGCCGTATGGAATTCAGCCACAAGGGCCGGCTCGAGGACGTTCCGGAAGGATACGTCCCGTGGTTTATGGTGCCGGCCCGCAAGAACGCCAACACCACCATCATCTGCGGTCATTGGTCGGCGCTCGGGCTGCTGGCCGAGAAAAACCTTCTGGCGCTGGATTCGGGTTGCCTTTGGGGCCGGCGCCTGTCGGCGGTCCGTCTGGAGGATCGGCGGATATTCCAGGTTACCTGTCGGAATTTTGCCGACTAAGCAGCGATACCCTGGCCAAGCGCGACATTGATCTGCGCGTACGTATCGCGCGCAAGGTCCCGCCGCGACTTGCCATCGGCATCGATCGCCGGCAGGAAAATCAACTCCGCCACGATCTTGCGCTCCCGCAGGATCATCGCCATGGATTCGATCAGGCTGGTATCCCCGACGTAGCTGGC
>JBQTIV010000162.1:0-1942 GCA_052387775.1 Betaproteobacteria bacterium
TCGGCGCAGGACCTGCCCGTCTCAACGCGCAGCGTCAGCAGCTCCTTGATCTCGCGCAGGGAGAAGCCAAGTTCCTTGGCCTGGCGGATGAAACGCAGCCGGGCGACGGCATCGGATGTGTAATGCCGGTAACCCGATGCGGTGCGCGCCGGTTTCTCGAGCAATCCCTCGCGCTCGTAGTAGCGCACGGTATCAATCGCCAGCCCGCTGCTGTGCGCCACTTTGCCGATCGTCAGCCCCGCTACGCGCGTGTCCATGTCCTCTCCAATGCGGCCCAGGTCGGATACAGCTTAAACCCTGGAGCTTACTCCAGAGTCAAGGGGGGAAGCGGTGCTAATCGCATCGCTGCTGGATGAACGCGCCGAACTCGGAAGGCGAGGAGAACACGACCGCCGCACGGTCTTTCCGTCGCCTTGCGCATACGCACTCTGCGCCGCGCCCAACACCAGCGCCGCCATAATTGCGAGGGAATGCAGTGGGTAGACAATCGTCATCGGCCAATCTCCTTCGCTTTTGTTACCGCGCGAAACCCGGCGAACCAAAGGGCCACGGGCGGGATCACGAGCCATTGCGCCAATGGCGAGAGACCGATCTCGATACCGCCGATATTCACGACCGGCATCAGGGGCGAATACGCCCAGCTTCCCCGCACGATGGTGTTGATCCATTCGCTGAGCGCGGTGTACCCGACTGCCGGGATGACCAGGAACAAGGCCAGATTCCGCCATCTCCAGGTGTCCACGGCGCGCGCCCGGGTTGCGATGAGCGCGAGCAGGAGTGCGAGGGTGCCGATCGCCACGTCACCGAGCGTGCAGTGAACGACGGCGTACGCAATGAAGGAAGCCGATGCCTCCTGCCACAGCTTGTAGAACGGCAGCTGGGCGGTTTCCCAAGCGAGGTTGAGCACACCAAGCACCGGCACATATCGACGCGCGATGAATTCCAAACTCGCGCGATCCCGATACCAAAGCGGCGCAACCCCGACGGACGCATCCGTGGGCCCCAGTCCAGCGTCAGGGACGGATCCTGGCATGCGAACTCGGGGAGCTCGGTTGTTCCGTCCCTGCCAGCGCCGTCAGGAGCGTGGTCCACGGCATGGCGACGCACTGCGCGCGGGAGGGAAACCTGCGCGCGGCGTCCAGTAGCGCCTGCTGCGCGGTGCCCGGTTCGATCGGGCCGGATCGAAGCGTGCCGCCCAGACTGCCCGTGAATTCCCTGATCAACAGGATGGCGTCGCCAGTCGTCGCGCCTTTGACGACTTCGGTCATGACGGAGGAGGACGCCATCGACAGTCCGCAACTGGAGCATTGAAAGCCGATATCCACGATGCGGCCTCCGCCCATGTCCAGGTACAGCACGAGCTCGTCCCCGCAGAGCGCGTTCGATCCACTGACTTCGCGGCTCACCCGCGGCGGCACCCGGTAATTGCGCGCATTCCGGATGTGATCGAGGATGAGGTCGTCGTAGAGCGCTGCCATGGCGCCCGCCGCTCAGTTTCCCCGGCCGCGGTCGGCGATCCGGTTCCACGTCTTCCCGGCATCCTTCGAGAGGTAGACGCTGCGCTCGAACGTTGCGATCGCATACTCGTTTGGATTTGCCGGGTTCTGGGCGACGTAGGCGACGGCGTCGTCCCTCAGCGGCGGCAAGCCGACGGTGGATGCCGCGCCAATCTTCAGTTCGAAGCGCGCGAGGCGCGGGATACCGTCGTAGGTGGAGTGCCAGAGATGATTACCGCCGAGGTCGAAGAAGACTGCCAGACCCTGAGCGCTGCCCACGACCGGATCGAAGCTCTCGCCGGAGTTCCTCGAGAGATAGATGCCGGACGAGGTTGCCGCGGCGACGACCTTTGCGTCACCTGGATGCACCGCAAGCGCACGCGGCTTTCCGGCAAGCCCTTTCGCGGCCGCGCGCTGCCACATGAAACCTTCATTCAACGTGGCAT
>JBQTIV010000163.1:0-18663 GCA_052387775.1 Betaproteobacteria bacterium
AAGCGACTGGCCTGCTTCACCGTGGACGACCCCGGTGTCGTGCTGCTCGGGCGAGAAACGATCTACCGCGACGGCGAACGCGTCGGATGGCTGTCCAGCGCGGGGTGGGGCTATTCCATGGGAAAGAACATCGGCTTCGGTTACGTGCGAAACGAGAAAGGCGTGTATGACGCGATGCTGAACTCCGGCAATTTCGAGCTCGAAGTTGCGACTGCGCGCATTGCCTGCCGGTTGCATCTGGGTCCGTTGTACGATCCTCGAGCGCAAAGAGTGAAAGCCTGAGCGGAAGGGTATTGCCCGCTCTCAATCATCTATGTGGCCCTTCTCCCCAACGGACGTAGCGGGCGCTGAAAAACGGCTCGACTGGGAGGGGGCTCCGTCGAATCGATTCCCGCATCAGATGATGTTAGAATTGGTGCGGACGAAAGGAGACGCCCAATGCGAACCACCGTAAATATCGACGAAAGCCTGTTGTCCAAAGCGATAAAGCTTACAGGACCTCTTGACCGTTCGACTTTGTTGCATGAGGGCCTCAAGGCGCTGATCGAACGTGAGAGCGCCAAACGACTGGCGAGGCTGGGCGGCAGCCAACCAGAACTTAGAGTGGCACCGCGGCGGCGCCATGGGACCGGAACCTGATCCTCGTCGACACATCGGTGTGGGTCGCCCATCTTCGCAGGGAAGATGTTCTGCTTGCGGAGCTGCTCGAACACAGCGATGTGGTCATGCATCCGTTTATCGTGGGTGAGATTGCCTGCGGTAGCTTGGCCGATCGCGCATTAGTTCTGGAGTTACTCCAGCAGCTTCCCGTTGCAATGGTTGCCGAACCCGATGAAGCGCTAGACTATATCGAGCGGCACAAGCTCCATGGCAAGGGTATCGGATACGTCGATGTTCACCTGCTGGCCTCCGCAGCGATCGGAGGGACAAGACTCTGGACGCGTGATGGGAGGTTGCGTGCGGCCGCGCAAGAGCTCGATTGCGACTTCCCGGGGGCGAGTTCACGTTGACGCGAGGCCAGGCAGCATCAACGTAATCGCGGAGCTTGACGCGCTGCGAGGAAAAGACGGTAATCTTCGCCGTCCGGGATGCCTCACGTAGAGGACGCCAATCGGCCAATTGCAGCCAGACGAGTATTTCCTTCAAAGCAGTCACCCGATCCGCATTATCATTACCCATGCGGACAGACGTTCTCGGAGCGTCGGCACGTTCCGCGAATTTCAACAGTTCTGACCGGCCGGTCAGGTGAATAGCTGTTGGGCGTCCCGAAGGAGGCGGTCGTGGAGCTGAATCATCCGGGCGTAGTGCGCGCCGATGAGGTGACAGGGTGATCCGACGCCTTTCTCGCCGAGCGTTTGTGAGCAGTCTTGCCGCGCTGGCTGCCAGCCCGGCAATCGTATTTAAGTCGCAGAGTGCCTACGCGCAGCAATCGGCATCGCCGCGGCGCATCGGATTCCTGGTCATGGCCTTCTCGCCCGAGAGCAAGGTTGCGCTTGAGTTCCGCAACGCGCTACGTGACGCGGGCTACGCCGAGGGACGCGATGTGGTGATCGAGTGGCGATCCGCCAGCGGCGATTACGCTCGGCTGCCGGAGTTGGCGACCGACCTGGTCCGGCGCAAAGTTGACGTGATCGTCGCGGACACTACGGTAGCAGCTCAAGAGGCCAAGCGTGCCACGTCCACCATTCCCATCGTTATGGCCGCCGTTGCCGATCCGGTCGGATCCGGCTTGGTGGCGAGCCTTGCGCGTCCTGGCGGGAACGTCACTGGGCTCTCGATCATGTTGGCTGAGTTGAGCGCGAAGCGGCTGCAACTGCTCAAGGAGGCGATCCCGCGAATCGCCCGGGTGGCGGTGCTATGGAACCCAGACACACCGTACCACTCGAAGGCGGTCGAGGACCTCAGGGCGGCAGCGCCCTCGCTGTCGATCCAACTGAGTTTCGTAAGCGTGCGAACCCCGGAAGAGATCGGTCCAGCCTTCTCGGCTGTCGGCCGAGCGCACGCGCAGGCGCTGTACGTGCTCGAAGCCCCCCTCTTCTTTACTCATCGAACGACGCTTCTCAAGCTGGCGTCGAAGGCCCGACTACCAACCATGTGCGGGCAGCGGCATTACGTTGACGAGGGCGGGCTGATGTCCTACGGGGCGAACATCGGCAATTTGTTCCGCCGCTCCGCCGGGTACGTCGACAAGATCCTGAAGGGCACCAAACCCAGCGACCTGCCGGTGGAGCAGCCGACAAAATTCGAGCTAGTAGTAAATCTGAAGACCGCGAAAGCCATCGGCATTACTATCCCGCAGTCGATCCTGCTGCAGGCGGACACGGTGATTCGCTGATTGCAGAACCAGGAAGTTCGCCGCCTGAAATCCGTTGCGCTAACATTCAACTCCAACCTCGAACGAGCCATCCATGAGATCCGAAGACGTAAAAACGGTCGCTGACGCGAAGAAAATCGTCAACGAGCGTAAGCTCACGCATGTGAAAGTCGGTGTCTTCGACATCGATGGCATCCTTCGCGGCAAGTACATGTCGCGCGAGAAATTCTTCAGTTCGCTGGACAAGGGGTTCGGCTTCTGCGACGTGGTGCTGGGCTGGGATTCGAACGACCAGCTTTACGACAACACTGAATTCACAGGCTGGCATACCGGCTATCCGGATGCGCAGGTGCGCATCCTTCCGGCAACCTGCCGCGATATTGCCTTCGAACCGGGCATGCTGTTCTTCCTTGCAGAGTTCACCGAAGAGGCCAAGGCGCCTTGCCCGCGCGGCGTGCTGAGGCGGGTACTCGACAAGGCGCGCCAGATGGGTTTCGAAGTCCACGCGGGCTTCGAGTACGAATACTTCGTCTTCGACGAAACGCCGGACTCGGTGCGCGCCAAGCATTACCGTGATCTCAAGCCGATGGCCCCGGGTTACTTTGGCTACTCGGTGATCCGCAACACCGTACACTCGGACTTCTACCTCGAGACGCTGGACCTCTGCGAGAAAATGCGCTTTCCCCTCGAGGCCCTGCACGAGGAAACCGGCCCCGGCGTGCTCGAAGCCGCCATCGCGGTAGATGAAGGCCTCGAAGCCGCCGACAAGGCGGGGCTTTTCAAGACCTTCATCAAGGTGCACGCGCAGCTCCGCGGCCGCATGGCGACCTTCATGGCCAAGTGGAATCCGAACCTGCCGGGCCAGAGCGGTCACATCCACGTATCGCTGAAGAGCAAGTCAGGCAAGCCGGTGTTCCACGATCCCAAGGGACCGCTTTTCATGAGCAAGCTGATGCAGCAGTTTGTTGCCGGCCAGCAGGCGCTGATGCCCGAGTTCCTTGGCATGGTGGCGAGCACGGTCAACTCCTACACTCGCCTGGTGCCGGGATACTGGGCGCCGACGCACGCGACCTGGGGCGCGGAGAATCGCACCTGCGCATTGCGGGTAATTCCGGGTTCGGAAAAGAGCCAGCGCGTCGAGTACCGCATTGCCGCGGCCGACTGCAATCCCTACCTGGGGCTTGCAGTCGCGCTCGCCTCCGGCCTGTGGGGGATCGAGAACAAATTGGCGTTGGGCAAGCCCATCAGCGGCAACGCCTACGACCAGAAGCCGCCGGCAAAGGGCGCGCTGCCGACGACACTGTGGGATGCGGCGCAACGGCTGAAAGCCTCGAAAGCCGCGCGCGCGTGTTTCGGCGATGCCTTCGTCGAGCACTTCGCCGCCACCCGCGAATGGGAAGAGCGCCAGTTCCGCAAGTCGGTGACCGATTGGGAGCTGGAGCGCTACTTCGAAATCATCTGAAAGCCGGTCTGAAGACCGGCGATAAGAGCGTTGACGCAGAGGGCGCAGAGGAAAAGCAAGAAAGGACGCAGAGAAATGCTGAACGGTTGCTTTGCGATACTTTGCGATCTTTGCGCCTTTGCGTTTGGTGTTGATGTCGTCGGAGTGGACGACTGACACGTTATCGATGCGCTGATGACCAACATACAAAAGACCATCTCCCCCATCGACGGCAGCGTTTATGTCGAGCGGCCGCTTGCCACCGACGCCCTGATCCAGCAGGCGATGGAGCGGGCGAAGCACGCGCAAGCGCAGTGGAAGAGGGTACCGATCGCCGGGCGTGCCGCCATCGTAAATCGCTTCGTCGATGCCTTCGTGGCGCGCAAGGAAAAGATCGCCGAGGAAATCACCCGGCAGATGGGCCGCCCGCTGGGACAATCGCCCGGTGAAGTGCGTGGTTTCGAAGAGCGCGCGCGCTACATGGTGCAGATCGCCGCCGAATCTCTGGCCGACATCGATGCCGGCCCGAAGCAGGGCTTTCGCCGCTTCGTCAGGCGCGAGCCGGCTGGCACGGTACTTGTGCTGGCGCCGTGGAATTATCCTTACCTTACATCGGTGAATTCGGTGGTGCCGGCGATCATGGCCGGCAACGCGGTAATCCTGAAGCATTCGAACCAGACGCCGCTTTGCGCCGAGCGTTACGACGAATGCTTCCGCGAGGCGGGCCTCCCGGAAGGCGTATTCCAGTTCGTGCATTGCAGCCACGAGCAGACTGCGAAGATGGTGGCCTCGGCGATGATCGACTTCGTGGCCTTTACCGGGTCGGTCGCCGGCGGCCATGCGGTGCAGAATGCGGCCGCCGCCCGCTTCATCGGCACCGGCCTTGAATTGGGCGGCAAGGACCCGGCCTACGTGCGCGCCGACGCGAACATGGCGCATGCGGTGGAGAATCTGGTGGACGGGGCGTTTTTCAACTCCGGCCAGTCGTGCTGCGCCATCGAGCGCATCTACGCGCACGAGCAGATCTACGACGAGTTCGTGGATGGTTTCGTCAAGCTCACGCGCCAGTATCGCCTCGGCAACCCGCTCGACAGCAACGTGAATCTCGGGCCGATGGTGCGCGCCCGCGCCGCCGAGTTTGCCCGCGGACAAGTCAAGGAAGCGATTGCCGGTGGCGCGAAGTCGCTGGTGAGCGCCAAGGAGTTTCCCGCCGACAAGGAAGGCACGCCGTACATGGCGCCGCAGGTGCTGGTGAACGTGAAACACTCGATGCGCCTGATGAACGAGGAGAGCTTCGCGCCAGTCATCGGCATCATGAAAGTGAAGGGCGACGAAGAAGCGATCGCGTTGATGAACAACAGCGACTACGGCCTCACGGCGGCGATCTGGACTTCCGATCCCGACGCGGCGCTGGCGATCGGCGAGCGTGTCGAAACCGGCACCTGGTTTATGAACCGCTGCGATTACCTCGATCCGGCGCTGGCCTGGACCGGGGTCAAGGATTCCGGCCACGGCTGCACTTTGTCGCGCGTTGGCTACGAGCAACTTACGCGGCCGAAGTCGTTTCATCTTCGACTTAAAACCTGAACCTGTTTGAACCACGGAGGACACGGAGGACACGGAGGAAAAACAAAACGACAAAAAGGGAATTGGTGTGAGAAGCGGGGTGACTGTTCGTGAACCTGTTCTGCCAATTTTTCCTGCAAGGGGTCATCATTCCATGACAGTTTCCAACCCGAACATTTTTTTGCCCTTGGTTTTCTCCGTGTCCTCCGTGTCCCCCGTGGTTCATTTGTCCTTCATAAAGAATACTGAAAATCATGATTGACGCAAAAGCTCTCACCCGCAACTGGAACTACCCGACCGCGGTGCGCTTTGGACCGGGGCGTATCGCCGAGCTGCCCGCCGTGTGCAGGGAACTCGGCATGAAGCGCCCGCTGCTGGTGACCGATCCGGGGCTGCGCAAACTGCCGATGATCGAGAGTGCACTGGTTGCATTGCGCAATAACGGACTGGGAGACGCCATTTTTTCCGATATCCGTGCGAATCCGGTCGGCAGGAACGTCGAAGACGGTGTTGCGTCATACAAGGCTGGAAAGTGCGACGGTGTCATCGCCTTTGGCGGCGGCAGCGCGCTCGATGTCGGCAAGACTATTGCCTTGATGGTCGGGCAGACGCGGCCGTTGTGGGACTTCGAGGACCGCGACGACTGGTACACACGCGTCAACGTCACCGGCATGGCGCAGACCATTGCCGTGCCTACCACTGCCGGCACCGGTTCCGAGGTCGGCCGTGCCTCGGTGATCCTCGACGAGGCCACGCACGTGAAGAAAATCATCTTTCATCCGAAGATGCTCCCGGCCGTGGTCATCTCCGATGCGGAACTGACGATTGGCTTGCCGCCACGCATCACTGCGGCGACTGGAATGGACGCGCTGGCGCATTGCCTCGAGGCGTATTGCGCGCCCGGATTCCATCCTCTTGCCGACGGTATCGCGCTGGAAGGCATGCGGCTGATCAAAGAGTGGTTGCCGATCGCAGTGAAGAATGGCAAAAACGTTGCCGCTCGCGCGCACATGCTGGCGGCAGCGAGCATGGGTGCCACCGCGTTCCAGAAAGGGCTCGGCGCCATTCATTCGTTGAGCCACCCGGTGGGTGCAATCTACAACTCGCATCACGGCGAGACTAACGGCGTGGTAATGCCCTACGTGCTGATATTCAACCGGCCGGCGATCGAGGAGAGGCTGACGCGGCTGGCGCATTATCTTGGCCTGGCAAATCCGGGATTCCAGGCGCTGCTCGACTGGGTACTCGCGCTCCGGAAAGAAATTGGCATTCCCGACACGCTGGCGGATCTTGGAGTCAAGGAAGCAGACCTCGACATGCTGGTGCCGATGGCGGTGGATGATCCTTCAACCGGCGGGAACCCGCGTCCCGCCGGCCACGCCGAGATGCGGCAGATGTTCATCAAGGCCATCCGCGGCGATCTGTCCTGATGGGTCCAGGGACTCAAGGAACAACACGCTTACCACGGAGGTGATGGCGTGCTCCCGCAACTGGACAGTTACGAAGCAATCTGCCGGCGCTTTGAGTGGGTCATCCCCGAGTTCTTCAATATCGGCCTGGACATCTGCGACAAGTGGGCGGACGACCCACGCCGGCTGGCGCTGATTCACGAGCGCCGCGATGGCTGGACCGACCGCTACTCCTTCGCCGAGCTCCGCAGACTTTCCAACCAGGCCGCCAACCTGTTCGCTGCCCGGGGCATCGAGGCGGGAGACCGCATCGGCATCCTCCTTCCCCAGGAACCGGAGACAGCGATCGCACATATCGCCGCGTTCAAGATCGGCGCGATCTCAGTGCCGCTGTTCACGCTGTTCGGTTTCGACGCGTTGCAGTTCCGGCTGAGCGACTGCGCAGCGAAATTGCTGGTCACCGATGCGACCGGCATGGCGAAGATCGCCCAGATAAGAGCCGCGCTTCCGCATCTGCAGTCGGTGTTCTGCATCGACGCAGAACCGCCCGGAACCGAGAATTTCGGCGAAGCGCTGCGCGCGTTCCCGGAACGATTCGCTGCACGGCAGACCCGCGCCGATGATCCGGCGCTTATCATCTACACCTCGGGCACCACCGGCAAACCCAAGGGTGCCCTGCATGCGCACCGCACCTTGCTCGGACATCTTCCAGGTGTGGAAATGTCGCACAACCTGCTGCCGCGGCAGAATGACCTGATGTGGACCCCCGCCGACTGGGCGTGGATAGGCGGGTTGCTCGACCTGTTGTTCGCATCCTGGCATCACGGCATCCCGGTCGTGGCCCACCGCTTCGAGAAATTCGATCCCGAGGCGGCCTTCGAACTGATGGACAAGCTCAAGGTGCGTAATGCCTTTTTGCCGCCGACTGCGCTGACGATGATGCGCTCGGTGCCTCGTGCGAAGGCGCGCTGGAATCTCGAGCTGCGCTCGATTGCCAGCGGGGGCGAATCGCTGGGAGCGGAGCTGCTGCAATGGGGTCACGAAACCTTCGGACTGGCCATCAACGAGTTCTACGGGCAGACCGAGTGCAACATGGTGCTGTCTTCATGCGAGGCGCTATTTGCGGCGAAGCCGGGGGTAATCGGCAAGGCCGCGCCTGGCCACCAGGTGGAGATTGTCGATGACAGCGGCCGCCCGCTTCCGGCTGGCGAACAGGGCATTATCGGCATACGGCGTCCGGACCCGGTCATGTTCCTGGGCTACTGGAACAATTCGCGGGCTACGCAGGAAAAATTCGCCGGCGAATACCTGCTGACCGGCGATACCGGACGCCTCGATGTGCAGGGTTACTTCAAGTTCGTCGGCAGGAATGACGATGTAATCACCAGCGCCGGCTACCGGATCGGGCCGGGGCCAATCGAGGATTGCCTGCTCGGTCATGCGGCCGTGCGGCAGGCGGCGGTGGTAGGCGTGCCCGATCCGGAGCGCACCGAGGTCGTCAAGGCATTCCTGGTTCTGAACGAGGGTTGGAGTCCGAGCGCAGAGCTGACTCGGGAGATCCAGGATCATGTGAGGCTGAGGCTCGCGGCCCACGAATATCCGCGCCAGGTCCGCTATGTCGATGCGCTGCCGCTGACCAGCACCGGCAAGATCATCCGCCGCGAGTTGCGCGGCCTCAAAGACTGAAGGTGCACAAGCGGCAACAGTGTAGGCGAAATCGCTGCGCAGCCCGGTCGCAGATAGCAAAGGCATCCGGGTCGCGCTTGACGGGCTGCCGACCCGTCCTCCATAGTGGATTCAGGCCTTTGTTCCAGTCTCGCATCCGTCCGTCCGGGAGAAAGATACTGTGCGCGCGTATTGGTTGGGCAGCAGAAAGTCAGTTGTCCTCACGCTGGCCGTGCTGGCCGTGGCCAATGTCCTGCTTTTGTCACGCAGCGCGCACCCCGCTGAAAATATCGTGCGCATGGGTATTGTCAGTCCTGATTCGCCGGCGACAGACCTAAGAGCTGTAAAGGAGTTTTGGCAGCGCTTGCGCGAATTAGGCTGGGTTGAAGGCGAGAACCTCATGATTGAGCGTCGATGGGTGGAGGGGCGTACCGATCGGCTGCCCGGGATCATGAAGGACTTGGTCGAGCGAGGCGTGGACGTCATTGCCGCCGGCGGAACGCCCGCCGTCGTGGCGGCGGCGCGCGCAACCAGGACGGTGCCGGTGGTCAGCCTGGCAATGGTGGATCCGGTTGGCAACGGAGTGGCCGCAAGCCTGGCGCGGCCGGGAGGCAACGTGACCGGCCTTTCGCTGCAATACGAAGAAGGGCTCCCCGGGAAATTGCTGGGACTGCTGCAGGAAACGATGCCCAATCTGTCTGCCGTCGCAGTAATTTCCAATCCCGCGAGCCCGATGAGCGGTCTCTGGGAAAAACAACTGTCGGCGACGGCTCCCGCTTTAGGCGTGAAGATATTGTTCTTGCATGTCACGAAGCGAGAGGATCTTGCGGGGGCCATGAAGCAGGCGCGGCGGCACGCGCGGGCGATCATGGTGGTGCCGGACCCGATGACCACCAACCACCGTCGCGAGGTAGTAAATCTTGCCGCGAAGCAACGTCTTCCGGGTATGTATTCCATGCGTGATTTCGTCGACGACGGAGGCCTCATATCCTACGGAATCGACATGAACAGGATTCTTCGGCGCGGTGCGGAGTACGTCGACAAGATCCTCAAGGGTGCGAAGCCGGCAGATCTGCCGATCGAGCAGCCAACCAAATTCGAGCTGGTAGTCAATCTGAAAACCGCGAAAGCCTTGGGAATCACCATCCCGCAGTCAATTCTGCAGCAGGCGGACGAGGTGATCCGGTGAGCGTGATCTCCGTAGTAACGCGCAGCATCGTCCTTGGGGTCGCGATCGGTGCAGCATTGCTATCACCACCGGTTAGTGCGGACCAGCCGCCAACCATCATGCGCATCGGCGTACTGGGGCCACTGGGAGGTATCGGCGAAGAAGGGTTGCTAGAAGGTCTGGGGGAGCTGGGTTACGTCGAGGGTAGAAACTTGATAATCGAATCGCGACGGTATACGCAATCGACCGACTCCCTGCAATCGGCTGCGGCAGACCTGGTGCGATCAAGAGTCGATGTGATCGTGGCGCTTGGCACACAGGCTGCTCGCGCTGCCCTGTCCGCGACGGCGACGATCCCGGTAGTCTTTCAATCCGGTGATCCCGTTGCCGCCGGACTGGTGGCAAGCCTGGCGCGCCCGGGCGCCAATGCGACTGGCGTATCGAACCAGACCACCGACCTGATGGGCAAGCGGCTGGAACTGTTGAAGAAAATCGCGCCCCGCATCCGACGCGTCATCTTTCTGGTGAATCCGGAAAGTCCGCTGCACACACCGATCCTGAGCGAGACCCAGATAGCAGCCCGCACGCTTCGCATTCAACTTGTGACGCTGGACGCACCCAACGCAGAAGAGCTAGACGCGGCACTGCGCGGAATCCGGCACAGGCCGGGCGACGCATTCGTCGTCAGCTCGGATAGTTTCTTCATCGCCAACAAAACGAAGATTGCCGACGCGATACGCAAGGCCAAGCTCCCCGCACTTGTCCCTACCAGGGACTACCACGGCGAGGGTGTGTTGATGTCCTATGGGCCGAGCCTGCGTTGGGGGGCGCGCCGCGCGGCCGCCTACGTCGACAAGATCCTCAAAGGCGCCAGGCCCGCCGACCTGCCCGTTGAACAATACCTCAAGTTCGAGCTTTTTATCGACTTGCGTGCTGCGCACGAGCTGGGTCTCAAAGTTCCACAGGAGCTTATTCTGCGCGCCGATGAGGTGATCCGATGACTCGACGGATGACTCGGCGCGCGTTCACCCGCGACCTCGCGGCCTTGGCCGGCTCTCTCGGGTTGTTCTGTTTGCCTGTGAACGTCTACGCGCAGAAACCGGCAGTGCCGCGGCGTATCGGTTTCCTCCTTGTCATCTCCTCGCCTGAGGGCAAGGAGGCACAGGCGTTCCGACAGGGGCTACGGGATGCGGGATACGTTGAGGGCCGAGACGTGGTAATTGAGTGGCGGAATGCAAACGGCGTTTACGACCGCATACCCGATCTGGTTGCCGACCTGGTGCAGAGCAAAGTTGATGCGATCGTAGTGGAGACCACGCGTGCGGCACAAGCGGCCAGGCACGATGCGCCCACTACCCCGATTGTCATGGCCCTCGTCGGCGATCCAGTCGGTTCTGGTCTGGTCGCAAGTCTGGCGCACCCGGCCGGCAACGTCACCGGTCTCTCGAGCATGAAGTCAGACCTCAGTGCCAAGCTGCTGCAACTGCTCAAGGACGCAATCCCACGACTCACACGAGTCGCGGTTTTATGGAATCCCGATACGCCGTGGCATGCCAAGGTCATTGAGGAACTGGAGTCCGCGGCGCGCAAGTTGTCGATCGGATTGAGTTTGGTCAACGTGCGCGCGCCCGAGCAACTGGAGCCCGCATTCTCAACCATGCGTCGAGCAAACGCACAGGCGCTGTATCTGATCGAGAGTCCCCTTTTCTCAACTCATCGTGCGACAGTTCTCAAGTTGCTGTCGAAGGCCCGCCTGCCCATGATCGAGTCGGAGAGGAAATTCGTCGACGCAGGCGGGTTGATGTCCTATGGAACGAACGTGGAAGACTTGTACCTCCGATCAGCCGTGTATATCGACAAGATCCTGAAAGGCGCCAAGCCCGGCGATTTGCCGGTCGAGCAGCCAACCAGGTTCGAGCTGGTAGTCAATCTGAAAACCGCGAAAGCCTTGGGAATCACGATCCCGCAGTCGATCCTGCTGCAAGCCGATGAGGTGATCCGATGACTCGACGGATGACTCGGCGCGCGTTCACCCGCGACCTCGCGGCCGTGGCCGGCTCCCTCGGGCTGTCTTGTGTTCCTGTGATTGCCTACCCACAGCAACCAGCAGCACCGCGGCGCATCGGAGTCCTGCTCGTGGCCTTCTCACCCGAGAGCAAGGAAGCGCGGGCCTTTCGGCAGGGGCTGCGGGACGCGGGCTACGCCGAGGGACGCGATATCGTGATCGAGTGGCGATCCGCCGGCGGCGACTACGCTCGCGTACAGGAGTTGGCTGCCGACCTGGTCCAGCGCAAGGTCGATGTGATCGTCGTGACATCTACAATTGCGGTCCAGGCGGTCAAACGGGCCACGTCCACCATTCCTATCGTCATGGCAGTCGTCGCCGATCCAGTCGGTTCGGGCCTGGTCACGAGCCTCGCGCATCCTGGCGGCAACGTCACCGGGCTCTCACTGATGACGCTCGAACTCACCGCCAAGCGGCTGCAACTGCTCAAGGAGGCAATTCCGCGGCTAACCCGCGTCGCAGTCCTGTGGAATCCAGACACGCCATTCCACACGACGGCCCTCAAGGAGCTCAAGGCGGCGGCGCCTTTGCTGTCGATGCAACTTACATTCGTGAGCGCGCAAAGACCAGAGGCGATCGGCCCCGCATTTTCGACTATAAACCGAGCTCGCGCCCAGGCCCTGTACGTGCTCGACGATCCCGTCTTCCTGGTTCATCGAATGACGCTTCTACAGCTGGCGTCAAATGCCCGACTACCGGTGATAGCCGGGGTCAGGGACTTCGTCGGCGCAGGCGTGCTGATGTCCTATGGGGCGAACTTCGGCGATTTGTTTCGTCGCTCGGCCGGGTACGTTGACAAGATCCTGAAGGGCGCCAAGCCCGGCGATTTGCCGATCGAACAGCCGACCAAGTTCGACTTCGTCGTGAACCTCAAAACGGCCAAGGCGCTCGGCATCACCATCCCGCAGGCGATATTGCTAAGGGCCGATGAGGTGATCCAATGATCTGGCGCGGCAGCCTTTTCCTCAAGTACGCCGTACCCCTGGTGATCCTGGTGATCGGCGCGCTGGCTGTCAGCGGGCTCGTGGAGATCTATTTCTCCTACGAGGAAAACAAGTTCGCGCTGGGTCGAATCCAGCGCGAAAAAGCTGCAGCCGCGGCAATCAGGATCGAGCGGTTCGTGCGCGAGCTCGAACACGATATTTCCTGGATCGCGCAAACGCCGTGGGGGCCGCGCGGCGTCGCGCTCGATCAGCGGCGGCTAGACTCGTTGCGGCTCCTGCGCCAGGTGCCCGCCATCACCGAGGTGAGCCACATCGACCCCACGGGGCATGAACAACTTCGCGTGTCGCGTCTTGCAATGGACTTCATTGGCAGCGAGGTCGATTTGACGCGTGATCCGAAATTCGTGGAGGCGATGGCTCGCAAGACCTATTTCAGCCCGGTTTACTTCCGCAAAGAGTCGGAGCCTTACATGACGATCGCCATGGCTGGCCCGGGGGAGGATGCGGGCGTGGTCGCTGCCGAATCCAACCTCAAGTTCATCTGGGACGTGGTCACGAACCTGAAGGTCGGTAAAGGCGGTTACGCGTACGTGGCAGACGCTAACGGCCGGCTGATCGCGCACCCGGACATCAGCATGGTCTTGCAGAAAACCGATCTCGCAGCCCTTCCGCAGATACGCGCGGCTGTTGCAGACCATGGCCGCGACGCCAGCACGTCTGTCGAGGCGATGATCGGAAGGGATGTGCACGGAACCGAAGTGCTCTCGGCGCACGCCACCATCACCCCATTGAACTGGTCCGTCTTCGTTGACCTGCCGATCACGGAAGCTTACGCATCGCTGTACGCATCGATCTGGCGCACGGTGATACTCGTGCTCGTCGGTGTATTGATCTCGATCGTCGCGAGCCTGTTTCTGGTGCGCCGGATGGTGTCGCCGATCCAGGCGCTGCGCGCCGGCGCTGCCCGTATCGGTTCCGGAGCGCTGGAGCATCGGATCGACGTCAAGAGCGGCGACGAACTGCAGGCGCTGGCCGACGAATTCAACCGCATGACCGAGCGTCTCCAGGAGTCTTACGCAGGACTGGAGCGAAAAGTGGAGGATCGCACCCGCGATTTGCGCGAGTCTCTGGAACAGCAGACGGCCACCAGCGAGATTCTGCGGGTGATCAGCAGCTCGCCGACCGATCTGATGCCGGTGCTGGAAGCGGTAGCAGAGCGTGCTGCGCTACTGTGTGTCGCCAGTGACGCGCAGGTGTTTCTTGTCCATGGAACGTTTCTTCGTCTGGCCACAGTGTACGGCCCGCTACCAAGTCACGCAGAGCCCATCCCCATCGCTCGTGACTTTGTATCTGGCCGGGCTCTCTTGGATCGCAGCGTCGTTCACATTGCCGACGTACTCGCCGAGTCGGATGCGGAGTTCGCCGGTTCGAAAGCTTCTGCGTCCAAACTGGGCTTCCGAACCGCGCTCGCGGCGCCGATGCTGCGCAAAGGCGAAGGCATCGGCGTGATCATGATCCGGCGCGCAGAAGTGCGTGCGTTCTCGGACAAGCAAGTCGAATTGTTGAGGACATTCGCCGACCAGGCCGTGATTGCGATCGAAAACACCCGGCTGTTCAAAGAGCTACAGGCGAGGACCGCGGACCTTGGCCGCTCGGTGGAGGAGCTCAAAGCGCTCGGCGAGGTCGGTGCCGCGGTCAGTTCGACTCTCGATCTTGATACCGTCCTGACAACCATCCTCACCCACGCCAACAAGCTCGCCGGCACACAGGCGGGGCAGATCTTCGATTACGACGAGGCTACTGAAGAGCTACGGCTGCGGTCGACGTTTGGCTATACGCAAAACATCGATGAGGCCTTGCGGCGCAATCCCGTCAAGAAAGGAGAGGGCGTGACCGGTCAAGCGGTCATGAACCGGCATCCCGTGCAGATTGCCGACATCGCTGCAGCGGGCGCCTATGACAGTCGCCTGCGTGACTTGATCATGGGCGGCGGCTTTCGAGCCCTGCTCGCCGTACCGCTGATCATAGAGGGTCAGGTGATCGGCGCCTTGGCGATCGCTCGCACGCAGCCGGGCGAGTTCCAGCAGCAAGTGGTCGACCTGCTGTCCACATTTGCCAGCCAATCCGCGCTGGCGATCCAGAACGCACGGTTGTTTCTGGAAATCGAGAAGAAGAGTCACGAACTTCAGATCGCCAGCCAGCACAAATCGCAGTTCCTTGCCAATATGAGCCACGAGTTGCGCACGCCGCTCAACGCGATTCTCGGCTACACGGAGCTGATCGTCGATCAGATATACGGCCCGGTGCCCGAGAAGATCCGCGACGTTCTCGAACGCGTACAGAAAAGCGGACGCCATCTGCTTGGCCTCATCAACGACGTGCTCGATCTTTCCAAGATCGAAGCGGGACAGCTCACGCTGTCGCTTTCCGACTATTCGTTCCAGGACGCGGTGCAGTCCGTGGTGTCCTCGGTCGAATCGCTGGCAAGAGGCAAGGGCCTGCAGCTGACCGTGGAGGTTGCGCCGAAGCTGCCGGTCGGGCGGGCGGATGAGCGGCGCATCGTGCAGGTATTGTTAAATCTGGCGGGCAACGCGATCAAATTTACCGATTCCGGCGAGGTGAAAATCCGCGTGAACGCAGTAGATGACACGTTCGTAGTGTCGGTCTCCGATACCGGACCGGGAATCCCGGAGACCCAGCACGAGCGCATTTTCGAGGAATTTCAGCAGGTGGACGGATCGTCAACGCGTGCCAAAGGCGGTACCGGTCTCGGGCTCGCCATCGCGAAGAAAATCGTCGAGTTGCACGGCGGCCGCATCAGGGTCGAGTCGGTCGTCGGAAAGGGCTCCACTTTTACGTTCAGCCTGCCGGTTCGAACCGAAAGACAGGAGGTGACGGCATGAGCAAGCGCATTCTGGTTGTCGAGGACCAGGAAGACAATCGCAAGATCGTCCGCGATCTGGTGACGGCGAGCGGATACGAACTGGTCGAGGCCGCTACGGGCGAGGAGGGGCTGGAGGCAGCCGCACGAGAGCGGCCCGATCTTATCCTGATGGATATCCAGCTTCCGGGTATCGACGGCTACGAGGTTACCCGCCGCATCAAGGCCAATCCGGACCTGCGCCAGATCCCGATTATCGCCGTGACCTCGTTTGCGTTGAGCGGCGATGACAAGAAGGCCTTTGCTGCGGGATGCGACGGTTATGTCACGAAGCCGTTCAGCCCGCGGTTGCTTCTGGCCAAGATCGCGGAGTATCTGAAGTAGCGTGTCAGGGCGCCCCCCACGCGACTGTGCGCAGCGACCCAGAGGGAGATGGAGAGTACTGACCTTGCCCCGCCACATGGGGACAGGAACTGACCATGCATAACCCGCCGCGAATCCTGGTCGTCGACGACAGCCCCGCCAATGTCGAGATTCTGCAGATGCGCCTGCAGGCGCAAGGCTATGACATCAAGACGGCGGCCGACGGCGAGGAAGCATTAATCGCGGTACGCGAGCATCAACCTGACCTGATCCTGCTGGACGTGATGATGCCGAAACTCGACGGCATCGAAGTCTGCCGCCGGCTGCGCGCCGATCCGGCGCTGCCATTTGTGCCGATCATTCTGGTCACCGCCAAGGCTGACTCGAAGGACGTGGTGGCGGGGCTCGAGGCGGGCGGCGATGAGTATCTGACCAAACCCGTGGACCACGCCGCATTGGGGGCCCGCGTCAAATCCATGTTGCGCATCAAGGCGCTCCAGGACACGGTGCACGAACAGGCGATGCAGCTTCAGGAATCGAATCGCACGCTCGAGCAAAGAGTCGCCGGGCAGATTTCCGAGCTGGATCGGATGGGCCGGCTCAAGCGTTTCTTCTCTCCGCAGCTTGCCGAGCTAATCCTCGCCGGCGGCGCAGACGATCCGCTGAAGAGTCATCGCCGCGAAGTGACCGTCGTGTTCCTCGACCTTCGCGGATTCACCGCGTTCGCGGAGACCAACGAACCCGAGGAGATCATGGGCGTGCTGCGCGAGTATCACGCGGAAATGGGGCGGGTGATCCTTGCCCACGAAGGCACGCTCGAGCGCTTCGCGGGTGACGGCATGATGGTGTTCTTCAACGACCCGGTGCCGGTGCCGGACCCGGCTGCGCGCGCCGTGCGCATGGTGGTGGAGATGCGCGACCGGCTCGCCGAACTGACGGCGAAGTGGCGCAAGGGCGGCTTCGATCTTGGATTCGGCGCCGGCATCGCGCAGGGTTTCGCGACCATCGGCGCAGTCGGGTTCGAAGGACGTTGGGACTATGGTGCGATCGGAACGGTGACCAATCTTGCGGCGCGCCTGTGCAGCGAAGCCAAGCCGGGGCAGATTCTGATCTCGCAGAAAGTGTGCGCTTCGATCGAGAGCGTCGCCGAGTTCGATGCGGTCGGAGAATTGCAGTTGAAGGGGTTTCTAAAACCGGTCGCCGCGTTCAACGTTCTCGAGTTGAAACAGTAGCCGCGGCGAGCCGTAAAGGGCAGCGCCGGGTTCGAACGCGAACGGTTCCGAGTCGGGATTGCGTTGCGCTCAATGTGCCAACGCGCGCGCCGCGCGCAGGATCTCTTCGTCGCTCGGAGAGCTTGCGAACTGGTCCGCCCGATCAGGGGCTTCGATAAATGACCAGCGGATCGTGCCGTCACGGTCGATAAGGAAGAACCCCACGAGTTGCGCCCCGTGAGCCTCGAAAATCTGTTGGTCCACCTCAGTGGGCTGAAATCCTTCCTGCTTGTCGAGAAAGTCGCCCGCCGCCAAAAGCTCCATAGGCTCTGGGAGAAGGCCAACGAGATCGACACGGGTGGTAAGGAATTTCGCCACCGTCATTCGCTGTGGCCAATGGAGTTCGCTGGGGCTGGTGTCATCCGCAACAAATCCGATTCTTGGCAGCCCGAAAGCCCGGTGCGTGCGCACGTCCGGATCCGCAGCCAGCAGCACGCGCGTGGGCCGATACTTGAAGTATTGCCGCGCGCGCGCTTCCTGCGTGTTGACGATGGCCAGGGTTTCCACACCTTCGGCCGAGAGCTTCTCGCTGGTCAGGCCAAGTTGCGCCACATGGCGGCGGCAGAATGGGCAGTGCAGCCCCCGGAACAGCCCGACCAGCACCGCGCTCTTCCCCCGATAGTCGTCCAATGCGACGGCGCCTTCGCGATTGACCGCGGGCAGGGCAAAACCCGGGGCGGGGTCGCCAGGTTGCAGCGGCCGGCTGGAATTTGTCGTCATGTCTTAGCCTCCTCGTTGCTTCTGACGGGTTATTTGTTCTGCGGGCACGCTCAATGCAGAAAATGGAACACCGTGAGTTCGTCCGCTTCGAGACCCGCGCGCATGTAGTGTTCAATTCGCCAGCGCCCGCGCTGCACCCAGGATTTCATCGTCGCCCGGAAAGTTCGAGAGTTCGTCCGGCCGGTTGGGGGCCTCGATATATGACCAGCGGATAGTACCGTCACTGTCGATGAGGAAGAACCCCGTTAGTTGCGTTCCGTGAACCGCCATGATCTGCTGGTCCACCTCGGTGGGCTGGAAGCCCTCCTGCTTGTTGAGGATTTCCCCTGCGGCAGGGATATTCATCGGTTCCGGGAACATGCCATGGGGGTTTACCCGGGTGGCGAGGAATATCGCCATGGTCGTTCGCTGCGGCCACTGAAGTTCGCTGGGGCTGGTGTCATCGGCAACAAATCCGATTCTTGGCAGCCCGAAGGCCCGGTGCGTGTTGACCTCCGGGTCCGCCGCGAGCAGCACGCGCGTGGGCCGGTACTGGAAATACTGCCGCGCGCGCGCCTCTTGCGTGTTGACGATGGCCAAAGTCTCCACGCCTTCGTTCGTGAGTTTCTCGCGGGTGAGACCCAGTTGCGCCACCTGGCGGCGGCAGAACGGGCAGTGAAGTCCCCGGAACAAGCCCACGAGTACCGGGGTTTTCCCGCGGTAGTCTTCGAGTGCAATGGCGCCTTCGCGATTGACGGCAGGCAGGACGAAGCTCGGGGCGGGGTCGCCAGGCTGCAGCGGCCCGTTGGATGTGGTAGACATTTCTTTACCCTTCTCGTTGCTTCTTGTGAGTTCTTTGCACTCCGGGCGCAATTAA
>JBQTIV010000164.1:0-5034 GCA_052387775.1 Betaproteobacteria bacterium
GAGATTTCGAGTTGCACGCCAATACGCGCGGCACGCAAGCGCATGTTCCTGAGCCCGGTGCCGAGGGACGGGTGTGAAGTGTCGAAGCCTCGGCCGTCGTCCTCCACCCTGATCTCGACGCCGCCGCCGGGCGCCGCGTGGGCCGAGAGTCGTACGCGCGACGCGCCCGAGTGCTTGAGCGCGTTGGCGACCGCCTCGAGCACGATCCGCTGCAATGCGAAGACGGTCGTAGGTTCGAGGGCCTCGATCCGCGGCAACTCGGTCACCTCCCATTCTAGGTGCAGCCCCGCCGGTTCGAGCAGCGGCTCGAGCCGGTAGCGTAGATTGCCGAGCACCGCGCCGAGATTTCCTTCGGACGGTTCCAGCGCGTCGATTGCGATGCGCAGTTCCTGGAGCGCTTCCTTGACACGCTGCTCAATGTACGGGTCGCCTCGCTCGGCCTGCACAGAACGCAACAGCGCGATCAGGCTTGCCCCCAGCCCGTCGTGCATGTCGGTGATAATGCGCTGGCGCTCGCGAGCAAGCGTCTGTTCGCGCATTGCTTCCTCCACCCGCGCGTGGTTGGTCTCGATCTCGCGCGCTTTCTCCGCAACGAGGCGCTCAAGCTCGACGTTCGTTTTCTGTGCGCGCCACACCGACAGGACGTGGTCAGCGAAGAACGCCGTGCCAAATCCGACTATCATCACCAAAATGTGATAGTGACGGATGATTAAAGTGTCCGGGTTGACCCAGCCGAAATAGCGCATGTACTCGGATAGAATGAAAGCGCCCATCAGAAAAAGCGTGGCGAGCTGCAGGTTGACGGACCAGCGCAGCGGCCGCTCTGCATGAAACGCGATGATCGCGGCGCCTGCGAGGAGCAGCAGAGTATTGACACCATCGACGGCCAAGCGCCATTCCTCGCCGCCGCCCGACCCCCACAACGGCAAGGTCACCACAGCGGCCAGGTATGCCAATACGGCTTTCTCAAAGCGCGGCCATCGAAGGCTTGCCGTGCGCAGGCATAGGAGCACGGACAGTGGCGGAAGCCCGTAGCTTAGATGGACTAGCAGAATGTCTCTTATTATTGTGGGCGGCGACTCCAGCCAAAGCAGTGGACGTAGCAAGGCGCTTGTGAATGCCCAGGACAGGTAGGTAATAGCAAGCAGCAGCATGACGCGGTCGCCGCGGCGGGCGAGCCAAAGACATAGGGCGATCAGTCCGGCTGCGAATGCCATGGCAAGGAAGATGCGGAACGCCTGGGCTTCCTGCTCGAGGTGGCGGATGTATCCTTTACGTACTTCGCGGGCCTCGCCAAATGTCACCTGGCCGAGGCCATGCAACGCCGCTGCGGCCGAAGTCGCCAGCATGCGCACGTGTATCACATTCTTGCCTGCCTGCAACAGGTGCGGCGGCACTGTCAGGTAGACCGCATGTCCCAGCAACGTACCCGCGGCGTTTCTCATCGTAACGTCGCGCGATCCGCCGACGAGATTTCCATTCACAAAAAAGTCGACTCGATGCGAGCGCAGGTAGGCAAGAAGGATCGCATGCATGGTGGCCGGTGCTCGGGCAAATTCAAACTCGATGCGATACCAGCCCTGTCCCGCGAAGCCGGGTGTGGTGCGGCGCCACTCGTCGGGGAGCGATACCGGTGCCCACGCGGCCGAGTCGTGGGGCGGACGCTCATCAGTGCCCAATACGAACTCCGCGTTGTCGAACACAGTTTTCCACGGTGGTTGAGCCGCTTGGACTGATGCGTGCAAAGCCGCTATCAAAACGAGTGTGGCCAGGGAGCCTGCGAGTGCGGTAGCCGGGCGAACGATATGGAGTTTCGTCATGACACGATCCCGGCTGGCATCCTGGCTCGCTGCGGCGAGCCAGGCTCCGGCTTCTCTGACGCGGACATGGCCACGGCGCTGGCCAGACTGGTTGGGAGGGCAAGTTCCACCACGGTGCCTTCACTCGGGCGGGAGCGAATCTCGAGAACCGCGCCTATGCTCGCCGCCCGACTTCGCATGTTGGCGAGACCCAGGCCGGGCGCTGGATGCAGCGGGTCGAAACCCTTTCCGTCGTCCTCGATCCTGATCCTGATGCCATCCTCGCCCTGTGCCTGTGCCGTGAAGCTGATCTGCGTTGCGCCGGAGTGCTTCAGCACATTCGTGATCGCTTCCAGCAGAATTCGCTGCAATGCGAAGACCGTTGAAGGACTGAGTCCCACGACTGGAGGGAGTTCCGTCACTTTCCACATCAGGCGGGTCCCGGTTTCCCGGATCATGCTGTCGAGCCGGTAACGCAGGTTGCCGAGCACGGTGGCGAGATCGTCTTCGGATGGTTTCAGGGCATCGACCGCGGTCTTGATCTCCTGGAGTGCCTCCTGGATCCGGCGCTCGATACCTGCGCAATCGGACCCGCCGGACCGGGCGTGCCGCAATAACCCGATCAAGCTGGCACCTAACCCGTCGTGCATGTCGGTGAGGATGCGTTGTCGTTCCTTTGCAAGCGCCTGCTGGCGCCTTGCCTCCTCCACGCGCGCGTAGTTCATTTCGATCTCGCGAGCCTTTTCCGCGACACGTTTCTCGAGTTGCAGGTTTGCTCGCTCGGTACGCCGGACCGCGAGGACGTGGCGTTCGAAGATCATCGCACCGATGGCCAACAGCATCAGCGGCACGTGATAGTGACGGACCGCCTTGAAGTCCACATAGACCCAGCCCAGATAACGCATGACTTCAAAGAACATCAGCGCGGCCATCAGAAGCAGCGCGGCGATTTGCAGGATGACGGACCACCGCAGTGGTCGCTCGACATGGAAGACAACGACGACGACGCCCGCCAGTAACAGAGCCGTATTCGCGGTGTCCCAGGCAAGATATCCTTGTCCGCCGCCACCTGTCGCCCACAACGGGAACGCAGCCTCGATGGCGAGATACACCCAGAGTGCCGCCTCGAATCGCGGCCACTTGAGGTTTACGGTACGTAAACAGAGGATCACGACTGGGACAACCAGGCCGTAATTCAGGAACCATGACAGTACCGGAATCAGGGGCTCGAAAACATCCATCCAGCGCAGCGCCAGGCGCGGAATGCTCACGAGCCCCCACATCAGGCAGGCCACGCTGTACCAGAACATGACTCTGTCACTGCGCCGGATCAGCCAAAGGAAGAGCGTGATGATCCCGGTGACGAGTGCCATGGCAAAGAATATGCGCTGTGCGTTGAATCCTAATTCACTACTGGCGAGGTGTTCGTTGTGCAATGCCCTTGCTTCACCGAAGCTCACACGCGGAAGTCCATGCAGGAATGCGCCAGACGACGTGGCGTTGACACGCACGTGGATGGTATTTTCGCCCGCGTCAAGCAGCTGGGGCGGTACCATGACGAATAAAGCTGTCATGAACGATGGGACCGGGGCGTAACGGGATCCGCGAGCGGGTTCGCGGCCCCCGGCGATAAGATCACCCGCTCCGCCGACGAACTTTCCGTTCACGAAGAAATCGGTGCGAAACGCGCGTGGATGCGTGATGCCTACGGCATGCACGGCCGAGGGGCTTTGCGTGAAATCAAACTTGATTCGGTACCAAGCTTGCCCGCCTATCCCGTCCGCCATGCGGTGGCGCCATTGATCCGGGAGAGAGACGGGCTGCCAGGCTGCCGAATTTCCGGGCGGCCGGCGTTCGTCGCTGAACAGGAAATCCGCCTGCTTGAAGACCGTTTCCCATCCTGGCTGCGCGGCGTTTGCCAGTTTTGTGGCCGAGAACGCGATGACGGCGACAGCCGCGCACCACGTTGCCAGACGCGACCACTCCGTGATTGGGTGCACCGCGCTTGCGATCGCTCCAGATCGAAGTGTCCGCAGACCCATACACAAGATCTTCACGGCAAGACCTCCTCCGGCCCGGTTGCTCCTGTCCGCCCGGCGGTAGTTGGACGCGCTAATGCCCCACGCGAATATTATTGCGCCTTTTTTCGCGTCCCGGGCCTCCCATGAATATGGGATGGACGACACAGGGTCCCCGAGGCTCAGTTCCTGGAGTCGTGCCCACGAAACGGGTGGTTGCGGGTGAGGCTCGGAGGGAGAGGGGCCGGGATGTCACACGGGAGGCGGGGTGGGCAGGCGGGGTATCGAGAGGCGTACGATCGTTCCCGCGCCCATTTGCCCACGGACGTCGAATTGCGCGCCAATGCGGCGCGCCCGGGCACGCATATTGGCAAGGCCGAGCCCCGCAGCCGCTTGCGAGGGATCGAATCCGCGGCCATCATCCTCGATGCGGATCTCGACCTCCCCGTTGATCGCGCGGGCGTTGAGGCGCAGGAGTTGCGCCCCGGAGTGCTTGAGCGAGTTGGTGATCGCCTCGAGCACGATCCGTTGCAACGCGAACACGGTGGAGGGCTTCAAGTCGCCGACGTCGGGCAGCTCCTCGACTTCCCACACCAGGCGCACGCCGGAGGAACGGATGATGTCGTCGAGCCGGTAGCGCAGGGCCCCGAGCACGGCGGCGAGGTCGCCATTGCGCGGCTGCAGGGCGTCAATCGCGATGCGCATTTCCCGGAGAACCTCCTGCACCCGCTTCTCGATGCCCGCGCAATCCGCGCTTCCCGACTGCACGTGCCGCAGCAGCCCAACCAGGCTCGCGCCCACGCCGTCGTGCATGTCCGCGAGGATGCGCTGGCGCTCGCTCACCTGCGCCCACTCGCGCTTGGCCTCCTCGACGCGGGCGTAAGTGCCGCGGATTTCCTCGGATTTTTCGGCGATGCGGCGCTCGAGTTCGGTGTTCAGGCGCTGCAGCTCGGAGGTCGCCGCCACGTAGTGCTCAATGACCGCCGCGCCCGCCGCGAGTATGGTGAAAAGAATGAAGGCCGCGCGCAGGACGCGCGGGGTGGAATCGGTGTAGCCGAACGCCCGTACCGCCTCCGAGAGCACCAAAACAGCAAAGAGCAGCAAGGCTCCCGCCGCCGCAGCGCGGGTCAGCGCGAGCGAGCGCGGAGCATAACGAAGGTTGGCGGTCAGATCCATGTGGCCCCACCGTGTCCTGCCTGGATGAGCGCATTCTTGGG
>JBQTIV010000165.1:0-2525 GCA_052387775.1 Betaproteobacteria bacterium
GTGTTCGTGCTGGCGATCATCGTTGGTTACCACGTGGTGTGGACCGTGACGCCGGCGCTGCACACACCGCTCATGTCGGTGACCAACGCCATCTCCGGCATCATCATCGTGGGCGCCATGCTGGCCGCCGGTCCGCAGCCGATCGACTGGGGCACCGTGCTTGGCTTTGCCGCCGTGGTGCTCGCCAGCGTCAACGTTTTCGGCGGGTTCCTGGTGACCCAGCGCATGCTGGAAATGTTCAAGAAGAAAGACAAGCGAACTTAGGCTGGCCTGCGGCAGGTACGCAGGCGCCATAGGCGCGGTACGTCGCCGCCACGGGAAACTACCGGAAACGAATCCGTCTCGGAGAACTGAATGTCTGCAAATCAAGTGGCGCTGGCGTACCTGGTCGCGTCGGTGTTTTTCGTTCTGTCGCTGAAGGGGCTGTCGTCACCGCTGCGGGCGCGCCGGGGTAACCTGTTCGGCATCATCGGCATGGTGATTGCCGTGCTTACTACGCTGTCGGTCACGCAGAACTGGATGCTGATCGTTCTTGGTGTTGCGGTGGGTGGCGCGGTCGGTACCTTCGTCGCGCGGCGCATCCAGATGACGGCGATGCCGGAGCTGGTGGCAGCGATGCACTCGCTGGTGGGTCTGGCTGCGGTGCTGATCGCGTTCGCCGCGGTCCACAATCCCGGCGCCTACGGAATTCTGACCGCCGATGGCATCATTCCGCGTGGAAACCGGCTGGAACTTTTCATCGGCACCTTTGTCGGCGCCATTACCTTCAGCGGTTCGGTGATCGCCTTCGGCAAGCTCTCCGGCAGGATACGCAGCGCCCCGGTCGTGTTCGGCGGACAGCACTGGATCAATCTGGCACTGGCGATCGTCATGATCGCTTTCGGCGTCGCCTTCATGTTCAATCAAAGCTGGACGCCGTTTGCGATCATGAGCGCGATCGCGTTCGTGCTCGGCGTGCTGATCATCATCCCGATCGGCGGGGCGGACATGCCGGTGGTGATCTCGATGCTCAACAGCTATTCCGGGTGGGCGGCGGCTGGCATCGGCTTCTCGCTGAACAATCCGATGCTGATCATCTCCGGCTCGCTGGTGGGAAGCTCCGGCGCGATCCTTTCCTACATCATGTGCAAGGCAATGAATCGCTCGTTCTTCAACGTGATTCTGGGTGGCTTCGGCGGTGGCGATGCTGCGGCCGCCGCTGGCGACGCGACGCAGAAAAATTATCGCAGCGGCAGCCCGGACGATGCGGCCTTCCTGGTGGGCAATGCGGAGTCGGTCATCATCGTCCCGGGTTACGGACTGGCGGTCGCCCGCGCCCAGCATGCGGTGAAGGAAATGGCGGAAAAACTGCACGAGAAGGGCGTGAAAGTCCGCTTTGCCATCCACCCGGTCGCCGGACGCATGCCCGGACACATGAACGTGCTGCTGGCGGAAGCGGAGATTCCCTACGACCAGGTGTTCGAGATGGAAGAAATCAACAACGAATTCGCGACCACCGACGTGGTGCTGGTCCTGGGCGCCAACGACGTGGTCAATCCGGCTGCCAATGTGCCGGGAAGCCCGATTTTCGGAATGCCCATCCTGGAAGTGCACAAGGCACGCACGGTGCTGGTGGTCAAGCGTAGTATGGCGGCGGGTTACGCCGGTCTCGACAACGATCTTTTCTACATGGACAAAACCATGATGGTGTTCGGAGATGCCAAGAAGGTCGTGGAGGACATCGTCAAGGCGATCTGATGCTTCAAGGTTCACGACTCGTCCCGCGAATGGGCCAAACAGGGCACTGGACGCGCAAGCCGTGAGGCCTAATAATTAGCCTAATTTGCTGAAACTACGGGGCTTCTCGGTGGAGAGTCCTTGCTGTTTTTGCCGCATTAGACGTTACACGATTCTTCGGTCGATGTATGTTCGATAGTCCGTCGTTGTATTTGCGCATTCCCGGGGGTTGAGAAAGAACAGGCAGGATGGATAAGAAGACGATCTACTCCAAGACCGGCAAAGGGGTTCTGGAGATCAAGAACAAACTCGGTAAGCTTGCCAAGGATCTGGTCAAGGTCCTGACGCTGATCGACGGCAAATCCACTGTCGCAGAACTCATGGCCAAGTCCGGTCTGAGCGATGCCGAGATGGATCGCTCGTTAATTCAATTGTCCACCGGCGGTTACATCAAGGAGTTTTCCAGCACATCGGGCGCAGTTCTAAGCACGCCTTCGCAAAGCGGGTATGTCGACGATCTTGACTTTACCTCCTCGCTCGCTCCCGGCAAGAATCCCTATCAGTCGGCGCAGACCGAATTCCGCCAGCGCGAGTCGGCAGATCGCGTCAAGGCGGAACAGGAAGCCAAGACAAAACGCGAGGAAGAGGAACGGCTGAAAAAAGAGCAGGCGCTGCGACAGGCCCGCGACGAAGCGGCACGGCTTGCCAAGGTCGAAGCTGAGCGCAAAGCCAAGGAAGCTGCCGGGCTCAAGTTGCGCGAGGAGGCGGAACTCAAGGCCAAGCTCGAAGCGGAGGCGATGGCGCAGACG
>JBQTIV010000166.1:0-25456 GCA_052387775.1 Betaproteobacteria bacterium
CGGGCATGGCGCTGCTGCCTTTACTGTTGGGCTGGCCGCTGGTGTTTGCGCCGGTGCATATCGTGTTCCTGGAGTTCGTGATCGATCCGGCGTGCTCGATCGCCTTTGAGGCCGAGCCGGCCCATCCGTCGACCATGCAACGGCCGCCGCGCGATCCGAAGGAACCGTTGCTGGGAGGCCGCCTGCTCCGGGATTCGTTCCTGCAGGGAATGGCCGTGCTGATCGCGGTGGCGGTTCTGTATTTCCTTGTGCTCGACCATGAATACACCGAGGAACGTGCTCGGGCAATGGCGTTCACAGCGTTGGTGCTGGGCAATGCCGCATTGATACTTTCCAATCGTTCCCGGACGCGCAGCGTTTTCACCACCCTGCTTATGCCCAATCGCGCGCTGTGGTGGGTGGTGGGTGGAGCGATCGGAGGGCTGGCAGTGGCGCTGTACCTTCCGCCGATGCAGACCATCTTCAAGTTCGAGGCCCTGGCCTGGCATGACCTGCTGTTGTGCGCAGTGGCGGCAGCGGCGGGAATGCTCTGGTCGGAGATCGTAAAAGTTTTTCCGCGTATGCGGAAGAACCTGGCGGCTTGACTGTCGTATCACCCCAAACCCACCACCAAAAAAGAACGCCCCGAGGTGGTCGGGGCGTTGCCGGAGTGCAGTCGATTCAGGCTGTTGTTACATTGCCTGCACAAGGAGCGTCGATTACTGGAATTTGTAAATGTAGCGCATCCCCACGAAAACCGATTCCTGCGTCGACTTCGCGTTGACTGTCGTGCCGTCCGTAAACGCAGGTGAGGTACCGCCACTGTAGACAAAGGGCGTGCCGTTGGCAAACTGCCAGGTCCATTCGTCGGTTTCCCAACGCTCGTACACCAGGTCGAGGCGCACATCCGAGTTCTTCTGCACAGCATACTCGCCGAAAAGGCCCGCTCTGGTCAGCGTGTTCTTGATATCCGGCAGCGGGGTCAAACCGGATGTTGCACCTGCAGTCAGCAAAGTCTGGTGGTACTCGCTGTTGGTGAAAGTCCACTGCACGTCCGCACCGAGTTTCAAATGGGCGCTGGCGCTGCCACGCAAACCGAACCCGACCGTGTCGCCGGTATCGTACAGCTGCGAGTCCTTGTTCGTAAGCCCGCCGGTTCCGCCGCCATTGGCTGCCCGACTGCCTAACTGGGACGCTTCGGTCGTGTCATGAGAATACCAGGCCGTGATCTGCCAGCTGTCGTTCACTACATAATTGCCATCCACGGAATAGAGTTGGGCGGTGCCCTCCCACAGCCCAAACGGTCTGGAGGCATCATGGGGGTACTTGTCCTGGGCGTACTCGTAGCCGAACTGGACCGACAGGTTCTCTAAGGCCGCCCAGTCCATCGCCAGGCGCACCTTGTCCCGGTTTCGGTCAGCAATGTTGAGCGGAGTTATGAGATCGCTTGACGCACTGCCGGGGCCGGCCGCGGCCGAGACGTAAGGCGAGCCGTCGCGTTCGCTGTGAGCGAAAGCCGCCGAACCATTGACCGTCTCCGACAGGGAGCGGCGCAATTCGAGGCGGGCCGTCCATTCATCCACATCCGCACGCATCGGCACCACCCGCTGGGTGTCGGCCCCCCCCGCACCATTGGCGTTCGACACGGGCACGGCGCGATCCTGTAGGCGATCTTCAATTCCGGCAGTCAGACTGTAGCCGGCGGGGAGCATGTATGTGCCCTCCAGCTTGCCGCTGATGGTGGTGTAGGAGAAGGGGGTGTTGTCGACGCATTGGCCGGAGGCACAGGCGGGATTGCTTTGTACATAACGACGGACCGGCGTGTCATCCTGAACATCGTGATAGCGAAGATTCGCCACCACGGAAAGCTTTTCCATCGGTCGCGCAGTCAGCCCCAATTGCACCAGCGTCGTGTTGATTTCGCCATCGAGGCTGGTAGGGCCCCCGGCGAGCGTCAAACTTTGAATGTCCGTGGTGGACAGATGCTCGTCCTGTGTTGCTTGCGTATATGCCAACTTGAACGTGCCGCGAGTGGTCGAAGTGAAGTTGTAACCCCCATCCAGGAAAAGCTGGTGCGCCTGGTTGTCCAGCGGCAGGGACAGGTAAGTAGGGGACGCAGGGTTGTTGGAGGGCGCGGAGTCGGCGATCCCGTTAGTGCGCATGGTCACCAGGTCATGATGGTTGTCATACATGCTTCCGTAGTATCCACCGGACAATTGAAATTTCTCCCCGGCGTAGCTCAACGTCGCTTCCAGCTGGCGCGTAGTGCTGTCTATGGGTTCCACCGCAAATTGCGGCTCCTGCCCGCGTCCCCATTGCCGGGTACCGTTTTTTTCCTCGTTCTTGAAACTGATATTGAAATCCAGACCGCGCATCAAGTTCTTGTAAAGGCCGAACTGGGCAAGATCCCGCACAGTGCCCAGGGTCACGTCCGTGAACGGGAATGCATTCCCAAGGGCCGGGTTACCGCTGGCGATCAGGCTTGTGGACCCGATTCCCTGCAGCCCGGTATTGAATGTATATGGATTGTCGCGCGGTATGCGGCTATATTCGAGCGATAAACCGATGTTCCCCTGGCGCAGAATTTCCCCCTTCAGTTCGCGGGTATCGAGTCCCAGGTTGCGCGCGGTGAAGGTATACCAGGTCCCGGTGTCATCATTGCGCTTGACGATCTCGGCATCCAATAATCCGTAGCCACCGCTATCGCGCATGCCATCATAAATGCCCTCGTGTGGACGATCGTTGGACCAGTGCCCAGCGCCAAGGGAAACCCAGCTCTCCGGCTCGGTCAACTGCGTAATTTCCTCATTCTCGGCGGCCGGCGCCGACTCATCGGCCGTCTGCACCGGCTCATCCGCGGCCTGCGCGGGCTCATCCGCGGCCTGCACCGGCTCATCCGCGGCCAGCGCCGGCTCATCGGCGGCCTGCACCGGGCAATAAGCCGCCAGCAGGGCGGCGGAAACCGCCGTCAGTCTGAACATCTGTTTCATGCTGTTCATGGTTGTCTCCTTCATTCCATCAACGGCGGAAGCGTCCGGCGGTCGCGCGATCCTGCGCGCTGTTGCCGCCATGGATATTGGTATGGCAATTCAGGCAGCCCCGCGCAACAGATCCCAACTGGGACGAGCTGGTAGTGCGTCCAGCGGGCAGACCTGAAGCCTGGCTCGGATGGCTGTCGTGGTTGTGGCAGGACTGGCACAGGAACGGCGGGCGCGACTTGAGCAGATTGGCGATGGTGCTGCCGTGAGGGTTGTGACAGATCGAACAGTCCTCGGTCACCGGTTGGTGGTTATGCACGAACGGTCCGCGCTTCTCCATATGGCAGGTGTAGCAGGTTTCATTGACGCTGCTTTTCACCAGATGCTTCGGATTGTCGCCGTGCGGGTTGTGGCAAGAAGAACAAGACACCTTGCCTTCCTTGATCGGGTGGTGCGACGGCCGGTTGATCTGGGCGCGCTGCTCCTTGTGGCAGGTGAAGCAGACGTCGAACTGGGTAAGTTTGTCGCGCACCTGGTCGCGTGCGGAGTGCACTTGGTGACAGGAGCTACAGGCGACATCGCGAAGGGCGTGGGTGCCCGACTGCCAGCCGATGCGCTTGCTCCCTTGGTGGCAGGTCAGGCAGGCCTCATTGCGGTTCACCACGGGCGTGGTCGATTTTTTCCCGAAGCGCCGGTCTACCAGCGGCCGTTCCTTCGTTCCCGCCGGATTGTCGACGTGGGCGCTGCTTTCCCCGTGGCAACTGGTACAGGTCGGGGTGCGGCTGTCGGCGACGGTGCCATGCTTGGTCTTGCCGATCGACAGCACCGGATAGGCTTCAGTCTCGTCGTGGCAGCGCGTGCATTTGGCGTCGCCTATGAGAACCAGGTCCTGGTGAAGAACCTTGTCGCCACCATTTTCATCTTCCGCCGCCATGGCGGACTGGGTAGATAACGCGACGCCAAGTGTCAGGACCAGACTTTGCAGCAGTGCGGCGAAGAACTGTCTCGTGGGACTCATGGCGCGGTCTCCTTACCCAGTGTTTCAAAGCGCGGCGCATCCCGCCGTTCGCTCCGTAGATCAACGTTTGTTCTTTGCGATCTCCAATTCCTGCGGCCCGGGGCCGTCCGGCTCGTCATGCGCGATGGCGTAATGGCAGTCGATGCAGGTCTTGCCTTCGGCCTTGCCCTTGGCGTGCCGGTTCTGGGCCTTCTCCGACTGCAGTTCGGTGCTCATCGAGGCGTCCTTGTGGCAATTCCGGCATTCCAGCGAATCGGTTTCCTTCATGCGCTTCCATACCCGCTTGGCAAGCTCGTAACGCTGCGCCTCGAATTTCTCCTTGGTGTCGATCACACCGGTGAGGTGGCCCCATATCTCGAAGGTCGCCCCTATTTTGCGAAGAAGCATCGCGGCCGGCTCGCGCGGCACGTGACAGTCGCTACAGATGGCGCGCACACCGCTGGCGTTCTTGTCGTGGATGGTGCCCTCGAATTCAGCGTAGACGTTTTCGCGCATCTCGTGGCAGCCGATGCAGAACTTTTCCGTGTTGGTCCACGCCAGGCCCGCGGCCCCGCCTGCTAGCAGCAGGCCGGCGACGATCAGCCCGGCGACAGCGGCCCCGGTAAAAAGAGTCGTCCTGGCGCAGGTCTTGCACCGGTTGCTCAGCGACTCCCAGGCTTTTCTGATCAATGCGTTCTCCTAAAGCATTGCGCGATCCGGCCCTCAGAGCGACAGAATCCACTGGACCACTTTGCGAACATCGTCGTCATTCTTGGTCTTGAGCGAGGCGTGCTCTTCTTCCTTGCCGTCGATCTTGACCTTGGGGTTGGTCGTCAGATGGGTGTAGAGCTTTTGTTCCGGCTCGGACTTCTCTTTGTACTTGGCGGCGATTTCCTTGTACGGCGGGCCGTCCTTCTTCTTCGTCACGCTGTGGCACTTGAAACAGTTGCTCTTCTTCATCAAGGCCTCCAACTTCGGATCCTCCGGGCCAGTCTGCGCGAATACAGCCTGGGCCGCCCAGGCGAACAGGAAAAATCCGGCGACCAGCACACTTTTCAAGCTCATGACAGTTCCTCCATGAAAAACGTGTTTACCGTGTATCGATTCTGGAATCCCGCAAGACGCAAATGCCCACCTCGCAGAAGGCGACAGCGGGCAGGCAAGAGCCTCCCGTATTTGCCAGTTTCAGTGTAGATGGCGGAGTTGCCCAGAGAAAACGGGGAGTGGCACAGGTGACCGGAAATGTGCCCGCGGAATACCGGCAATTCGAGCGCGCAATTCATGGCGCAGTTATTTAACGAAACTGTTCACGTTTTTTCTTTTCCTGGCCACGGTAAATTGTAGGAGCGGACCCGGGTTGATCTACATCAAGTTCCATGCAATTGCGCTTTGCGTTGCCGCAATCCGTTGCCGGTCATTGGCGATCAATAGGCATAAAGGAGTGTCAGCCAGAACTTGCGCGTGTCCACTTTGCCGGAACCTGCGGCCCCCGCCTTGTATTCGGCAAACTCGAGCTTGCCGAGAAGCTTCTGCATCAGCGGGTAGGAGACGCCGAAATCGAACTCGTCACCGAAGTCGATGCTGCCAAAATCCGATTCATAGTCGTGGTACTCGGCGAGCAATTGCGCCTTTTCGATCTTGGCGCTAGCGCTGAGGAAGGTGTCGCGCATGCCTTGCCTGGGCGTGGTCAGGAACTGATCGGCCCAGCCCTGAAAAAGATGGTTCGTTCCCAAAGGCGTCTGGAACGCGTAAAGGCCGTCATTGCTGCTCAGTAACTCCTGGTCGACGCGGAGGGCGAAATCGCCCATTTGGCCGCCCACCCCGAGGCGCAGGTAATGGGCGTCGATCCTGGCATCCCCGCCGGAGTACACGTCCTGCATTGCGTACTCCCCAGTGTAGAGCAGTTTCCATTTTCTGCCAAACGGGTGGGCACCATCCGCGCGTAGCCCCACGATCTGGTTCGAAGTGTCTGTCGGTGCGGGTGCGGCGAAGCCCGCTGAGGAAATGGCGTCGGGCTGGTCCTGGAAGTAGCCGTAGCCGACCAGCGCCTCGGACGGGGAGAGCGTATAGCGCGCGTTCAGCAGCACGGTGCCGGTATCGTGCTGGCGCGTGTCGACGGTCTTCACCCGGCCCAGATAGCCGCCATAGAGCCTGGTGTTCGGCAGGCTCTTGTTCTCGACGGTGACGCCATTGAACACCTGCATTACCTGGCGGAACTCGACGTTGCCGACGAAGCGCACGTTGTCGAGCTTGATCGACTGCCGCCCGGCGCGGATATTGGTGGCGGGCAGGCCGGCCCAGTCGAGGTACGACTGGTTGACGTCGGTGTTGTCGGGATCGGCGACCACCGGATACTGCGCTTTGCCGTTTTGTCCGTCGTTGTATTTATCGTTGAGCCTGCCGACGTCGATCAACTCGATGGTGGCCGACAGGGCCTTCCATGTGCCGGTTTTCCACCCCGCCAGCGTGCGTAAGGTAAAAGCATTGGCGTCTTCGGGCCTGCCGTCCTGGTCGACGAATTCGTAGCGTGGCCGCAAGTTCAGGGTCGGCTTTCCGGCGGCGATCGCGTCATAGAGCGAAGCGGCATCTTCCGCGCTCGCCGCTGCGGGCAGGGCCAACAGGCCGATGGTCATCAGCCGCACTGATATGGAACGCATGCACAACCTCCATTAAGTATGTCGTCCGCCTCGATGCGACGGCGAGGCTGTCGCACAAAGTGGCATCACACGCTTAGGTGTCTGTGCAGCCTGATTGTCGTCCCAAGGCAAGCGCGCAATTGCGCAACATGCCGAGCGGATTGTGGCTCGCGGGGGACGGCAGGCGGTTTGACTTATGTCAATCGTGGTCGAAAGGCGCCCGCGTAAAGTGCCGCCCGAAAAGATTTCGCGCGCTATGGTGATGTCGCAGACATAGACCCCGTAACTTGGAAAACTATTTTCTTGCGCGCGCGTTGCACGTGGCAGCGGTCGTACTTTGGATCGGCGGGGTGGCCTTCGTCACTGCCGTGTTGCTGCCTGCGGTCCGGCAGTTTCGCGAACGCGCGGAGCAAGTGGCGTTCTTCGAGAAGGTAGAAGGCGCTTTTGGCCGGCAGGCGAGGGTGACGACGGTCGTTACCGGCGTGAGCGGGATTTACCTGGTGCACCGTCTCGGGGCATGGGAGCGTTTTGCCGACCTGCACTATTGGTGGATGCACGCGATGGTTTTGGTGTGGGCCCTTTTTACACTGATCCTGTTCGTGCTCGAGCCTTTGTGGCTGCATCGCTGGTTTCGAGAGCGGGCGCAGCGCGATCCGGCCGGAACACTGGCGATCATTGCCCGTCTGCACTGGCTGCTGCTGGCGGCGAGCCTGATTACGCTGGCGGGCGCCGCCGCCGGCAGCCACGGCTGGAGATTTGGACTGTGAGTTATTTGGTGCTCAAACACGCCCACATTGGCGCAGTTGTCGTCAGCTTCGGCCTGTTCTTTCTGCGAGGAGTGTGGATGATCGATGCGCCGCAGAAGCTGCAGGCACGCTGGGTGCGCATCGTGCCGCACGTGATCGATACCATCCTGCTGGTGAGCGCCATCGCATTGGCGGTCCTGACGGCACAGTATCCGTTTGTGCAACCGTGGCTCACCGCCAAGATCCTGGCGCTGGTTGCCTACATCGTGCTTGGTTCGGTCGCCCTCAAGCGCGGCCGCACCCGTGCGCATCGCCTGGCGGCGTGGCTATTGGCGTTGGCGGTATTTGCCTACATCGTGGCAGTGGCGTTGACGCGCGATCCCATGCCATGGCGCGCGTGAGTTTCGGCTCGCCATCGCCATGACGGTAAGGCCGGAAGGGCTTGGCGGCCGACCCCACGGTTTTTTGCGCCCCGAAGGGTTTGATCTACGTCAACCGGCCGCTTGATCGGTAAAGCTAACATCGCCCGCGGTGCCGGAAGCGGCTCGGAATGTGTTTGATTGCCGCGGGAATCTTTCAAGGGAGCAGGGATGCGGGAACAAGCCACTTACAACTACAAGGTCGTCCGGCAGTTCGCGATCATGACGGTGGTGTGGGGCATCGTCGGCATGGCGGTCGGCGTGCTGATCGCCGCACAACTGATGTTTCCGGACCTGACCAGCGGCGTCTCGTGGCTGTCCTACGGGCGCTTGCGCCCGCTGCACACCAACGCCGTGATCTTCGCCTTCGGCGGCTCGGCGCTGTTTGCCACGTCTTATTATGCCGTCCAACGCACCAGTCACACGCGGCTGTTCTCCGACGGCTTGGCGGCGTTTACTTTCTGGGGCTGGCAGGCGGTCATTGTGCTGGCGGCGATCACACTCCCGCTGGGCATCACCACTTCAAAGGAGTATGCGGAGCTGGAGTGGCCTATCGACGTCCTGATCACGCTGGTCTGGGTGTCGTACGCGGTGGTGTTCTTCGGTACGATCGGCAAGCGCAAGACGCCGCACATTTACGTGGCAAACTGGTTTTTCGGCGCCTTCATCCTGACGGTGGCCTTGCTCCATCTGGTGAACAGCGCGGCGATTCCGGTCAGCTTGTGGAAGTCCTATTCGATCTACGCCGGCGTGCAGGACGCGATGGTGCAGTGGTGGTACGGACACAACGCGGTCGGCTTCTTCCTGACCGCAGGCTTCCTCGGGATCATGTACTACTTCGTGCCGAAGCAGGCCGAACGCCCGGTGTACTCGTACCGGCTGTCGGTGGTGCACTTCTGGGCTCTGATCTTCACTTACATGTGGGCGGGGCCGCATCACCTGCATTACACCGCCCTGCCGGACTGGGCGCAGTCCATCGGCATGATTTTCTCGCTGATCCTGCTGGCGCCGTCATGGGGCGGGATGATCAACGGCATCATGACCCTGTCAGGTGCGTGGCACAAACTTCGCACCGATCCGATCCTCAAATTCCTGGTCGTGTCGCTGTCCTTTTACGGCATGTCCACTTTCGAAGGCCCGATGATGTCCATCAAGACGGTGAACTCGCTGTCGCATTACACCGACTGGACAATCGGCCATGTGCATTCCGGCGCGCTCGGCTGGGTGGCATTCATCTCCATCGGCAGCCTCTACTACTTGATCCCGAGGCTGTTTGGCCGCTCCGAGATGCACAGCGTGCCATTGATCACCGTCCACTTCTGGATTGCCACGATTGGCGTGGTGCTGTACATCGCGGCCATGTGGATCGCGGGGGTGATGCAGGGCCTGATGTGGCGTGCGTCGAACCCCGACGGGACGCTCACCTATACCTTTGTTGAGAGCGTGAAGGCGACTTATCCGTTTTACGCCATCCGCTTGCTGGGCGGCATCCTTTTCCTGTGTGGAATGCTGATCATGGCGTGGAACGTATGGAAGACGGTGGCCGGACGCGAGCCCGTGGATGCGCCGATCCCGATGCCCGCCGGCGCACATGCTTAGGCGGCGCACCAACCACAGAGGCACAGAGACACGGAGAAAAACAATGCAACATTGAACCGACAGGACGCCAAGTACGCCGAGAGATGCGGTCCATGATTTTCCTTCGTGCACCTTCGTGCCCTTCGTGGCGGGTGTTGTTGGTATTTCTCTGTGCCTCTGTGTCTCTGTGGTGAAGTTTTTGGGAGCAATGGAATGACAACGAGTTCGTTTCAGGAAAAGATCGAGAAGAACGTCACCCTGTTCATCGTGTTCACGATCCTGGTGGTGGCTGTCGGCGGCTTGGTGGAGATCGTGCCGCTGTTCTTCCAGAGATCGACCACCGAACCGGTGGCGGGGCTTACACCGTACAGCGCGCTGCGGCTGGAAGGCCGCGATGTGTACGTTCGCGAGGGTTGCTATAACTGCCACTCGCAGATGATCCGTCCGTTCCGCGCCGAAACCGAGCGCTACGGACACTACTCGGTGGCGGGCGAGTACGTGTACGACCACCCGTTCCAGTGGGGCAGCAAACGCACTGGACCCGATCTCGCCAGAGTCGGCGGGCGCTATAGCGACGAGTGGCACATCCTGCACCTGATGCGGCCGCGCGACGTGGTGCCGGAGTCGAACATGCCGGCCTACCCGTGGCTCGCGACAAACCGGATCGACGAAACCGGCACCGCCGCGAAACTACGCGGACTTCGCCGTGTCGGCGTTCCCTATACCGACGAGCAGATCGCAGCTGCGGCGGACGAGGTCAGAGGTAGGACCGAAATGGAGGCGCTGGTCGCCTACCTGCAGGGGATGGGCACGGCGATCAGGACGGTGAGGTGAATCAAATGGATCTGAATGACGCACGCGCCCTCATGACCGTGGTTGCCCTGGTGACCTTCATAGGCATTGTGGTCTGGGCGTACAGCGACCAGCGCAAGCAGAACTTCGACAGGGCGGCGCGCACGGCGCTGGAGGACGAAGAACCGATTGAACCGATCAGGAGTGGCAAGTGAGCGATTTCACCAGCGATTTCTGGAGCTATTACGTCGCCGTCATCACGGTGGCGAGCATCGTCGCATGCGCAGTGCCGGTGTGGAAGAAGAGTAGCCGGCGCGCCCCCGGTCAGCAAGCCGGAACGATGGGCCACGTCTGGGACGAAAACCTGGAGGAGTACAACAACCCGCTGCCCAACTGGTGGCGCTGGCTGTTCTACATCACCATTGTCTTCGGGTTGGCATATCTGCTTCTGTACCCCGGCCTGGGCAGGTTCGCCGGCACCTTCAAGTGGTCTTCGACAGGACAGTACGAAGCGGAGCAAGCTCGGGCGGCCGAGCGCTACGGGCCGTTGTTCGCCAAGTTTGCCGCGATGGACATCCCGGCGGTGGCGGGCGATCCGCAGGCACGTGAAATTGGCCAGCGCCTGTTTCTGAACTATTGTGCGCAGTGTCATGCGTCGGATGCACACGGCAGCCGCGGCTTCCCGGATCTCGCCGACGGCGATTGGCTTTACGGCGGCGATCCCGCTACGATCAAAGCGTCCATCGTCCAGGGGCGCAACGGCATCATGCCGCCGTTCGCCTCGGTGCTCGGCGACGAGGACATCAGGAACGCGGCGCACTATGTCTTGTCGCTTTCGGGGTTGACGCATGACAGTCTGCGCGCGGCCACCGGCAAGACATTGTTCGCGGCCAATTGCGTTGCCTGCCACGGCGTTGACGGCAAGGGCAATGTCGCGCTCGGCGCGCCCAACCTGGCGGACAAGGCGTGGCTTTACGGCGGCGGCGAAACCACGATTTCGGAAACGATCCGCGCCGGCCGCAACAACAAGATGCCCGCCTGGGGTGATTTCCTGGGTGAGGCCAAGGCGCACTTGCTGACGGCCTATGTCTGGGGTCTTTCGCAAGAGCAGTGATCAAACGGGCGAGGGGCAAGAGGCGAGAGGCAAGAGGTATTAGGTTCCAGTTCTGGAGCAGAGGTTTTTCTAGCGCCTAGTACCTCGTATCTCGCACCTGTCGCCTCTTGCCTCTCGCCTCGCACCTGGACACCTTAAGGATCCATGACACCTTCCAACAAACTGCACCTGGCGGCGCAGACCGATCCGGTCGGGGAATCGCTTTACGAGCTGCGCAGGAAAATCTACCCCCGCGCGGTGACCGGCAAGTTTGCGCTGTGGCGCTGGATGTTCGTGTGGGCCACCCAATTGGTTTTCTACGGCGTCCCGTGGTTGCCGTGGAACGGCCGCCAGGCGGTGTTGTTCGACCTGGTGCACCGCAAGTTTTACATCTTCGGATTGGTGTTCTGGCCGCAGGACTTCGTCTATCTCGCCGTCCTGCTGATCATTTGCGCGTACTCCCTGTTCCTGTTCACCGCAGTGGCCGGGCGCCTTTGGTGCGGATTCGCCTGTCCGCAGACGGTCTACACCGAGATCTTCATGGGCATCGAGAAGCTCATCGAAGGCGATCGCCTCGAGCGCATGAAGCTCGATCAGGCGCCGCTGTCCGCGCGCAAAGCCGCCGTTAAGTTCACCAAGCACGGCGCGTGGATCGCGCTTGGGCTTTGGACGGGATTTACCTTCGTTGGTTACTTCAGCCCGATTCAGGAGTTGGGCCACTCGGTACTGTCGCTGGGCACCGGGCCATGGGAGACCTTCTGGATCCTGTTCTACGGCTTCGCCACCTACGGCAACGCCGGGTGGATGCGCGAGCAGGTCTGCAAGTACATGTGCCCTTACGCGCGCTTCCAGAGTGTGATGTTCGACCAGGACACGCTGGTGATCACCTACGATCGGGAACGGGGAGAGCCGCGCGGGGCCCGCGGCAGGAGCGTCGATTACAAGGCCAGGGGGCTGGGCGATTGCATCGATTGCGGCATCTGCGTGCAGGTCTGCCCGACCGGGATCGACATCCGCAAGGGTCTGCAGTACGAGTGCATCGGCTGTGCCGCCTGCATCGACAGCTGCAACCAGGTGATGGACAAGATGGGTTACCCGAAGGGGCTGATCCGCTATGCTACCGAGAACGCCTTGCAGAAGCATTACACGCCGGCGCAAACGCTGAAGCGGGTGCTGCGGCCGCGGGTGCTGGTTTACACGGCGGTGCTGTGGGCCATCATTGCCGCTGCCAGCGTGACGCTGTACGAGCGCGTTCCGGTGAAGGTGGACGTCATTCGCGACCGCATCGCCAGCTCTCGCGACGCCGACGACGAGTTTGTCGAGAACGTCTATCGGCTGCAGATCATGAACACCTCGGAGAAGCCTCGCTCTTTCCGGATCTCGGTGAGCGGACTTCAGGGCATGGAGATCGAAGGGGGCTCGCAAGCGGTAGAGGTGGGCCCGGCATCCGCGCGCATGATTCCGTTGCGCATCAAGGCGGCACGCAGGCACGCGAGCGACGGCGCCAACACCATCGCCTTCACCATTCGAGACATGGGTGACGAGAATGCAATCGTGGTGACGGAAGAGGCGAGTTTCATCGTCCAGTGAGGAAGAAATGAGCGTCGTTTCGGGACAGATCCGCAAACCCTGGTACCGCGAGCCCTGGCCCTGGTTGCTGATCGCCGGTCCGGCAACGGTGATTGTGGCCGGCGTCGTCACTGCGTGGATTGCGATGATGAACGAGGATGGGCTGGTCGCCGACGACTATTACAAGCAGGGGCTGGCGATCAATCAGGTGATCCGGCGTGAATCCGCCGCGGCGGCGCTCGATATGCGCGCGCGGGTCCTGTTCGGCGAGAACCGGGTGCGGGTCTTGCTGACCGGATCGGGTCTGCCACGGGAGCTGGTGTTGAGGCTGGTTCATCGCACCCGCGCCGGCCTCGATCGCGAGGTCAGGCTGATAAACCGCGCCAATGGCTGGTACGAGGGCGGACTTGCAACGACTGCAAGCGGGCGCTGGAATCTGCTCCTCGAGGATGGTGATCGAAGCTGGCGCCTCACAGGGGACTGGGACGCCGCGATCCAGAAAAGCATTCAGTTGCCGGCCGTAGTGCCGCAAAGGGTACAACCATGATCCAGGACAAACTGATCTGGATACTCTGGCCTTCGTTCATTGTCGCGGGCGTCGCCGAGGTGGTGTTCTTCACCGCGTTCGATCCGCAGGAACTCGTTGTCTTCGGCGAACCAGTTACCTGGAGCCGCACCGCGGTGTACTCGATCGGCTTCTTTCTGTTCTGGGCGATGGCCGCCGCCACCAGCGCCTTGACCTGGTTTTTCCAGCAGGCCTCAGTCGAATTCAATCGCTGCCCTCTCGACCCGGCCGATCGGCCGTTGGGATGCCCGAGGCGGGAAGACGGCGAGCGTTAGTAATCACCCGGCAGGCTTGGGAACGACCGCGTGCGCGGATCTTGTGGTCGTGGCGCGACGGTGTCCATCAATCGCGATTTGACGTGCGTCAACGCCTCCGGCGCAGACCGGCGTTAGCCTGTTGCGCAGGACCGGCAACGGTTGTTTTCAGTTCCCGTGCACGCCATGTCGAGGCAAACGGCACTGAGGGACGGCGACGTTAGTCAGCCGACGGGCCTTAGTGAAGGAGGGTTCAAATGATCAAGTTCATGCTTTCAGTTTTTCTGGTTTCCGTGCTCGCCGTGCCCGTAGTGCAGGCGGCAGACGAAGCAGATCACACCACTCATCATCCCGGCGCCGACAAAGGTCAAGCCGTAAGCGCGCAGGACGATGAGGCGGGAGTGAAGATGGAGAAGATGCAGGAGAACATGAAGAAGATGCGCGAGCAGATGGAAAAAATCCATGCGGCCGGAGATCCGGCAGAGCGCCAGAAACTCATGAAAGAGCACATGCAATTCATGCAGGAGGGTATGAAGATGATGGGCTCAGGCATGAAAGGCGGCGACATGATGGCCAAGGCGAAGAGAGGAAAAGGCCCGTCCATGACGGACGGCGATGAGGGCATGGAAATGTGCATGATGATGATGAAAAAGCACAGGTCCGTGGAGTCCCGCATGGACATGATGCAGCAGATGATGCAACAGATGATGGAGCACGAAAGCGCCGAGCAGGAAATGGAACTTGGCCGTTGAGCGGATGCAGCTGACTTTCCTGGGCGCTACCGGCACCGTCACCGGCTCGAAATACCTGATCAGCGTCGGCTCCAGGAGTTTCCTGGTGGACTGCGGCCTGTTCCAGGGACTCAAGCAGCTCCGTCTGCGGAACTGGGAGCGCCCGCCGATCAATCCGCGATCGGTCGAAGCCGTCGTCCTCACCCACGCGCACATCGACCACAGCGGCTATCTGCCGCTTTTCGTGAAAAACGGTTTTGGCGGCAAGGTCTACTGTAGCAGTGCCACCCGGGATCTGTGCGAAATCCTTTTGCCTGACTCCGGCCACCTGCAGGAGGAAGAGGCGCAATTCGCCAACCGGCGCGGCTTCTCGAAGCACTCACCCGCCTTGCCGCTTTACACCGAGGACGACGCAAGGCGCTGTCTGCCCCGGCTTTCCCCGATCGCCTTCGACAAGGAGGTCGATCTGGGTGGCGGGCTGGTACTGCGGCTAGCGCGTGCCGGCCATATCCTGGGCGCCGCGTTCGTGGAGTTGAAGCACGCCGGGCTGCGCGTTTTGTTTTCCGGGGACCTCGGGCGTCCGCATGATCTGGTGATGCCTGCGCCCACCGCCATACGGCAGGCCGATTATCTGGTGGTCGAGTCGACATATGGCGACCGCCGCCACGACCCAACCGACCCCGCTGTCAAACTCGGGCAGATCATCAACCGCACCATCGAGCGGCGCGGCGTGATTATCGTTCCGACGTTCGCAGTCGGACGCGCACAGGAATTGCTGTATTACCTTCATCTGCTCAAGGAGAAACGCGCGATTCCAGACGTGCCCGTGTTCCTCAACAGCCCGATGGCGGTGGATGCGACGCGCATTTTCCGCAACCATCCTGCGGAGCACCGGCTCACCCCGGACCAGTGCGACGCGATGTGCCGCGCGGCAAGAATCGTCAATACCGTGGAGGAATCGGAACAGCTCAACACCCCCGCTGGCCCGGTAATCATCCTGGCGGCGAGCGGCATGGCAACCGGAGGGCGGGTGATCCACCACCTGAAGGCGTTCGCGCCGGATCCGAAAAATACCATCGTTTTCGCGGGTTTCCAGGCGGCCGGAACACGCGGTGCCGCGATGCTAAGTGGCGCGCAGAGCGTCAAAATCCACGGCGAATATGTGCCGGTACGGGCCGAAGTGCAGGTTCTTTCGAATCTATCCGCGCACGCCGATTACGCGGAGACTCTGGATTGGCTGGACAATTTTCAGGCACCGCCCCGGCAAACTTTCATCACCCACGGCGAACCGACCGCCGCGGACGCGCTACGCCACTGCATCGAAGAGCGCAAACACTGGCGCTGCAAGGTGCCGGAGTACCTCGAGCGCGTCAACTTGATATGACGGTATGACGCGAATGCTTCCTGTCACCGGCGCCTTGCAAGGCCTTGACGGTCCTGCTATCTGCGGCTGATCAGCATCCCGAGCAGGAGTCCCACTCCCGCGCAAACGCCGGCAACTGACCACGGATGCTCATGCACGTACCCGTCGGTCGCGCGGGCCATTGCCTTGGTTTTGTCTGCCACCGCAGCTTGGGCGCGATCGAGCTCGTCGCGCGCCAGGCGAAGCCTTTCCTCCACACGCCCTCTCGCCGCCGTTACTTTCTCGCCAGCCTGGTGGGCGGTCGCATGCAGCAGTTCCTCCGTATCGGTCATCACCGCCTTGAAATCCGTTATCAACTTGTCTTTAGCCGCAACAGTCTGCGTATCCATTTGAATTCTCCGGTTTGTCGTTCGACTTCGAATGTTTTCGTTGTCTCGAAGTTTCAATTTGGCACGCGATTGACCACCCCGCGTTGACAAAGGTCAATGACCGCGCGAATCGCCGGGGTCCGCCACAGGAAAAAATCGCCTGACGCAGGCCGGTCGCGGACTTGATATGGATCAAGCTGAACCTATATTTAGGACCCATACTGAAATGCAGGAAAGGGTTTTCATGTGACAAATAGGTAGATTGGTGGCGTCTTACCGGTTTCCAGGGTGGCTCCCTTGCCAGTGCGGAACCGGGAATCGTTCGCAAGAACGGTGTCAAGTTGTGCAGACGGGTCAAGCGTCCTGCACACCAGTTGAGCAAGGAGGTGGCGATGCAAACGGCACATCTGACCATCAACGGGATGCGCTTCGACGCTTCCATGAGAAGCGTTCTGAGCGCATTGAGTATCATACGCGGCGTCTCCGACGTGAGCGTCTCCATCGCGGAAAAGGAGGCGACCATCAGGTACGACCCGCACAAGGTGCTTCCGGGGCAGTTCGAAACAGCGGTGCGTGTTGTGGGGTGCGAGGTCGAGAGACTTGTCGTTGAAACGCCTGAGCAATTTCCCCTCCCGTGAAAGGGCGGGCGCCAGATCGATGCGCGAACCTGCCGCTGCTGGCTCGCGTTGGGAGGGGCAGCGCGGTTGCGCAAGCCTGGTTTTCATGTTTCCGGGTCAAGGCAGTGAGCCCGCTCGGTAGCGAATTCGCGATGTGAGTACCTGGAAAGGGATTGATTGTGGCGATCGGCGAAATCTGCAGTCGTGAAGTCGTATTCACCGGCCGCGACACGACGGCCAAGCGTGCCGCGCAACTCATGCGCGAGCACCACGTGGGCAGTGTTGTCGTTGTCGACGAGACCAACGGCAGACGTGTGCCGGCGGGGATCGTCACCGACCGCGATATCGTGGTCGCAGTACTTGCTCTCGGGCTCAATGCGGATGCAATCCAGGTCGGCGACGTGATGAACCGGGAACTGCTTGCCGTGAACGAAAACGCGGGCGTTGCGGAAACCATCGAATTCATGCGCGTGAAAGGCGTGCGCCGCGTGCCCGTGACCGATACCGGCGGCGCGCTGGTGGGGATCGTCGCTGCCGACGACTTGTTGTCGCTGCTTGCCGAGGAGATGTCTGCGCTTTCCACCATGGTATCGCGGGAACACAGACGTGAAGTCGAAGTCAGAAAGAAGATGCTTTGAAAGGATGGGAAGCCATGCCGGTGCCTGTACAAATAGTGTTCCATGAGATCGATCATTCGCAGGCGTTGGCGACCCACATCCGGGAGAAGACTAGGAAGCTCGAGTCGTTTCACCCGAAATTGATGAGTTGTCACGTCAGCGTGGAGCAACCGCATCGTCACAAACACCAGGGCCGGTCTTTCAACGTGCGTATCTCGCTGCACGTGCCAGGCGCGGAGTTGGTCGTGAATCGTGACCAGGATGAGGATGTATACGTGGTGCTGCGGGATGCTTTTGACGCGGCGCGCCGGCAACTGGAGGACAATGCGCGCAAGGTGCGCGGCGACGTAAAGCTTCATGAGCGACGCGGGCGCGCTGGCGAATGACAAAACGGGGAGAAGGCGTGAGGGAAGAGGAACCGAGGGCGCACGCGAAGGGGCGCCGCGACCGCCAGCTGGAAGAAGTCAGTCATGATCCTTATCTGGCTCGCAGCAAACCGCCGGAGCCGGCGCTCTGTCCGCAGTGCGGGGTCGTGTACCACAGGGGCCGATGGCAGTTGGCGCCGCGGCCGGAGAAGGCGCACGAGCATCTGTGTCCGGCATGCCAGCGCATCAAAGACCGCTATCCCGCGGGGTACGTAAAGCTGTCCGGGGAGTTTCTCGGCACGCATCGGGACGAAATCCGCCACCTCGTCCAGAACGAGGAACAGAGGGAAGCGGCGGAACATCCGCTCCAGCGCATCATGGACATCATGGAGAGACGCGATGTAATCACCGTCACCACCACGGACGTGCATCTCGCGCGCCGGATCGGGGAAGCCCTGCATCACGCCTACCAGGGCAAACTGGATATCAAGTACAGCCAGGACGAATACCTGGTGCGGGTCAGTTGGACGCGATGATCGGGCCGTATGGACGAGAGCTGCCCATTGCCGGCAGGGTAGGCGCGGATGCGTTGCGGGTTGATCTGCGTCAAAGGGTTGACGGTGGTTTGTCATTACACTCAACCAAGACGAGGAGGTCGGCGTTGATGCCGCGCATCGTTGATGCCGCGCATCGAGATTGGATGGAAACGATCATGACTACCGCACAGATGCACAGAAGTCGCAAGATCGGGCGTAACCCGCCGCAAGCGGCGAAAAGGAAAACCAAGCCAAAACGGGTGATCGGGACCATTCATCAGAAGACCGCCGACCCGCGCAATGAATTCAGCGACGAAGAATGGCAGGATATGGTGGCGACCGCTGCGTACTATCGTGCGCAAGCACGTGGCTTCGACGAGGGTTCACCCGAGGATGATTGGTACGAGGCTGAGGCCGAGTTGCGTGCGCAACTGGCTGGCAGCCAAGCGGGTACCGAATCCGTTTCGGATTCCGGGGCAGGAGCCCCGGACATTGAGAGAGAAGGAGAATGAAGATGACGAATCTCACGCGATATGATCCCTTCGGGGATCTCGATGATCTATTCAAGGGGTTCACGCTGCGCCCGGTGACATTCGAACAGCAGATGCGCGTTCCACAAATCAAGATGGATGTGAAGGAGAAGAACGGATCCTATGTGGTCCGCGCCGACATCCCGGGCGTGAAGAAGGAAGACATCAAAGTGACTGTGGACGGCAACATGGTGTCCATTGCCGCGGAAGTGAAACGGGAGAAGGAGGAAAAGGAGGGCGAGCACGTGATCAGAAGCGAGCGCTATCACGGCGAGGTGTCGCGCAGCTTCAGTCTTGGGCAGGATGTCGATGAAGGCGCTACCCAGGCCAAGTATGCCGATGGCGTGCTGGAGCTGACGCTGCCCAAAAAAGCCGGCGCTCGCCAGAGCAAAATTGTCGTCCGCTAAGCGGACAGCGGGGCATTCGCGGCGAGGTGCATTCAGAGTCTGATTGAAATCCGCGCCGCGCCAGCTCCGCGGGAGTGGCCATGCTGAAAATGAAGGCTCTCCGCGAGCGCGAGCATTCGTGAGTTGGTGGCAAGGACGTCGCCAAACAGTTCCTTGGTTCCGCGGCTGCGGCAGTAACGGATCATTTTCTCCAGCAGGACATGGCCAAGCCCTTTGCCTTGGGCGCTCGAGCCGACCAGAATGCCGAATTCGGCTTGCTCGTTGTCGGGGTCCGTCACGGTGCGCACTTCTCCGAGCAACTCGTTATTTACGTCTATGGCAACCAGTGCCATTTCGCGGTCGTAGTCGATCTGCGTGAAGCGGGCGAGTTGGGAATGAGGCAGTTCGCGTAACGCTGCGAAAAACCTGAAGTAAATGTCCTCCGGCCGGCTTTGATCGATGAGCTGCTTGAGCCCGGCCTCATCCTCGGGGCGGATCGGGCGCAGCAGGATGGATCTTCCGCGCAGGTAAACCGTTTCCTCAAGTTGCTTCGGGTAGGGGCGGATGGCGAATCGTTCGGGTCCGCTGGTCCGGGCAGGCGCGACGCGCATGCGTGCGTCGAGGGCGATGACCCCGCGGGCATCGGCCAGCAGCGGATTGATATCGAGTTCGACAATCTCCGGTATGTCGGCGACAAGCTGCGCCGTGCGGATCAGCACACCGCAAATGGCGTCCTGGTCCACTGACGGCCGGTCGCGATATCCGGCGAGCAGCCTCGATATCCTGGTGCGGGAAATCACTTCGCGTGCCAGTGCTACGTTAAGCGGCGGCAGCGCTACCGCCCGGTCGGCTATCACTTCCACCGCCGTCCCTCCATGGCCGAAGAGGATCACCGGGCCGAAGGTCGCATCGGTTGCGGCGCCGACGATCAGTTCATGGGCGCCCGGACGCCGCGCCATCGGTTGCACGGTGAATCCGGCGAGGTGCGCCTCGGGATGCAGTCGGTGCAGGCGCGTTTGCATTGCCTGCGCCGCCTCCCGCACCGCCTGGTCGGTCTCTAGATTCAATGCTACGCCGCCGATATCGGATTTGTGAGTCACGTCCGGCGCAAGGATCTTCAGCGCCACCGGGAAACCCATCTCGCCCGCCAAGCGCACTGCATTCTCGGGCGAGGTCGCGATTCGGGTGGCCACTACCGGAATGCCGTAGTGTCGCAGCACATCTTTCGCTTCCACCTCGTTGAGGATATTTCTCCCCTCGTCGAGGGCTTTGCCGACGACTTTGCGGGCGGAATCGATATCGGCGCTGAAGTCCGTGGGTGAGGATGGCGGTGTTTGCATCAGCGATTCCTGATTGCGACGAAACTCCGCCATCTTCAGGAAGGCGTACACCGCGTCCTCCGGAGTGTCGTAACAGGGCAGACCCGCGTCAATAAACAGGCGCCGCGCCTTCTCCACCGCGGCGGCGCCCAACCAGCACGACAGGACGTTGCGCTGCGCCGCCCGGGCGACCGGCACACAGGCCGCGGCGATGGCGTCGCTCGGGACGATCGCCGTGGGCGCATGAATCAGCAGGACTGCGTCCGACTGCGGGTCGGCGAGGAGGTCCTGCAGCGTCCGCACATAGCGCTCTGCGGGCGCGTCGCCGACGATGTCCACGGGATTGCCGTGAGACCAGGTGGCCGGCAGATACTGGTCCAGATGGCGCAGGGTCTCGTCCGTGAGTTGAGCCAGTCTGCCACCGCCGCGAATCAGCGCATCGGTAGCCATTATTGCTGGACCACCGCCGTTGGTCATGATGGTCAGCCGGTCGCCGCGAAACGGACGGGCCAGCGCCAGTGTTTCCGCCGCCACGAACAAATTGAACGTAGACTCGACGCGAAGCATTCCGGCGCGGCGAAAGGCGGCATCGTAGACCTCGTCGGCACCGGCCAGTGCGCCGGTATGGGAGGCGGCAGCCTTGGCGCTTTCCGCAACACGCCCCGATTTCACCGCGATTACCGGTTTATTGCGCGCGGCGGCGCGCGCAGCCGACATGAACTTGCGCGCGTTGGTGATTGCCTCGACATAGAGAAGGATTGCCGTGGTCGCCGGATCCCCGGCGAGATAGTCGAGCACGTCGCCAAAGTCGACGTCCGCGGAATCGCCCAGCGAGATGAAATGTGAGAAGCCGATCCCGCGGGAATTCGTCCAGTCGAGCAATGCCGTCGTGAGCGCGCCGGACTGGGATACGAATGCAATTTTTCCTGGGCGTGCGCCAGTGTGGGCGAAGCTTGCGTTCAGCCCGATGGTCGGCACCAGCAAGCCGACGCAGTTCGGACCGAGGATGCGCAGCAAGTGCGGTTTCGCGGCGTCCAGCATGGCCTGCGTCAGCCTGCGGCCTTGTGCATTCGTCATCGCACCCAGACCGGCAGTCAGCACCACCGCGGCCTTGCCGCCTTTGGCTCCGAGCTGATCGATGATTCCCGGGATGGTTTGCGGCGGCGTGCAGACCACCGCCAGACCGGGCGCCCGATCCAGGCTCCCCACATCAGCAACGGCGCGCATTCCGGAGACGCTGGTGTGCTTCGGATTGACCGGGAAAATTGGGCCAGCGTAGCCCCCGGCGAGCAAGTTGCGCATCACCGTGGCGCCGAGGCTTTGCGGCCTCTCGGAGGCACCGATCACGGCAACCGAGGCCGGGCGAAACAGGTACTCGAGATTGCGTACGCTCATTGTGGATACTTGCACGCGGGCGCAACATCCGCGCTGTGCACCCGCGGCATGACATCGACGCCACCCGTGCTCGGGGGCTGTCGATGCAGACGATGATACCGCCTGGCTTGCGGTGTCTAGTAAGTCTGGCCGATGATCTCCCGCAATCCCGGAATATCGGTGATGCGGATGTGCTTCTGCTGCACCGCTACCAGCCCTGCGTCCTGGAATTTGGAGAATACCCGACTTACGGTTTCGAGTTTCAATCCCAAGTAACTGCCGATTTCCTCGCGGGTCATTCTCAACACGAATTCCGAGGGCGAGTAACCGCGCGCGGTAAAGCGCTGCGACAAGTTGAGCAGGAACGCGGCCAGCCTTTCCTCCGCGCACATGCTCCCGAGCAGCATCATGACCCCATGATCACGGACGATCTCGCGCGCCAATACGGAGTGCAGGTTGCGCTGCAGCGCCCGCACGTGGGTGCCCAAATCCTCAATCAGCGCGAACGGCATGACACACACTTCGCTGTCCTCGAGCGCGATGGCGGTGCCGTTATAGCGCCCGGAGCCGACGCCGTCCAGACCCAACAGCTCGCCGCCCATGGAAAAACCCATCACCTGCTCGCGCCCGTCATTGTCGATGACGCTGGTCTTGAAAAACCCTACGCGGACCGAATAGACCGAGTTGAACTGCTCGCCGGCGTTGAACAGCCTTTCGCCGCGCTTCACCCGGCGCCGCGCATACACGACTTGCTCGACGCGCTCCACGTCCGCGTCGGTCAGACCTCTCGGCATGCACAATTCGCGCAAGTTGCAACTCGCGCAAGTCACCTTGAACGTGGATTGTTCCGTGCTCTCGGCGGCAGCGATGGGGATTATTGGTTGGGCAAGCTCGGTGACCGTTGCGGTGTGCATGGCTGTCTCCTCTAGTTGTCAAGTCAGTTCAAGGTCCGGGCGGCGCGCTCGGCGAGGATCTCGCACACGCGCCCGAATTGGGTGGTCTTGTCGAAAAATCCGGCGACGCCGAGACGCGCCGCCAGGCGCCGGTAGGGTTCGCTGGCGAAGTTGCTCAGCATGTAGACGGCGATATCCGGCGCCTGCTCATGCAGTGCTCGCAAGACATCGAATCCACTGCCTTGCGCGAGCCTCACGTCCAGGACAACCGCGTGGGGGTGAAGGTTGAGGATTTCATGGATCGCCTCGTCGGCGCCGGCCGCGTGTCCGACGCTGTGCACGCCTTCAATCGAAGCCAGCAAGTCCTCGAGGCGCTCGCGGACCAAGGGCGAACTCTCCACGACGAACACGCGTAGTCCGGGGCTGGGGTCGGCGCGCGGGCGAACAGCGTTTTTCATGCTGCCCAGTGTCCGGCGAGCGCCAGCGCCAGGGTATCGGCGCAGCCTTAAAGCGGGGATAGGATGGATGCACAACGGCGGGTAGGAAAATTCCTACCCGTACCGGTACCGGATCAAGATCCGGGGATGCGATCGAGCAGACCGTGCTCCAGTGCGTAACGAACCAGTTCGGCGCCGCTGCCCAGATTCATCTTTTCAAGAATGCGGGTCTTGTGCGTGCTCACCGTCTTGACCGAAAGGTGAAGCTTCCCGGCGATCTCGGTCGGCCCTCGTCCGGCGGCCAGCATGCAAAAAATCTCGAATTCACGGTCGGATAGCTGCGTGTGCGCGGGCGCGTCGCTCTTGCCGGTGTCCGCCATGAGGCTCGCCGCTGCAGCTTCGGTGATATGCACCCCGCCTGAGGCGACCTTGCGGATGGCGCCGACAAGTTGTCCGGAGGCGCTGTCCTTGGTGAGGTAGCCGGAGGCGCCTGCCTTGAGCGCGCGCGCCGCATATTGATGTTCCCCGTGCATGGACAGGACCAGGATGCGCAGCTTCGGTTTCTCGAGCTTGATGCGCTTGATAAGCGGGATGCCTGCCAGCCCGGGCATGGACATGTCGATCAAGGCGAGATCGAATTCACGGCTCTTCACCAGCGCCAGGACCTCATCGCCGTTCGCCGCTTCAGCTGCAACTTCGATGTCCGGTACGGAGCCGAGGATTTGCCTGAGCCCATCGCGCACGAGCTGGTGATCGTCAGCCAGCAGCAGGCGGATCATGCGCCGGACCTTTCGCGCCGCGTCTTCAGCGGCACGCGTAGTGCCACCCTGGTCCCGCCCCGCGGCGCGGGCCCGACTTCGAGCGTACCGCCAATGTAGGAAACCCGCTCCCGCATGCCCTTGAGGCCGAGCGAACGCGATCTGGCCAGATCGTCGGACGTGATGCCGCGGCCGTTGTCTTCGATTTCGAGACGGATGCACTCATCATCGGCAGCGAGCAGAATCCACGCATTGCGGGCCTGCGCATGGCGGGCGATGTTGGTCAGTGATTCCTGAAGTGCACGATACACGGTGTTGGCCAGATTGCGTTCCAAATCGGCAAGTTCCACGCCGGGCGCCATGCTGAAATCGCACTTGACGCCGGAGCGTTGCGCGAAGTCCTCCACCAGCCAGGCCGTGGCGTCGGGCAGCCCGAGGTCATCGAGCATGAGCGGGCGCAGGTCGGCGGCGATGCGCCGCACCGAACTCACGGTCTGATTCAACGTTTCGCCCATTCTTGCGGCCTTGGCGGACAGATCCGGGTCGCCGCCGGGAAGGCGTTCCTGCATCCAGCCCAGGTCCATTTTCAGTGCGGTGAGCAACTGACCGAGTTCGTCGTGCAATTCGCGGGCGATGCGGGTTTTTTCTTCTTCGCGCGCCTCGAGAACCTGTGCCGACAGCGCGCGTAGTTCGACCTGCCGGTGCGTGAGCTCGTCCTCATACTGCTTGCGCAGGGTGATGTCGCGCAGAATCACGGTGTAGAAGCTGCGTTCGCCTTCGGCAGCCTGCGAAATAGAGGCCTCGATCGGGAATTCCTCGCCGGTGCCGGCACGCAGCGCCCATAACGTCGTCACGTCTCCCATGCGCCGGCTGGTGACGCCGGTGCGCCCGAACTGCTCGATATGGCCGCGATGGGCAGCGCGAAACCGTGCCGGCACAAAGCGATCCAGCGAGCTACCCAAAGCCTCTTCGCGGCGGCAGCGAAACACCTGTTCCGCGGCACGGTTGAACAGCACGATCTGCTGGGATTCGTCCACCGTGATGATCGCGTCCATTGCCGAATCGACGATGGCGGCCAGGCGCGCCTGGGTTGCGCTGAGCGCATCCTGCATTCGCGCCGTTTCGGCTTCGGCGCTCATCGCGACCCTCACCACCGCGAAGATACACCCGCCGAGGATGGCCAGATCGACGACCAGATCGGTGGCTGCAAGCCAGGGTACTTTGTCTCCGAACAGTGCCGCGGTGAAGTTGAACACCACGATCCCTGCCGCACCCGCGATTCCAGCTGCGGCGATCCAGGGCTTCAGCCAGCGCAGGGGGGACTGTTCCCGTACGCGGCTCATCAATCCTCACACCGCCCGCAACCGGCGCACGAGAGCCTTGGTTGATTCAGGTCAAGGCCGCCCGTCCGCCGTTTGTCATAGTTTTCCCTGGAATCAGGTAGGGGAGTCCGCGCAGGCATAGGTTCGGGCAATGAGTTATCCATCCTCGGAACTGGTAATCGATCCGGTCCTGATCCGCAATTATGACGTCAGCGGCCCGCGCTACACGTCCTA
>JBQTIV010000167.1:0-7022 GCA_052387775.1 Betaproteobacteria bacterium
CACAGAGGACACGGAGGAAGGGCAAGACAAAACTTGTTGGAGTTAGAACCCTGCATTGGCTGATGATCTGCCGCAGCGAAAGTTGGCGGCACAGATTGCCGAACAGTCACCCCGCTTGTAACCCCAATTTGTTTTTCCTCTTTTTCTCCTCCGTGTCCTCTGTGTCCTCCGTGGTTCACCTGTTAAGCAGAAAATTGCGGACGATTGCGATCTGATCTTCCGCCATCAACATCGGTGCATGGCCGATGCCGGCGAACTCGACGAGCTTTGCTTTCGCGCCGCGCCGGGTCATTTCGTGCGCCGTCTCCGCGAGCAGCAGGTCCGAATCGGCACCGCGCAGCAGCAGCGTCGGACAGCGTACTTGATCCCAGAATGGCCACAGCACCATATCGGCCGGCGCGACGCGAAAGGCCAGCCCCAGCGCCGGATCGTAGTTCGGGCCCCAGCGGCCGTCTTCAAACTCTCGCGCATTGGTCAGCGCGAGGTGCCGCCACTGCGCATCGGTGAGCGGGCCGAAGGGCGCGGATATGCCGCGCACGTACTGCTCGAATTCGTCGAAGGAAGCGTAGCGTGGATCCTTGCCGACGTAAGTGGAAAGTCTCTCGAGCGACGCTTTGGGGATGACGGCGCCGACGTCATTCATCACGAGGCGGCGGACGGTCGAATCCGGCTGCGCGGCCAGGAGCATGCCGACCAGCCCGCCCATCGAGGTGCCGACCCAATCGACCTGCGTCGCGCCGCTGTGGGCAATCAGCGCCGCCATGTCGGAGCAATAGAGCGGATAGCCGTAGTCTTCTTTGTGCGTCAGCCACTCGCTTTTGCCGCGGCCGGCCACGTCGGGGCAGAGCACCCGGTATTCGGAGGACAGCGCCCTCGCCAGATCGTCGAAGTCGCGCCCGTTGCGGGTCAAGCCGTGTACGCAGATGAGAATCTTCGGATTGTCCGCATCGCCCCATTCGTAGTAATGGATGTCGTGAAGTCCATGTGGGCCCAGGCAGGAGAGCAAGAGTTCGCGCATTCAGAGTTGGAGTCGGTACGTGAATATCGTGAATGTCGTGAATGTCGTGAGTGTCGTGAATGTAGTAAATCCCAAGACCACGTTTTTTTACGGAATTCACGTCTTCTTGTTTCACGACATTCACGGCCGTTACGGCATTCACGGCCGTTACGCCGTCACGACGTTGCATCGTCAATTCAGCGATGCAATATACGCCGCCAGCGCTTCCAGATCCTCGTCCGTAATCGTGCGCAGCACGGCGGTCATATTGCCGGCGTCGTTGCTGCGGGTCTGGGCCTTGAAGTCTTTGAGTTGCTTGAGGACGTACTCGTAGTGCTGTCCCGCCGTGCGCGGAATTTCGTTCTGTCCGGAGAAGCCACCCAGGTGGCACATGGTGCACAGCGCGGCGTCGGCAACCTGCTTGCCGCGATTCGCCTTGGACGCATCGCCCCTGGAGTTCTGATTGGTGGTCTTCTGCGCGGCGAAGTAGGCGGCGATGTCGAACATGTCTTTCTTTGACAGGGTCGCGGCCATCGGCGACATCTGCGGATCCTTGCGCCGGCCTTCCTTGAAATCCTTGAGCTGCAGGTAGATGTAGCGCGAGTTCTGGCCGGCCAGGATCGGGTTCTGCGGAATGGTGGAATAACCGCCCTCACCGTGGCAGGTGCCGCAAACGACGGCTTTTTCCTTGCCGGCAACGGCGTCCTGCGCCATGGCGGAGGACGGCAACAGGGAAAGCAGGGCAAGTAGCAATTTCATGTCACTTATCCGTTGGTGACTGCAAATATCGCGTCGCCTAGGGGTGAAAGGGGTTTAAAAGTAGGGGCCACCCGAAGGCGGCCCCTCTTGACCAGCTTTAGAACGCCGAAACCGGCAAAAAGTTTACGGCAGCGCGAATACAAAAATGCTGTTGCCGCGCTTGAAGTCGAGCTGGTTGTTACCGCCAGCCGCTACAGCGATGTATTGCTTGCCGCCGATTTCGTACGAAACCGGCGGGGAATTGACGCCTGCACCGCACTGGAACGACCACAGCTTCTTGCCGTTACTCGCATCGTAGGCGTTGAACGAACCGTTGCCTTCCCCGGTGAACACCAGGTTGCCGGCGGTAGCCAGCACCCCGCCCATCAAGGGCTGATCGGTCTTCGCGCCCCATGCGACCTTGCCGGTGTCGAGGTTCACGGCAACCAGACGCCCCCACTGCTTCTCGCTTGCAATGACCTTGAAAGCGCCGCCCAGCCACAGTTTGCCATCGGGGTAATCAGCTGCTTCGACGTGATAGGTCATCGGCTGATGCAGGTTGGCTGCATAGCTCATGCGCAGTTTCGGGTTCACCGCCATCGGGTTCCACTCCACTCCGCCGTTCGCGCCGGGCAGCATGCGTGCGCCTTCCTTGGTCGGCAGCACCCACATGTTTTCCTGCGGGATCATGGCTTCGGAGAAGCGGATCAGCTCACCGGTGGCGCGGTCATGCACATACACGTGGCCGGTCTTGCCGCCGTGGATCGCGACCTTGCGGTTTGCACCTGATTTGTCCTTGGCTTCGGTCAGGATAACGGGGCTGACCGCGTCGAGGTCCCACACGTCGTGTGCGATGTACTGGAAGTGCCACTTGTACGCTCCCGAGTCGAGGCTCACCGCCACGATCGAGTTGGTGTACAAATTGTCACCCGGACGAATGGCGCCATACAGGTCGGGAGACGGATTGCCCGCGACAAAGAACACGGTGCGGGTTTCGAGGTCAACAGCCGGGGTCATCCACACGCCGCCGCCGAGAGTTTGATAGAAGTCGCCGCCCTTGCTGGCAAGATCCCTCTTCTCCTGGGCGATGTCGCGCAGCATGTTGCGGCCGGTGGCATCGTGGGTAGCCCACACACCTTCATGGCCCTTCTCGGGGATCGAGTAGAACGTCCACAGCAGGTTGCCGCTCTTGGCGTCGAAGGCTTTCACGAATCCGCGAACGCCATATTCGCCGCCGTTGGTTCCGATCAGGACCTTGCCGTCGACGACGGCTGGGGCCATGGTTTCGGAGTAGCCTTTCTCGGGATCGGCGATTTCGGTTTCCCAGACCTTCTTGCCGGTCTTGGCATCGAGCGCGACCAGTTTGGCGTCCAGCGTACCCATGTAGAGCATGCCGCCGGATGCCACCACGCCGCGGTTGTTCGGGCCGCAGCAGTAAACGGTGACGGGGCCCATGTTGTGCTTGTAGTGCCAGAACTCCTCGCCCGTCACCGCGTCGATCGCATAGACATGGTTGAACGAAGTGGTCAGGAACATCACGCCGTCAATGATTAGCGGCGCGGTTTCCATCGACTCCAGTACCGCGGTCTGGAAAACGAACGCCGGGCGGAGTTTGGAGACATTGCTGGTGTTGATCTGGGTGCCGGTGAAGTAGCGAGTTTGGTCGTAACCGCCGTTCACATGCAGCCAGTTGTTCTTGTCATTGTGAGCACTATTCAAGCGCGACTGCGATACCATTCCCAGCTTGGAAGACATCGGCTTTGCCATTGTGGTGGTGCCGCCTTCGACTTCCGCAGCCAGGGCAACGTTGAAACTGCCTGCCACCGCCACGCTGACGGCGAGCAGCTTAAGTTGGGTTCGTAATTTCATAAGACCTCCCGATCCGATTGTGGTTATTGATGTCTTCGCTTTCGCGGTGGCGTCGTGTTTCGGTATGCCGTCACGATTGCGGACTGTGCGACTATAGTGAACAATTCCCGCCAGCACAAGGGGAGCCCTCCCTGGATATTTTTCGTTAGAGATCAAGGTGCTTAATAACATGCGATTTGTCATTCCCGGCGTCTTTTTTGCCCTGCTTTTTGCCGGTCCCGGCGCTTTTGCGCCGGTTCCCGGCGATCGTGACGAACGTGACGACGTGACGGACGTGACGATCGTAACTGCGATCCAGCGCTCAAGCGGTTCTTTGGTCCTGTTTTTTCCCCGTCACTCCGTCACGTTCGTCACGTCGTCACGGCTGTTCGGCGGGCTGGCCTATGGCCAGGACACGGCCGAGCTCTCCCTCAACGCGCAACTCCTGGCCGGTGCGCGCAATGGCGACGAAGCCCTCGTGCGCCGAGCCCTCGAGGCGGGTGCAGCGCCGAACTCCCGTAACCGCATCGGCGACACCGCGCTGATAATCTTCATCCGCAAGGGCAATGGCCCGATGGTCGACCTGCTGCTCGGCAAAGGCGCCGACGTGAACCTGCGCAACCTGGATAAGGTGTCGCCGCTGATGACCGCGGCCTACCACGGCCACGCCGGCATCGCCCGCGTGCTGCTCGACCGTGGCGCCGATGTGGGCGCCGAAGACCAGCTCTCCAAGACCCCAATGGTCTACGCCGCCGGGCAGGGCCACAGCGAAATCGTCGCCATGCTGCTGGGGGCGGGAGTGGACGTAAACCGGCAGTACAAGAACGACCTCACCGCGCTCATGTGGGCGGCAGGCTACGGCAGGGCGGACACGGTCAGCCTGCTGCTCGAAAAGGGCGCCGATCGGGACTTGAAGGACAACCGCGGCAAGACCGCGCGGCAGATCGCCGCAGACGCCAGCCAACAGGCGGTGGTGGAAATTCTCGACGTGGCGAGGTGATTGCCGCGTGCTGCGACAGAGGCGTTGGTAGGTTGCCTGACGCGCCGCTCTTGTTTTCGCATCGGGCGCGGTCACTCGGCCGTGCTTTTCTGCCGCCGAGCCTCGCGCCTCAGTCCTTGGCCCTCAGTCCCGCATCCCGTTTTTCCTTCATCCGTCCGCCTTCATCCTTCATCCTTGCTTGTTGCTCCTTGCCCTTTCCCCTTCCGCCTTGTTCCTTCATCCTTCATCCTTGCTTGTTGCTTCTGGCTGCGGGATCGAAAGAGCCGTGACGCGCCGGTCGTGATACGCGACACGGAAACGCGAACCACAGCTCTTGCGAGTCACGTACCACCTGCCGCGTATCACGCAAAGAGTTTCTTGATGTCGACGTCTTTCTTCTCGGCGTCGCTGAAACGCAGCAAGTCGAAAGTCTTGAAGCGGAAAAAGCTGGCGATGAGGACGTCCGGAAACTGCTCGACGCGGACGTTGTTGATGTTGACTGATTCGTTGTAGAACTCGCGCCGGTCGGCAATTGCGTTCTCGAGGCCGGTGATGCGCCCGAGCAAGTGCTGGAAAGTTTCCACGGTCTTCAGTTCCGGGTAGGCCTCCACCGTCGCAAAAATGCCGCCGAGACCGGCTCGAAGCGCCGATTCCGCCTGGCCCAGAGCGGGAATGTCCTGCTTGATGCGGGCTTCATGCACGCGTCCGCGGGCCTCGGTCACCTGCTGCAGCGTCGCCTGCTCGAACTGCTTGTACTGTTTGCAGGCCTCCACCAGCTTGGGCAGTTCATCATGGCGCTGTTTGAGCAGCACGTCGATGTTTGCCCAGGCTTTCGAGACGGCATGCTTGAGGTTGACCAGGCTGTTGTAGGTCATGACCGTCCAGACCACGGCGACAACGACGATCGCGAGAATCACCATCGAAAACACACCCATGAACCCTCCGTTGATCGTGGAACACCCGTGAAAAGTGCTACGCAAAGGACTGCAGGCACATGGAATCGCGGTTCCTTGCCTACCCGAGTCACACACCGCTTCCCGCGAATCACCTATTACGGGCTTCGCCGAGCCATGATCCACGTTTTCATGGTCTTGTCGTACGATAGCGCATGGTCTTGAGGAAGGCAACTTTGAATGCTAGATCAGCGCGTTGCAGCGCATTCCTCCAGCCAGACTCAGGTTTCCGTGATGCAAACCACGAGCAACGAATCATGATCAGTGACCTTGCCAATGTTCCGAGATCTGCGCGAACGCGTCCTTGATCCGCTCGTCCTGGGTGGCTACCTGGTATTGCTGGGCATCGGTGCTCAGCTCGAGAGCCGCGGGGGATGGGTGACGGCGCTGGCGTTAATCGTGTTTGTGGCCTTCTTTGCGTGGATGATGAGTCTGCGTCGGGCCCGCGCAATCGGGGACATGCCGACATCCCGGATTGGCTCCGCCGCCCAAGGCTATGTGGAGCTGGTCGGACAGGGGCGCAACCAACGGGACTTTCCCGTTCTGTCGAAGCTCACGCAATTGCCCTGCCTCTGGTATCGCTACGTCGTCGAACAGCGTACCGACAAGAACAAATGGGAGCGTGTCGACAGCGGCCGCAGCAGCGAAACCTTCATCCTCGAAGACGAAAGTGGCCAGTGCCTGGTGGATCCGGACCATGCGGAAGTGGTGCCGCGCCGCAAGGAAACCTGGCACCAGGGCGACTACCGCTACACGGAGTGGCTGATCCTGGCGAACGAGACGATGTATGCACTGGGGGAGTTCTCCACCGTCGGTGGGCAGAACCTCGAACTCGACCTGAAGCGCGACGTTTCCGCGTTGTTGGCGGATTGGAAGCGCGACCACCCGGATTTGCTGTCGCGCTTCGACCTGGACCGGGATGGTCAGATCAGCGAGAAGGAATGGATGCTGGCAAGGTCGCAGGCACGACGCGAGGTAAAGAAGACCCACAACGAACTGCGCACCCAACCCGGAACGCACTTGCTGCACCAGCCGCGCGACGGGCGCTTGTTCCTGATTTCCAACATCGATCCGGCACGGCTTTCGCGGCGTTACACCATCTGGGCGTGGCTCCACCTGGCCGTCCTGCTCGGCGCCGTCTCGGCAGGCTCATGGCTGGTAACGTTGCCGCTGTAGAGCGGGCGCGGCACGTGGTACGTGATTCATGGCACGGGAAAACAAAAGCCCGTGGGGCGCTGTCAATCCTCCCTGCTTTTCTGCCGCCGAACCTCGCGCCTCAGTCCTTCGCGCTCAGTTCCGCATCCCGTTTTTCCTTCATCCTTGCCTGTTGCTCCTTGCCCCTTTGTGTTCCTTCATCCTTCCGCCTTCATCCTTCATCCTTGTTCCCTCATCCTTGCCTGTTGCTCCTTGCCCCTTTGTGTTCCTTCATCCTTCCGCCTTCATCCTTCATCCTTGTTTCCTCATCCTTGCCTGTTGCTCCTTGCCCCTTTGTGTTCCTTCATCCTTG
>JBQTIV010000168.1:0-1848 GCA_052387775.1 Betaproteobacteria bacterium
GCGTAACGTCACCGCGAGCGTGCGTCGCTCCCAGTAAGGCCACCAGCTCAGCAACTGCGAGAATTCTGTTCAACAGCATGATCAGATCTCGAATATCTATCGTTTCCCTCCGCCGGCTGACCAAGCACGACGTTTGCCTACTTGACGCCGTAGATTTGGTCGAAAAGGCCGCCGTCGTTGAAGTGCACGGCCTGCGCCTTCTTCCAACCGCCAAACACGTCGTCAATCGTGAACAGATCGAGTTTCCTGAACTTGGCCTGGTGACGCGCAAGCACCTTGGCATCGCGCGGGCGAAAATAGTGCCTGGCGGCCAGTTCCTGCCCCTCCTCGGAATAAAGATACTCGAGGTACGCCGTCGCAAGTTTGCGTGTGCCGCGCTTGTCGACGACCCTGTCCACGACGGTGACCGGGTTCTCCGCAAGGATGCTTGCCGACGGGTACACCACCTCGAAAGTCTCGCCGCCCAACTCATTCTCGATAAGAAATACCTCGTTCTCGAAAGTGAGCAATGCATCGCCAATCCCACGCTGGACAAACGTGGTGGTCGCGCCGCGGCCGCCGGCGTCGAGTACCGGTACGTTGCCGAACAGCTTGCCGACGAATTCCTTCGCGGCCCGTTCATCGCCGCCTTTGCGGACCACGTAGCCCCACGCGGCAAGATAGCTGTACCGGCCATTCCCGGAGGTCTTGGGATTGGGAATGATGACCGAAACACCGGGCTGCACCAGGTCATGCCAGTCGCGGATGCGTTTCGGATTGCCCCTGCGCACCATGAACACCGTGGTCGAGGTGTACGGCGCGCTGTTGTAAGGCAGACGCTTGGCCCAATCCGCGGGGATCAGCTTGCCGCGCTCGGCAATCAGGTCGATATCGTTGGCCTGGTTCATGGTGATGACGTCCGCCTGCAGGCCATCAACCACCGAACGGGCCTGCTTGCTCGATCCGCCGTGAGACTGGTTAATCGTCACCGTTTCGCCGGTTCCGGCCTTCCAGAAAGCCGCGAAAGCCGGGTTGTAGTCCTTGTAAAACTCCCGGGTCACGTCATAGGAAACGTTGAGCAGCGTGGCTTGCGCCCATGCTGCTGGCGCCGCGCCGACCAGCAACATGCCGGCGACCAGTATTCGAATCATGGTTTCTCCACAGCCCGATAAGCGACGCCATCCGACAAAAAAGAAGGGCGCCGGTCGATCGGCGCCCTACTTCACAAGGGAGGAGTCAATGACTGGAAAAACCACTTTACTATCTCTCTTTATAAGAGGAAATAATATAACTTTATTCTCTTATGTCATTTATCTCTATGTCGCACCGGCGGTGCCGCACCAATGAAAACGCCGGCATCGAGCCGGCGTCACTGTGTGAATTTGATTGCCATTCAGCGCGGTGATACCCGTCTGCGTGGAAGTGCATCGGGCAGATCCTCTTCGAGCAATGCCGCCGCGATCAGAGCGCGCGCCCGCTGCCGATACACTTCGCCGAAGAACAGCAGCGCCGGGCCGTGGATCTGCAGGTCGGCGCTTTTCCTCAGGCCGCGCAACGTGGTGCCGATCTGGCGCGCATCGGGAAGCGAGGCATTCTCGACGATCATGACCGGGGTCGCGGGGGACATGCCCGCTCCTTCCAGCACCCGCGCGATTTCGGCCGCCTGGCCGGCCGCCATGTACAGTACTGCGGTATCCGCGCTGGCCACGCTGGGCGCCCAGTCGCTGGTGTCCTCGCCCTCACCGACGCGCGGCGTGGCGAAAGTCACGCTGCGGCTCACGCCCCGCCGCGTCAGAGAAACGCCGATCTCCGCTCTGGCGGCCAGCGCCGAAGTCACGCCGGGGATCACTTCGCAGGCTACGCCCGCGG
>JBQTIV010000169.1:0-4326 GCA_052387775.1 Betaproteobacteria bacterium
CCGCACTGCACGTCCACCGTGAAAGCGCTCAAGGTACCGGCCATTCCGGCGAGTGCTTGGCTGGTTGGTGCCGCGTACGTCGCAGCATCACAAGCGGTTCGATACGCGCTTGCAGGCGCTTGCAGGAGTTCCCATGTGCCCCAGTTGATGCCTGCACGGGCAGCCTGGTAGGCGCGCGCACCCTCGACGTCGAGCGCTTCGGAGGCGTGCTGAGATGTCGAAAGTGTGACGACGTACGCCCCCAACAGGGTTACGACGACCAGAAGGAAAATCGCCGATATCAGCGAAAAGCCCCCGGCTCGATTACGGGACATTGCTGACATGGACCTGTTGAACCAGATTGACGGTCTCACCGTCCTTGGAGATCGCGAGCGCAAGGGTCACCAAGCCGTTTTGTGCCGTTACCCCCGCCTCGTAAGTGAAGCGGCAGCTCGAAACGAGGCTCGCAAGTACCCCGCTGTTCCCGGCGGGCGGCGTGACCCCGAAGGCGTAATTCCAGTAGCGGGTCAGCACTCCCGCGGCGCAGATGTAGCTCACCGGGGTGCCGACGACGTGGAAGCGTGCGGCGGGAGAAGACAGCGGAAATTGCACTCCCGTGCCGGTAAAAGCGACTGAGGCCAAATCCGTGCCAAGGGATGTCGCGGCACGTCTATTCAAGCCCGGCGGGTAGGCATCGGCGCCCGCAATACCGAGGTTGTAGATCACGATCGAGTCGCCGGCCTCGATGTCCACGCCCGGACCAATGACGTCGAAAGAGGTATCGCCGGCACTCGAAAAATTCAGAAAATTTCCAGGACCATCGGCACGATAGCGGCCGGCCGATTTGACCGGAACGAATTCGATCGCGGTATTGCCTGCCGTTACTCGAATGCTGTTCGGCAGCGCCAGGCGCAGGTCGCGGCCAATGCGCCGAAGCGCGGTATCGGCGATATCCGTGAGTTCCGCGCGCCGCACCACATCCAGATAGCCGGTCACTGGACCAACCAGGAATACGGCAACCGCGCCTGCCAGTACGCCGGTCAGTACGATAACGACAATGGCTTCGACCAGCGTGAAACCGCGGTTGCGCGCTGGTGCGAGGGTGCGCTGTGTTCTCATGGCACGGCGTTGGGCGCGTAACGGGTTCGATACCCGTGCAGCACGAGCGACTTGCTTCCCGGCCCCGTCACGGTCACGGTGATCAGCAAGGATTCGGATGCGGCAATGCCGCCCAGTGCCGATTCCGCCACGGCAATGGTCGCGGAGTACGCGCCGAGGCCACCGATGGTCGTCCCGGTGATGTCAGTGATCGGGTTGATGGCGAGGCTGGGGCCGTAGTCATTGACGTTGTCGAACGGCGTAGTCGCATTGACCCGTGTTTCCCCTTCGGGGCCCGATGCTTCAACCGTCGCCAGACATCCGCTCGGACCGACTGTCGCGGATGTCGCGGTGGTTGCCTGTGCATCGTCCGGATCACAGTAGGTAAACGGCTTCGCCTGCACTTCCTCCATCAATGCTTCGGCGATCGCCAGCATCTGTTTCTGGATCAACGGGTCGGCGCTTGCCCTGGTCGTGACGTTGAATACCAGCAGGATGCCGGCAACGCCAACGCCGACAATGATGATGAAAAGAACCAGTTCGATCAGCGAGAGGCCGCGCTGGCCACGTTGCGAAGGCAGGCCTTCACGGCGCTCCCGCCGCGGTCGTCCGCGTGACAACTCAAGAGGTGCGGACATAGCCGGTATCCGGCTCCACAGTGAGTGTCCTTACCCCGTCGCCGGTGATGCTGATGGTCTGCGCACTGGATGGCCGCCCCAGCGCGTCAAAGCTGAAGTTCGCCGGCGTAGCCGTGAACGCTACGCCGCTGCCTTGGGGAACGACCGTGTAAGGGCTTTGCCCGTTCGGGCCCGCGAGATTCGCGGTGCATCCCCCTCCCGCCGTGGGCTCGTAGGTAAAGGTGACGGATGCTGCGGCAAAAGTCGCGCAAACGACGCGGCGCTTGGCAATCGCCTGTTTCTGCGCGTAGCGAAGGCCGGAGGCTACCCGGTCGTAGAAACCGAGCGTGTCGTAACTGCCGATGCCCACCAACCGCGGAATCGCCACCACCGCAAGGATGCCGACCAGGATGAGAACAACCACCAGTTCGACCATCGTAAAACCGGCGTTCCTGGCGATCGATCGGTGAGCTCGCGCTGGCCGGCGCCGCGACAGCGTGCCGCGGACGGCAGGACCAAGCACTGGCGCAGCCGCTACCGGCTGCGCCAACAACCGTTGGACGCGTCGATTACGGGCTGACGCAGATGATAACCGCACTTGCGGTCCGATTAGGCGTCACGTTGGTGTTGGTGACCGTGCAAGTATCGGCATTACCGTCCGTGCAGCTGGCACCACCCGTGAGCGTGTAACCAGTAGGCAGGCCGCCGGCCATCAGCGTAGCGGCGTTGGTGCTGGCGTTGGCGCAACTGACGATCGGCCCCACGCCAGCGGTGGCACTCACCTTGCGCGCAGCATAATTGATGGCGGTCGCAGATGAAACGGCACCCGCCACTCCCTGGGTAGCCGATTGCGCAGCCTCGCCTGCAAGGTTGATGAATCTCGGCAGCGCAACCGCAGAAAGAATGCCGAGAATTACAATCACCACGACCAGTTCGATCAGTGTGAATCCTTTTCGATGCGACATCATTTGCCACTCCTTTTGTGAAAATGAAGCATGCTCAAGAATCGCTGCGTTTCCTGCGTTCGAAAGCCGCTGCGGGGTTCGCATCAGCAGCCGGTGGTTACAACGCTGACAGTCGGGGAGGCATTGGCCGCCGCGGATTGCGTGTAGGTGACCCGGCAATTCGGTGCAGTGCCACCGATGATGTCCACAGTCAACGTCGGCGGGCCCGGCGTGATGGTGACCTGGTCACCGGTCGCGTCCAGTTGCAGCGCTGTGACAATGCCGGCGTTGGTAGCCGCGGGGTAACCGAAGATTTGATCGACGTTGACCCCCTCCATCGAGACCGTCGCCGAAGCCGTGCTGTTGGTGGCGACCGCCTGCGCGTGCGCAAGAGCGGCCGCCGAACGCACACCACCGAAAATCGCCTGCGTCTTCGCGGCGCGCGCCTGCGTTTGTAGCGTGATGTAACGCGGCAGGGCCACCGCCGCCAGGATGGCGATGATGCTGATCGTGACCACCAGTTCGATCAGGGTAAAGCCGCCGCTAAGATGCCGCTTTTCGCCTTCAACTGACCTCATCGTTAAAGTCTCCTCGTCTTGAGAAAAAAACTTGCGCCAAGAAATAATTCCCTGAAGTTACGCACGATCCATGCCCGGGCTACTGAAACCACCCATACTCTGAGACCAGCACCAGGCTCACCCAGGTGCCTGCGACACTGGGCGAACTGTCCGTGACCTCGCCCGCACTCACGCGCATCGCTCGATAACGGACACTGAAATCCCTGTAAGTCGACGGCGAAAAGTGCCGCCGGTTGTCCACCGTGTATACCAGCTCCCGGTTCCGCGTGTCGAAATACCACTGGCCTCTCGGCTCTTCCGCAGGGGAAGAATCCAGTTCGCCAAGATAATTCGGCGGCCTGTCCACGAGCCAGCTCAGCGGGTTCTCGTCGGCCAGTGTCTGAATTTCCGACACCCGGTCGGCGAGAATCAGGTCCGCCACCTTGAAGCGCAAACCGGTGCGGATGTTTTCCGCCGTCGATTCCATCGCGGTTTTTTCCGCGTACTCCTGGTAATACAAGGCCCGCTCGAGCAGCACCGAGACAATAATCCCCATGAGCGCCATGGACACCGCGAACTCCAGGAAGCTTATGCCGCGCTGGTGACCACGCACGAAGAGAGCGCGCATGCGTCATTTCTTCAGCGCCGCCTGGCCAAGGTCCCAGATCGGCAGGAACACGCCCAGCGCAAGGATCAGCACCAGCACGCCGAGGCACAGGATCAGTATCGGTTCGATCTGCGCGCCGAGCGTCTTCAATTCGTACTCGACGTCGCGCTGATACATATCGGCGATTTCCTGCATCATGTCGTCGAGCGCCCCGGATTCCTCGCCCACCATCATCATCTGCAGCACCACCGGCGTGAACACGCCGGCGTTGACCGCGGTGCGCAGCACGCTTTCGCCGCGCTCCACACCTTCGCGCATCTTATCGATTCTTTCCGCCACGAAGCTGTTTTCCACCGTCTGCGCCACCAGCGTGAGTCCCTGCACCACCGGAACGCCGCTGCGCATCGACAGGGCAAAGCTGCGCGAGAAACGCGCCAACGTCGCCTTGAGGATGATCTTGCCCGCGATCGGGATGCGCAGCTTGAATCGATCCCATGCGTACTTCCCGGCCTTGGTGAGGATGT
>JBQTIV010000170.1:0-37183 GCA_052387775.1 Betaproteobacteria bacterium
TGATAAAAAAAGCGCCCGAGCTCGTCGGGCGCACAATTGATCGAATCGGCCGCCGCTTATACGGCTTGGCCCATCTTGAAGATCGGCAAGTACATGGCGATCACCATTCCGCCGATCAGTACGCCCAGAACCACCATGATCATCGGTTCCATCAGGCTGGACAAGGCTTCGACCGCATCGTCGACTTCCTGCTCGAAAAAATCGGCGACCTTGCTGAGCATACCGTCCAGCGCGCCCGACTCCTCGCCTATCGACACCATCTGCAGAACCATGTTCGGAAAGACGTTCACATTGGTCATGGCGTTGGTGAGACTTACGCCGGTACTGACGTCCTGCTGGATTTTTTTTGTGGCCTCGTAATATACGTGGTTGCCTGCCGCACCGGCTACCGAATCGAGCGCCTCCACCAGCGGTACGCCGGCTGCGAACATGGTCGACAGCGTGCGGGTCCAGCGCGCGATGGTCGCCTTGCGGATCAGCGGGCCGAACACCGGCATCTTGAGGAACAAGCGGTCCATCACGATCTGCATCTTGACCGAGCGCTTCCAGGTGTAGAAGAAGAACCATACGCCGAAGCCCACGCCGCCGAATATTGCCCACCACCATTGGACGAAAACATCCGAAATCGCCATCACGAACAGTGTAGGCGCGGGGAGGTCGGCGCCGAAATTTGAGAACAGATCCTTGAACGCCGGGATGACGAAAATCATGATGATTGCGGTGATGATGAATGCAACCACTATGATCGACACCGGATAGAACATTGCGGCCTTGATTTTGCTCTTGATCGCAAGAATCTTTTCCTTGTAAGTCGCCAGACGGTCAAGCAGGCTGTCGAGAATACCGGCCTGCTCGCCCGCGCCCACCAGGTTGCAGAATAGCGCGTCGAAATGCAGCGGATGCTTGCGGAAAGCGGCGTTCAGGCTGTTGCCGGTTTCCACTTCATTCTTGATGTCCATCAGCAGCCTGGCCACCGCCGGATTGGAATGCCCCTTGCCGACGATATCGAAGGCCTGCAGCAAAGGCACGCCTGACTTCATCATCGTCGCCAGCTGGCGCGTGAAGAACGTGATGTCCCTGTCAGTGACTTTGCCGCCCATCCCCATTTTCAGCCGCTTGATCCTGAGGACCGTGACGCCCTGGCGGCGCAGTACGGAATTGACCACCGCTTCGCCGCCGGCGCGCATCTCGCCCCTGATCTGCTTGCCGGACCGGTCTTTGCCTTCCCAGAGGTAGGTGTATTCCTTGATCCTGTCGCGAACTGCCCCTGCTGCCGTAGCCATAGCGTTACCTCTTCAAGTGTTATTTGTTGGTGCAGGCATCGACTTCTTGTAGCGAAGTCACACCCTGCCGCACTTTCAGCAATCCCGATTGCAGCAGGTCACGGATAGACTCGCGCTGCGCCTTCCCGGCAGTGTCGATACCGTTGCCATTGGTCATCCCGAATGACATCCGCCCGGCGTCTAGGGCGGCAAGGCAGCGCAAAGTCGGGCAGAAAGTTGTCACCGCAAATTCGTCGATCGCGGTCTCCAGGGGCGTCTGTCCCAGGGGCCGCTGTTCGACGCATCCCATCCTGGCGGTTTTCGCCTGGGACTGGAGCGCCTCCGCATCGCGCACAGGCAGGACGACCCATTGCATCATCGCGCGGCCGAGGCCGGAAAGGGTCCGTTCTGGGGTTGCTACAACCATCTATATAGCCGGTGGTTCAGACATCCGAATAATGCACCGAGCGCTGCTTAAAGTAAAGACGGAAGTCCTTGATTAATGGTCCTGATTATCTGCCCTTTTCGGGTGGTAGCAGGCGCACCGAGCGGATCACCCGGTCTTGGGTCTGGAGCACCTCCAGAGGGTATCCGGCGAGCTTGAGGCTGGTCCCCGGCTCAGGGATGTCATGCAGGTGCTCCAGGATCAGGCCGTTCAGGGTCTTGGGGCCGTCGAGGGGAAAGTGGTAACCGAGCTTGCGGTTCAGCTCTCGCAGCAGGCTGCCGCCTTCCACGATGACGCTGCCGTCCTGCATTCGGCGGAAGCGCGCGATTTGCATCGGGGAATGCGAGGTGAATTCACCGATCATCTCCTCGAGGATATCCTCGAGCGTAAGCAGCCCCTTAAGCTCACCGTATTCGTCCACCACCAGCGCCATGCGGTCCTTTTGTTCCTGGAAATTCTGCAACTGGGCGAGCAGCGGGGTATCCATTGGAATGAAATACGACTCGCGCATGATTTCCTTGAGAGTTTCCGCGCTGATTTGTTCACCCTCCGAAAGGTTCAGTACCTTGCGCACGTGCACGATCCCGACGATGTCGTCCAACCGCCCGCGATAGACCGGCAGTCGCGTGTGGTTGCTGGTGGCGATCTGGCGGCGGATCTCCTCGGGGGACGATTCGATGTTGATGGCTTCGATCTGGTTGCGCGGGGTCATCGCATCCTCGACGGTGATCGACTCGAGATCGAAGATATTGAGGAGGATGTTCTGGTGCTTTTGCGGCAGGAAATTGGCGCCTTCCAGCACCAGGGTGCGCAATTCCTCCATGCTCATAGTGTGCGTCTGGCCGCTCTGCGGCTTCATCCGCAGCAGCCACAGCAGCCCACTGACGAAAAGGTTGATGAACCAGACGATCGGATAAACCAGCTTGAGCAGCGGTGAGAGCACATAGGCCGCCGGAAAGGCGACGCGTTCCGGGTAGGTCGCCCCGATCACCTTGGGCGTGATCTCGCTGAAGATGAGAATTGCAAGTGTGACGGCAAGCGTTCCGAGCATGAGCGCCAGTTCGCTCTCGCCAAACAGTCTGAAAGTGATGACCGTTACCAGCGCGGCCGCGGCGGCGTTGAGCAGGTTATTGCCGAGCAGGACCATGCCGAGCAGGCGGTCGGTCCGGGAAAGCAACTGGGCAGTGAGGCGGGCGCCGCGGCGGCCGGTCTTGGCGAGGTGCCTCAACCGGTAGCGGTTGAGCGCCATCATTCCGGTTTCGGAAATGGAAAAAAAAGCGGAAATGACGAGCAGGACTACAAGTACTATCAGCAGCGTATGGAGCGAAATTTCGTCCACGTGCAGTCACCACCGTGTCGAGAAGTCGAATTCAGTATCGGCACCGGGCCAAACAGTGTCAAGGCAGTCGCCGCGGCGATCAACTCCACTTGCAACGTGGCTGTCATTCAACGTTGCAACAGCACTTCGAGCACGAATTTGCTGCCGATGTAGGCGAGTACCAGCGACAGGAAACCGGCGAGCGTCCAGCGCATCGCCACGCGGCCGCGCCAGCCGTAAAGCGCGCGCCCGGCGAGCAGTGCTGCGAAAATGATCCAGGACAGGACGCCAAACACCGTCTTGTGGGTGAATGGCATCGGTTTGCCGAACAAGGTTTCCGAAAACAGGATGCCGCTGCCCAGGGTTAGCGTGAGCAGCACGAAGCCGGCGGCGATGATACGGAACAGCAAATGCTCCATCGTCAGCAGCGGCGGCAGCCCCTGCAGGATTCGCGGCAGATTTCCACGGTGCAGGCGGCGCTCCATCATCGTCATCATAAGCACGTGCAGCGATGCGATGGTGAACAGGCTGTACGCCAGCAACGCGATGACCAGGTGCGCCTTGAACGCGGCGAACTGGGTGTTTGCTAGCGGATGCACCGGCGGCAAGGCGAGCGGAAAAAGGGAAAGTACCGCCGCCGCGGGCACGACCAGCACCTGCAGGCCTTCGAGTCGGTAGAAGAAACTGCCGGCCCAGTAAATCAGCACCGTCAACCAGATGATCACCGACACCGCGTTGCCCACACCCAGATAGAGGCCCTCCGGCCCGAACGCCGCGCGCACCAGCAGCCACGCGTGCAGTGACAGCGGCACGATCAGCGCCGCATGCGCCCAGCGCGCCCGCGGCTGCCCGACTTGCGGCGGCGACGGCAGCAGCGCCTCGCGCCAGAGGAAAAAGGCCCGCGCGGCGTAGCCGAGACTCACCAGAAGGTGAAGTAAAATGTCTCTCATCCAGCAGAAATGTAGACTTCGCTAGCGCAGTCTACATTATCCCCATCTGCTCTTCATTCCAGGAACATCGCGGATGCTCGATAGCCTCACCGGCCGGCTCGCCGGCGTCGTCAAGACGCTGCTTGGTCAGGCGCGCCTGACCGAAGCCAATATCCAGGAGGCGCTGCGCGAAGTGCGCGTTGCGCTGCTCGAGGCCGACGTCGCGCTCCCGGTGGTCAGGGATTTCATCGCGCGGGTGAAGGAGAAGGCGGTAGGGGAGGAAGTGATCGGCAGTCTCACGCCCGGGCAGGCGCTTGTCGGTGTGGTGCAGCGCGAGTTGACCGAACTGATGGGCGCCCACAACGACGCTCTTGACCTGGCAGTTGTTCCTCCTGCAGTGATCCTGCTGGCCGGCTTGCAAGGATCGGGCAAGACCACCACCGCCGGCAAACTGGCGAAGCTGCTCAGCGAGCAGAAAAGGAAAATACTGCTGGCCAGTTGCGATGTCTACAGACCTGCCGCGATCGAGCAGCTTGCCACTCTCGCGCGCCAGCTCGGCATTGAAATGTTCACGTCCGACGCTGCGCAAAAACCCGAGGAGATTGCCGCTGCAGCGCTCGACTACGCGCGCAAGCACTATCACGACGTGTTGATCGTCGACACAGCAGGCCGGCTGGCGATTGATCAGGCCATGATGGGGGAGATCCGCCAGCTTCACGCCGTGCTCAACCCGGTGGAAACGCTCTTCGTGGTGGACTCGATGCAGGGCCAGGACGCGGTGAGCGTGGCCAAGGCCTTTGCCGACGCGCTGCCGCTTACCGGCGTGGTGCTCACCAAGCTCGACGGCGACGCGCGCGGTGGTGCCGCGCTTTCTGTCCGTCAAGTGACCGGAAGGCCGGTCAAGTTCGTAGGCGTATCGGAAAAACCGAGCGGGCTCGAGCCGTTCTTTCCCGAGCGCCTGGCTGCGCGCATCCTCGGCATGGGCGACGTACTGGCGCTGGTGGAGGAGGCGCGCAGAAATGTCGACGTCGAGGAAGCCGAAAAATTTGCCAGGAAAGTGAAATCAGGAAAGGGCTTCGACCTCGAGGATTTCAAGAACCAGATGCAGCAGATGAAGAAGATGGGCGGCTTGTCGGCGCTGATCGACAAATTGCCCGCACAACTCGCGCACGCCGCACAAAGTGCGCCGATGGACGACCGCGTGATAGGCCGCACCGTGGGCATCATCGAATCGATGACGCCGCAGGAACGCGCCAAACCGGAGATCATCAAGGCCTCCCGCAAACGCCGCATCGCCGCTGGCGCCGGGGTGTCGATTCAGGAGGTCAACCGCCTCCTCGGCCAGTTCGAGCAGATGCAGAAGATGATGAGAGTGATGGGCAAAGGCGGGCTGCAGAAGATGATGCGGGGTATCAAGGGCGGATTTCCCGGCATGCGCTAGCCTCCCGCATGCGTACGCAATTCCTGTTTCTTGGCGCCGCAACTTCCTCTGCCTTTCGGCGGTCCTAGCCGATACATGCCCTCCGGTACAATGCCGGTCCCCGCCAAGAAATCCCCCACCCGATGAATCGAGCGCTGATCGCCGTTGTAATGCTGTTGTCGTGCTGTTCAGCCGCCCTGGCGGCGGACTACGAGCGCGAGAAACGCTGGTCTGACCAGATCCTGCCCGCGGTCCTGATCGGCGAGCCGGTCTGGCTGAAGCAGAAAAACGGCCACGAGTTCCTGACCCTGCACACCGAGGCCGAGAAGCCGCGCGGCGCGGTCATCGTCGGTCACGGTCGCGGTTGGAACCCGGATTTCGAGCTCTACGGCACGTTGCGCGTAAAGATTGCGGAGGCCGGCTACACCACGCTTTCGATCCAGTTGCCGGTGCTCGGACCGGGCGCAAAGGTCGGTGATTACATTCCGACCTATGCCGACGGAGCCGAACGCTACGAACTGGCGGCCAAATTCCTGCGCGAAAAAGGCTACCGCAACGTCGCCATTGTTTCCCACAGCCTGGGGGCGACCATGGCCAACCACTATTTGATCAAGGCCGACGAAACCACCATAAAGGCCTGGGTATTCGTTGGCATTATTAACGGACTGGAAGAGATGTTCCGCATAAAGATCCCGGTGCTGGACATATTTGGCGGCAAGGACTGGGAGGTCACCCAGGTCGGTGCCTACGAACGCAAGCGCCAGATCGACAAGGTGCCCGGTTCGCAGCAGGTCATCGTCACCGACGCCCTGCATTTCTTCGAGGGCAAAGAAGACGAGTTGGTCAAAGTGATCGTGACTTTCCTCGATCAGGTGATGCATCCGGGCAAGCCCGGCGAAGCGGAAAAATAACCCACCGGGGCGTGGCGCCGAACCCCATTGAGGTTGGCGCTTGCAACTGCCTGCCGGACTTGGCGGAGGCGCTTCGCGCACCCAAACTTCCCTTGCAAACCACGGAATAACCGGCGTAAAATCGCGCGCTTCGCTTTTGAGGGTGAACGTCATGGTGGTGATTCGACTTGCGCGCGGGGGTGCCAGGAAACGCCCGTTTTTCAATATGGTGGTGGCGGACTCGCGCTTCGCCCGCGACGGCCGTTTTATCGAGCGCGTTGGCTTCTACAATCCAAAAGCGCCCGAGGGCCAGGAATCCTTGCGCATCCAACTGGACCGTGTGGCGTTCTGGCAGGGCAAGGGCGCCAAGTTGTCGGATACGGCGGTGCGCCTGGTAAAGCAATTCAGTGAGTCGGCCAAGACCTGAGCCGATGGTGATTATGGGGCGAGTGAGCGCCCCGCACGGAGTCAAGGGCTGGATCAAGGTCCAGCCGTTTACCGAGGAAGTCGACGGCCTGCTTGGCTACCGCGAATGGTGGTTGGGCAGTGCCGGCGAGTGGCGGCCGCACCGGATTGCGGAATCGGCAGTGCACGGTGCGCTAGTGCTCGCCAGGCTTGAAGGCTGCACCGACCGCGAAGCGGCGGCGGTGCTGAAGGGCGCAGAGGTCGCGATACCGCGCCCCCTGCTGCCGGAGAACCGGGAAGGCGAGTATTACTGGAGCGACCTTCTCGGCATGGAAGTACTAAACCGGCGTGGTATGCATCTCGGCCGCGTGGTGAAGGTGCTGGAAACCGGCGCCAACAATGTTCTGGTGCTCGAAGGTGAACGGGAATTGCTGGTTCCGTTTATCGACAGCGTGATCCTCGCTGTGGATCTGGCCGGCGGGCGTCTGATAGTGGAGTGGGAACTCGATTACTAAGCGTGCGGCAATGATTCACCTTGACGTCGTCACCCTGTTCCCCGAAATGTTCGAGGCCATTACCGGCAGCGGCATCACCCAGCGGGCGCGCGAGGCGGGGTTTTACGAATTGGTGCTGTGGAATCCGCGCGATTTCAGCGCCAACGCCTATCGCAGCGTCGACGATCGCCCTTACGGCGGTGGGCCGGGCATGGTGATGATGGCGCAGCCGTTATCGAAAGCCATAGCGGCGGCGCGGCAGCGGCAGCTCAGTTGTGGCGTGAGACGTACTCGAAACATTTATATGTCGCCGCAGGGCAGGCCGTTGACGCAAAAGATTGTGGAAGAGCTGGGGCAGATGGAGGGCCTGGTGTTGCTGGCGGGGCGCTACGAAGGCGTAGACGAGCGGCTGCTGCAAGCCGAAGTGCAGGACCAGATTTCCATCGGGGATTACGTGCTATCCGGAGGGGAACTGCCGGCGATGGTGCTGATGGACGCGTTGATCCGGCGCATTCCCGGCGTGTTGAACGACGCCGAGTCGGCGCAGCAGGATTCCTTCGAAGAGGGCCTGCTCGATTTCCCGCATTACACGCGGCCAGAACTTTACCAGGGTGAACCGGTTCCCGCGGTGCTGTTGTCGGGACATCACGTGGAGATCACCAAGTGGCGCATGAAGCAGTCGCTGGGGCGCACCTGGGAACGGCGGCCGGATTTGCTGGCTAAGGTGAAGCTCAGCGCCGATCAGGCGGCGCTGCTGGAAGAATACAAGGCGCAACGCAACGAAACGCAGGAGTTGATCAAATGAACCTCATCAAGACAATCGAACAGGAAGAAATCACCAAGCTGGGCAAGAACGTGCCCGACTTTGCGCCGGGCGATACCGTGGTGGTCAATGTGAATGTGGTCGAAGGCGACCGCAAGCGCGTGCAGGCCTACGAGGGCGTGGTGGTGGGCAAACGCAACCGCGGCTTGAATTCCTCGTTCATCGTGCGCAAGATATCCTCGGGTGAAGGCGTGGAGCGCACTTTCCAGACCTACTCACCGCTTATAGCAAGCATCGAGCTGAAGCGCCGCGGCGAGGTGCGCCGCGCCAAGCTTTACTATCTGCGCGATCGCTCCGGCAAGTCGGCGCGCATCCGCGAAAAACTGGAAGGCGGTCCAGCCGATCCGCAATAAACATGTGCAGGCGGATTGATCGTCAAAGGCGGCCATTGGCCGCCTTTGACGTTTTCCCGGGCGCATTCCCGCTACAGCGCACTGTTTTCGCGCCGCCAAATTGTCACACCACGCGCGAGCGGTCGTCGAGCAGCACCTGCTGAATGTAGCTTTGCAGCAGCAAAGCTTCGGTTGGGCGCAGTTTGGCGAAGCGTACCCCGTGGGTGAACAAGTCCTCTAGTCTGCGCTCCCTGCTGGTCTTGCGCACGCTCTGGATTTGCATCTGAGTCGCCAGCTTCACTTCGTAATTGTTCGGCTGCACCAGGAATTTGAATGCGAGTTCCAGGGTCTCCCCCACCTCGCCCAGACTTTTCTCCGCCTCCAGCAGCGCTCCGGAGATGCTCAGGTCGGCGATCGTCGACGCCGATGGCAGCGCCTCGCCCTGTTTTGCCGCATTCAACGCCGTGGCGGGCAGATTCACCCGCACCCGCAGCGCCCCGCGAATGAGCGTCTGCTGGACCTGTGAAGGGTACGCAAGATGGAGGTAGGGATACGGCGCGCGGCAGACGCGGTCCACCGTGGACTCAAAGGTGTAAGCGTGACGGCCGGAGAAAGTCCGCACCAGCACGGGCTCGCCCTCCCGCACCGGGATCGGAAGGTTCTGGACCTGCGGCGTGCGCATCAGCAGGCTGTGACCGGGAACGTAACCGATCAGCGTGGTGTAGTGGTGGCTGCGCGTGCTGTCGGTCAGCAACTCCACTTGCAGCCGGTCTCCGATGTGCATTTGCATGCTTTCCAGGCTGCAAGTGGAGATCTTGGAAGGATCGATGGTGGTCACGTGGGAAGCTTGTGGAATGGGTTGGCGCAACGCCGAGTATAGCCAAGTCGCGGCACTGCCTGCAGCCGGCATCGTTGCTACAATGCCGAGGCCCAACACGGATTGCCGGCTCCCCCGTGCATTCAATTCGTCTTGCCTTGCGTTTTGGTGCTCGACCCGGCCGACGTCAGCCTGCACCTCATGGGTTCTCTGGCGCGGTCGCTCCTCACGGTGGTCAGCGTGCTGATCGGCGTTGCCGCGCTGGCCGGCGGTGTGCAAGACTGGCTGCCGGTACAGGCCAGACGCGCCGAGCCGTTGTTGCTGATCGCATCGGGCTCCGCTGCCGGTCTACCCGGGAGTGGTCGGCGACGGCGCGGCGCTGGTCCCGGTCGTGGCTGTGGCGCTGATGCAGAAACTGCGTAGTCGATGAACCCGATGCTCGAATTTCATCAGGCCAGGATGCCGGCGCCGTTTGCGGTGCTCGGCATCCGCACCATTGGCGAGCGTCTGACCGATATCGAATACCTGCCGCTCGGCGCAGCGACGCTGAAACCGCTGACGCCATTCACAAAAGAAGTGTGCCGCCAGCTCGCTGCGTATCTGACGGATCCCGAATTCGAATTCGACCTGCCCTGCGAATTCGAAGGCACAGATTACCAGCGCAAGGTCTGGCAGACGGTGCGTACCATCCCGCCCGGATCGGTGCTGTCCTACCTGCAGGTGGCCCGGCGCATCGGTTCGGCACCGCGGCCGGTGGGCAGCGCCTGCGGCGCGAACCGCATCCCGATTCTGATTCCCTGCCACCGCGTCATCGCCAGCAACGGCATCGGCGGCTTCATGCACACCCGCCGCGGCTCGCCGATCGAGATCAAGCGCTGGCTGCTGCATCACGAGAATCCGGGCGCCTACTGATGGCCGCGGACGACGGTCTGCTGGACGAATTCTGCGACGCGCTCTGGCTCGAGGACGGCCTGTCGCGCAACACGCTGGAAAGTTACCGCCGCGACCTGCGGCTGTTCGCCGCGTGGCTCGCTTCGGAACGCGGCAAATCACTGGAGAGCGCCGAACGCGTCGACCTGCTTGGCTATCTCGCGCACAAATTCCAGCGCCATGCCAAACCGCGCTCCGCGGCGCGGCTGCTTTCCAGCCTCAAGCGTCTTTACCATTTCCTATTGCGTGAGGGCAGGATCACGGCTGACCCGACGCTGCAGGTGGAAGCGCCAAAACTGCCGCGCGGCCTGCCCAAGAGCGTGACCGAGGAAGACATCGAAAGACTGCTCGCTGCGCCGGACGTTGAGACGCCGCTGGGGCTTCGCGACAAGGCGATGCTGGAGGCGCTCTATGCGAGCGGGTTGCGGGTCTCCGAACTGGTTTCCGTGGGTGTTGCCCAAGTTAGCCAGGACATGGGCGTGGTGCGCATCGTCGGCAAGGGATCGAAAGAGCGACTGGTCCCGCTGGGTGAGGAAGCGCTGGCGTGGATCCGGCGCTATGCTGTCGAAGGGCGCCCGGAGATTCTCGACGGCAAGCGTACTGATGCGCTATTTGTCACCGCGCGCGGCGAATCGATGACGCGCCAGGCGTTCTGGCATCTGATCCGGCGCTACGCCGCCAAGGCGGGTTTGAGCAACCAGATCTCCCCACATAGCCTGCGCCATGCGTTCGCCACCCACCTGCTCAACCATGGCGCCGACCTGCGCGTGGTGCAGTTGCTGCTCGGCCATGCCGACATTTCCACGACGCAGATATACACTCACGTCGCGCGCGAACGGTTGAAACAGCTGCACGCGAAACATCACCCTCGCGGCTGATACTCAAGGAGAACCGAAGTCGATGGTTTCCGTGCTGTTCGTCCTGGCTGCCTATCTCGTCGGCTCGATTTCCTTCGCAGTGGTGGTGAGCTGGTTTTTCGGACTTCCGGATCCGCACAGCTACGGCTCGCGAAACCCGGGGGCGACCAACGTGTTGCGAACCGGGAAAAAGGCCGCGGCGGTGCTGACCCTGATAGGCGACGCGGCGAAGGGAGCGGTCGCGCTGGGGCTTGCACAGCTATTTGCAGCACGCTTCGGTGTTGGCGAAATGGCGCTCGCCGCGGTGGTGCTCGCTGCTTTTCTCGGACACTTGTTTCCGCTTTACTTCCGCTTCCGCGGCGGCAAAGGCGTCGCCACCGCGGCCGGGATTCTGTTGGCGATGGACTGGCGTATCGCACTCACGCTGTTGGTATTGTGGGTGTTGGTGGCGGTGGTCTCGCGCTATTCGTCGCTGGCGGCGATCATCGCGGCGGCGCTGTCTCCGCTGGCGGCTTTGCACTTTCTCGGCTGGGGCCCGATGACCGGGGCGGTCATGGTGATCGCGCTTCTGCTGCTATGGCGCCACCGCGGTAACATTGAAAGGCTGCTCGCCGGCAACGAGACCAGGATCAGGCTGTCGAGGCGGTTTTAAGGTCTGTCAAATCCCAGCGCGCCCGCACCGTGAAGCCCAGACCTATGCCGGCGGGCGCGCCGGCGGCGAGACGCAGCGCGCCGGCGAAAGCGATCATCGCCCCGTTGTCGGTGCACAGATCCTGCGGCGGGTAGAACACCTCGAAACCCTCGCGTTCAGCCTTTTTTGACATTGCCTCGCGTAACGGGCCATTGGCGCCGACTCCGCCGGCGACCACCAGTTGCTCCAGGCCTTCCCTGGCCACAGCGCCGGCCGACTTGGCGACCAGGACTTCGACGATCGCCTGCTGAAACGAAGCGGCGATGTCGGCTCTGGCGTGAGCGCCCGTATCGGCGCCGCGCACCAACGTTAGCACCGCGGTTTTCAATCCGGAGAAACTGAAATTCAGATCGCCGCTGGCAATCATGGGCCGCGGCAGCTTGAAGCACCGGGGATTGCCGGACTGCGCCAATTGCGACAACGCAGGACCACCCGGGTAGGACAATCCCAACAGCTTGGCTGTCTTGTCGAAGGCCTCGCCGGCGGCGTCGTCCACCGTCTCGCCAAGCAATTGGTAGTCACCCAGTGCATCCACCCGCATCAGTTGGGTGTGGCCGCCGGAAACCAGCAGCGCGATGAACGGAAACCGTGGCGCCGGGTTGGCAAGCAGCGGTGAGAGCAGGTGACCTTCGAGGTGGTGCAGTCCGACCACCGGCACGTTGAGCGCATAAGCCAGGCTCGTTGCCACGGCCGCTCCGACCAGCAGCGCACCTGCCAGCCCAGGTCCCTGGGTGTAGGCGATCGCGTCAATATGTGCGAGACGGCGTCCGCAGCGTTCCAGCAACTGCCCCGTCAATGGCAGCAGCCTGCGCACGTGGTCGCGGGAGGCGAGTTCCGGCACCACCCCGCCGTACTCGGCGTGCATCGCCACCTGCGAAAAAAGCGAATCGCCCAGCAGCCCGGCCCCGGTGTCGTAGAGGGCGACCCCGGTTTCATCGCAAGACGTCTCGATCCCGAGAACCAGCATAAGGCATTGAGTTAAAGGGAAATGGTCGAGTGAAGCAGGCGAAGGCGGGCACGCCGCCGCGCCTCGTGCAGGGTCGACCAATCGTCTGGTTATATTTGCAAATCAGGGGATTATTGCTAGAATGCGCCCCTTCGTTTTGGCCGACAACGTTCAGGACTTCGTTATTTCACTTTCTATGCCGACGATTCGAGTCAAGGAAAACGAGCCGTTTGAAGTGGCCATGCGCCGTTTCAAGCGCACGGTGGAAAAGACCGGTCGGCTGACCGAACTGCGGGCGCGCGAATTCTACGAGAAGCCCACCTCCGAGCGCAAACGCAAGCTCGCTGCTGCCATCAAGCGCCATCACAAGCGCCTGCGCAACCAGCTGCTTCCACCCAAGCTCTATTGAGCAATCCTGTGAAGGCAGAACGGTGAGGGGTGAAGGGTAAGACCTTCACCCTTTTTGCTTCTATTCTTCACGCATGCGCCTTTTTGCCTGCACATGACTTTAAAGGCCCGGATCACCGAGGACATGAAGACCGCGATGCGCGCGAAGGATGCGCCGCGCTTGTCCGCCGTCCGTTTGCTGCTGGCGGCAATCAAACAGCGCGAGGTGGACGAGCGCAAGCCGATGGGCGATGCCGAAGTGATATCGGTGATCGAGAAGATGATGAAGCAGCGGCGCGATTCCATCGAGCAGTTCCGGAAGGGCGGGCGCCAGGATCTGGTCGATGTCGAGCAATTCGAGTTATCGGTATTACAGGCCTACCTGCCACAGGCTTTAGCGGACGCCGAGGTCGAGGCCGCGGTTGCTGCCGCTATTCAGGCAGGCGGCGCCAAGGGGATGGCGGACATGGGCAAGGTGATGGCCGTGCTCAAACCTCAGTTGGCCGGGCGAGCCGACATGGGTAAGGTGTCTGCGCTGGTTAAGGCGAAATTGTCCGGGTAACCGAGGGCTCAGGCGCGCTGGAAGCTCTTCTCACTCCTGGGCGTTTCGGGACTTTCCGCTCGTGGAAGCGCCGAACCGGGTGAGGGAGCTGTGCAAGGCAAGGCCGCGCTGTGCTGGCAAGCGATTCTAAGAAAATGCGAAATCGCCTGATTCCGGCGAATTTGGCTTTCCCGGAAAACCGTGGAAACTAACCTATAATTCCTCGAAAGCCCGAGGAGTTCCGCTGACGGCAACAGGCGCAACTCGTCAAGGGAACCAAGCGCGAGACGATCCCGACGAAATGATTCCACAGTCCTTTATCCAGGACCTCCTTAACCGGGTGGATATCGTGGACCTGATCGAGTCCTACGTGCCGCTCAAGCGGGCCGGATCCAACTACGCCGCCCGCTGCCCTTTCCACAGCGAAAAGTCCCCGTCGTTTACGGTGAGCCCCGCCAAGCAGTTCTACCACTGTTTCGGTTGCGGAGCACACGGCACGGCGATCAGCTTTCTGATGGAGTACCAGGGTATGGGCTTTGTCGACGCGGTCAAGGAGCTGGCCGGTCGCGCCGGCATGACCGTGCCCGAACAGACGCCCGACCTGCGACAGAAGGAAAAGACCGAGGCTGCCGAGGATCTCAGCGCAGTCATGTTCAAGGCGGCGCAGTATTACAAGGCGCAGCTGAAGACTTCGGAGCGCGCAGTGACATATCTGAAAGGCCGCGGGCTCAGCGGCGAAATCGCCGCCCGCTATGGTCTTGGTTACGCCCCCGAGGGCTGGCAAAACCTGGAGTCGGTGTTCACCGACTATCAGTCGAAGTCTCTGAACGAAACCGGGCTGGTGATTGTGAACGAGCAGGGGCGGCGCTACGACCGCTTCCGCGATCGCATCATGTTTCCGATTCACAATCAGCGCGGCGTGATCATTGGCTTCGGTGGACGCGTCATCGATCAGGGCGATCCCAAGTATCTGAACTCACCGGAAACGCCACTGTTCGAGAAAGGCCGCGAGCTTTACGGCCTGTTCCAGGCGAGAACCGCGATCCGCGTTGCGGACAAAGTGATCGTGGTCGAGGGCTCCATGGACGTCGTCGCGCTTGCCCAGTATGGGGTGGGCTACGCGGTCGCCACACGCGGCACGGCGACTACGCCCTGGCAGGTGCAGAAGCTGCTGCGGCAGAGCGACGATGTGATTTTCTGTTTCGACGGCGATGAGGCCGGGCGGCGCGCCGCCTGGCGGGCGCTCGAGAACAGCCTGGCGCAGTTGCAAGACGGCAAGCAGGTGCGCTTCCTGTTCCTTCCCGCAGAGGACGATCCGGACAGTTTCGTGCGCAGCCGCGGCAAGGAGGCTTTCGAGTCGCTGTTGCGGCAGGCGCAGCCGCTGTCGGAGTATCTGCTGCAGCAACTGGCCTCACGGGTCGATATGCGCACCGCAGAGGGCAGGGCAAAGTTCCTGCAGGACGCCAAGCCGCTGGTCAAGCAGGTGGCCGCGCCTATGCTGTCGCTGGTGCTGCGCAAGCAAGTCGCGGAACTAGCCGGTGTTGCCCAGTCCGAACTCGAACATGGTTTCGAGATCAAAGTAGTCGGACGGGGCCGGGCCCCGGAGCGGAATACTTCGGTAAAACCGTCGCTCACCCGGCTGCTCTCCGAGATGCTGGTTTTCCGTCCCTCACTTGCGGCGCTGGCAGATTCCACCCAGCTTCAGGCCAACGCCGATCTCGCCTCAATCGAACTGCCGCCCACGGAAATGGCGCTGCTCGAACGGCTGCTTGAACTCTGTCGCAACCGCCCCGATCTGCGCAGCGCCGCGGAACATTTTCGTGGCAGCGAGTTCGAAGGCCTGGCGCGCGAGATCGAGTTGGGCAGCTTGCGCTGGGAGCGGTTGGAAGTAGAGGCATTGGACGCGGAGTTCACCGGCGCCTGGGCGCGGCTCACGGAACGGTTCCGCCATGTGCGCATCACGATGCTGCTGGAGAAGAGCAAGCGCCAACGCTGGACCGCGGAGGATGAGGAACAGTTCCGGCGTTTGCAGCAACCTACGGCAGCCGAATGAGGGCGCCGCGCGAGTTCGGTATAATGCCCGGTTCTTTTTTGCTCGCTGTATATTAGGTAATTGTTTCTAAAGGATTAAGAGAAATGGCAAGAGAAAGGCGGAAAGAGCAGGTCAAGGTGCAGTTGCAGGCTCAGCAGCCCATCGATGCTGAAGCCAGGCGCATGCGCCTGAAAAACCTGATCGTCCTCGGCAAGGAGCGCGGCTATCTCACCTACGCGGAGATCAATGACCATCTTCCGGACGACATGCTGGACGCGGAGCAGATCGAGAACATCATCAGCATGATCAACGACATGGGCATCCAGGTCTACGACGAGGCGCCGGATGCCGAAACGCTGCTGATGAACGAGTCGACGCCGGCCGTAGTGCCCGATGAAGACGTGGTTGAGGAGGCGGAGCAGGCGCTCTCCACCGTCGATTCTGAATTCGGGCGCACCACCGATCCGGTGCGCATGTACATGCGCGAGATGGGTTCGGTTGAACTGCTGACGCGCGAGGGCGAAATCGAGATTGCCAAGCGCATCGAGGACGGCCTGAAGCACATGATTCAGGCTATTTCGGCCTGCCCGACCACGATCGCCGAAATCCTCAACTTGGCCGACAAGATCGATCGCGAAGAAATGCGCATCGACGAAGTGGTGGACGGCCTGATCGATCCGAACGCGCCCGCGGAGTCGCTGGCCGAAGAAGTCACCGACGAACAACTGGAAGAGGATCTTGAGGCCGAAACCGAAGAGGACGAAGACGGTGCCGCGGTGCAGAACGCCAGCATGCTCAAGCTCAAGGCCGATGCCGGCGAGCGCTTCGCCAAGATCCGCGGGCTCTTCAACAAGTTGATGAAGGCGCTGGCGAAGAATAGCTCGCGCAGCCGCCCTTATCTTAAGACGCAGGAGGAGATCTCCGCCGAGCTGATGCTGATCCGCTTTTCCGCGAAGCAGGTCGAGGCCTTGTGCGATGGCCTTCGCAGGCTGGTCGATGAAGTGCGCTCTTACGAGCGCTCGATCATGGAGCTGTGCGTGGAGAAGTCAGGCATGCCGCGCTCTTATTTCATCAAGACCTTCCCCGGCAACGAAGAGGATCTCAACTGGGTCGGTCGCGAAGTGACGGGACGCAAGCCTTACAGCGAGGTGCTGGCCCGTTTTGCGCCGGCGATCCTGGAACAGCAGCAGGCGCTAATCGATCTGCAAAAGCGCGTCGGCATCCCGGTCAAGGACCTGAAGGAAATCAACCGGCAGATGTCCACCGGTGAGGCCAAGGCGCGCCGCGCCAAGCGGGAAATGACCGAGGCCAACCTGCGCCTGGTGATCTCCATCGCCAAGAAGTACACCAACCGCGGGCTGCAGTTTCTCGATCTGATCCAGGAAGGCAACATCGGCCTGATGAAGGCGGTGGACAAGTTCGAATATCGCCGCGGCTACAAGTTTTCGACTTATGCGACTTGGTGGATCCGCCAGGCGATCACGCGCTCGATCGCCGACCAGGCGCGCACCATTCGCATTCCGGTGCACATGATCGAGACGATCAACAAGATGAACCGCATTTCCCGCCAGATCCTGCAGGAAACCGGACAGGAGCCGGATCCGGCGACGCTGGCGGTGAAGATGGAAATGCCCGAGGAAAAGATCCGCAAGATCCTCAAGATCTCCAAAGAGCCGATCTCGATGGAAACCCCGATCGGGGACGACGACGATTCGCATCTGGGCGACTTCATCGAAGACCAGGCCACCATGGCACCCTCGGATGCGGCGGTCTACACCAGCCTGCGCGATGCCACCAAGGAAGTGCTGGACACGCTCACCCCGCGCGAAGCCAAGGTTCTGCGTATGCGTTTCGGCATCGAGATGAACACCGACCACACGCTCGAGGAAGTGGGCAAGCAGTTCGACGTGACTCGCGAGCGCATCCGCCAGATTGAAGCCAAGGCGCTGCGCAAGTTGCGCCATCCGTCGCGCTCCGAGCGGCTGCGCAGCTTCTTGGACAACACCTGATGGAGCGACGAAAATCAGGAGAGGAAATACAATGGCCGGGCTCCGTACCCGGCCATTTTTTCTACTGCAATTATTATTTCGGGCGGGCCTGTAGCTCAGCTGGTTAGAGCAGAGGACTCATAATCCTTTGGTCGCTGGTTCAAATCCAGCCGGGCCCACCATTTCTTCCACGCCGGCATACAAGGTTCAGAACCGGTCTTCTTCCTCTTCCTCGTGGTCGACTTCCTCTTCCTCGTCGTAGGGGTCTTTCACCTCATCCCGCCAGTCGCCGGAGTCGATCACTTCGTTGACGATGTCATCCATGCGGTCACGCACATCCTGTTCAGCCTGGCCGCTTACGCCATCCACCTCGGTATAGGGTTCTTCGTCGTCCTCAATCGACACAATCGCGTCCGGCCATTCTTCCTGGAATGCGTCCAGCAGTTGGTCCTTGAAGCGTTGGTACTCCTCGTCCGAAACGATGCCGAGCGGCTCGTGAGAGGTGTAATGGGTGATCGCGAGGGTCGAGGCCATATATATGTCATTCGCTGTGTTGATCCGGGCGTCAAAAACGATACCGAAGTCTCGGGGCGGAGCTAATCTGCGTCCGCGAAATTCGGTTCTCCCGCTCGGGCCGAGCAAATGTCGTGCCGTCGCTCGTTAGCGGGCGTCGGTGGAGCGGTCGGGCACGCCCCGAAGATTCTCAGCCGACGCGCTCGAGCGCATCGCGATCGACCTCGCCAAGGGTTGGCCGCCCCAGCAGGGTCAGCGTGATGTCGATCTCATCGCGCAGGATTTCCAGCGCGCGTTCGACGCCCGCCTGACCCGCCGAGGCCAGCCCGTAAAGCCAGGCCCGGCCGATCATGCAGGCCTTGGCACCGAGCGCTCGCGCTCTTACCACGTCGGCACCACGGCGAATGCCGCCGTCGAGCACGACTTCGAGCCGGTCTCCCACCGCATCTGCGATTGCCGGCAACGCGTGTACTGCGGATACCGCCCCGTCGAGTTGCCGCCCGCCGTGATTGGAAACGATCACTCCGTCGGCGCCATGCGCTGCGGCAAGCCTGGCGTCTTCGACGCTGAGCACACCCTTGAGCAGGAGCGGCCCACCCCACGCTGACTTGAACCATTCGACATCGCGCCAGTTCACGGTCAGGTCGTACTGGCCGGCGATGAACTCGGTGATGGTGACCGCATCGGTTGCTGCGACCCTGGTGCCCTCGAAATTTCTGAAGGCAATGCGCGGACCCAGTCCCACGTCGAAGAGCCAGGAGAAGTGGCGGGCGAAGTCGAGGATCGTCGCAAGAGTGAAACGCGGCGGCACGGTGAAGCCGTTGCGCATATCGCGCTCTCGCGGCCCCTGCACCTTGGTGTCGACGGTAAGGACCAGCGCGGTACAGCGCGCCGCGCGCGCTCGCTCGATGAACTCCTTGGTTAAGCCCCGATCGCGCAACACGTAGAGCTGGAACCACTTCGGCTGGGTGGTCTCGTTAGTGATTTGTTCGATGCTGCAGCTAGCCATAGTGGACAGGCAGTAGGGCACGCCGAATTTCTCCGCGGCGCGGGCTGCGGCAAGCTCGCCGCGACGCGACAAAAGTCCCGCAAGTCCGGTCGGCGCGAGAATCAAAGGCGAGGCACAGTGCTGGCTGAAAAGGGCGATCGACTGGTCGCGTTTGGAGACGTCGGTCAGCACCCGGGTGCGGAAGCGCCACTTCTGGAAGTCGTCGCGATTGGCACGCAGCGTGGTCTCGTCCTGGGCCCCGCCGTCGATGAACTCGAAAATCACTTTCGGCAGACGCCGGCGCGCTCGGCTGCGCAGATCTTCGATGTTGATTGCCTGCATGGTTTTTTCTCGTTCTAGCCGCGGATTGATGCCGCGCCGCTACTCGCGGCTCGGCACCAAGGTTAGCGAAATGCGATTGTGGCCATCGACGAAACGATAGTCGGCATCGTTGGTCAGGCCGATGGTCAGGAACACGCCAAGGCCGCCGACGCGTCGCTCGTTGATGGTGGATTCGATATCGGTGCGCCGGCTGGCGGCAAACGGATCATACTGCGGCGCCGAATCCTCGTAGGTCAGTTGCACTCCCGCGGCGGTTTCTTCGAGAGAAATCTGCACCGGTGCATCGCTGTCCCCGCGGTGCCCATGGGTCACGGTATTGGCGAACAGTTCCTCGACAATTAGCGTCAGTTTGTGGCGATCCTCGCGGCCGAGTCCGGCCGCTTTGCCGAATTCTTCGATCATTGTCTTCACCTGCTCGAAAGCCCTCAATCGAGCGGGGAATGTGCGGGTCAGGTGCTTCACGCTTTCCCTAAATTAGAGAGTCGAAATGCTCTTTTCAGCAAAGGCCAGACCCACTCTGTTTGATGGCGATGTGCATGCTTCTTGCTCGATAGACTTTGCGACGGAATCCACTGCCGGACCCGTTACCCACGAAGGGGACAAAAATGAGCAAGGTATTGATGTTACAAAGAGATTTCCTGATATTCGGCTTCCTGCTGCTGCTGTGCGCGGTGGTCGCGTTGCCTTCGCTGGCTGCGGATGCCGGACGCGTCAAAGTGTCCAAGGGCGAGGTGCAGATCGAGCGCGACGGCAAGAGCCTTCCGGCGCCGGTAGGCGCCACGGTCCAGGCGCGCGATACCGTGAAAACCGGTCCCGATGGTTCGGTGGGCATCACCTTCCAGGACAACAGCCTGTTATCAGCGGGTCCCAACAGCGAATTGGTGATCGAGCGCTTCGTATTCGACAGCACCACCCACAAGGGCGAGTTCGACACCATGCTGAAGAAAGGCACGCTCGCGGTCGTCTCCGGCCAGATAGTCAAGCAGTCGCCTGAAGCCATGCGGGTAAAAACGCCGGCGGCGATCATGGGTGTGCGCGGCACCGAGTTCGTCGTGAAAGTTGACGAATCGGTCACCAAGTAACGATGCATTTTTTGAATGCGCCGGTCATCGTCGCGATCGCACTGATTCTTGGGGCGTGCACCCACATCACGTCCCGTTATTCCTCGTCCGCGTCGCCGGTATCGGTGAACGTGCCGCAGCCGACCGAACCCGAGGCCGCGCAGCCCGGGCCCGCGCTCACAAGCAATGACCTTATCGTGCTGCTGCCCAAGGCCGATGGATCCGTCGGCGCCGTAGTGGTCCGCAGCGGCGACAGCGACCCCGTAGTTCTCGACCAGCCTTACGCGGCGGCGCGAATCGAAGTCTCCGGGCGCGTCGAATCGTTTACCTACGATGTAGATTTGGCGGAGCAAGCCTTTACCGCGTCGCGGACTGCGTTGCCCGTCCGTCCTTCCAAGTTTTTGCTGTATTTCCTCGAAGGCAAGGATGAACTCACGCCCGAGTCCGACGGCGAAATCGAGCGCATATTCGCCGAAATCGCGGCGCGCCCCGATCCGGAAATTTCGGTTATCGGTCACGCCGACGCAATCGGAACCATGGAATACAACGACGAGCTTTCCTTGCAGCGTGCGGAGCGGGTGCGCGAAGATTTGACCCGTCGCGGCATTCCCGAGAAGGACATCGAAATCGCTGGTCGCGGCAAACGCGAACCGATCGTTCGCACCGCCGCGGACACTGCCGAACCCAGGAACCGGCGCGTCGAAATCGTTGTGCGCTGAACTTCCAGCGCACATTTTGTGCCTCGTCGTCCCGGTTTTTCTCACAGGCTGCTGCCGTTCCAGCGCAGCACCAGGATGGTGAGATCGTCCGAGCGTTCGGTGACGCCGACGAAATCGCGCACGTCATCGCGCACCGCGTCCAGCAGTTTCACGGCATCCCTCGCCGCAAGCGCCGCTCCAAGCGCCGAGATCAGTCGCTGGCGCCCGTAAAGCTCACCGCCCGCATTCGTCGCTTCGGTGACGCCATCGGTACAAAGGCAAAGCGATTCGCCCGGCGACATCCGGTAGCGCTCGGACCGGTACGCGTAGCCTTCGATGACGCACAATGGCGGCCCCGAATCGCTCTTGAGGTGTATTGGCGCCGGTCGTTGCGCGTGCAGGAGGTAGGGGGCGTCGTGCCCGGCATTACAGTAGGTGAGTTCGCCGGATTTCAGGTCGAGGATGGCGGCGAATATGGTGACAAACAGCATCTCCGGATTGTCGCGCGCGATTTCATCGTTAGCGGCCCGCATCATTTGGTTAATGAGCGCAGCGCCCTCCAGCCGGCTACGCAAGGCCACGCTCTTGTACAGAGCCTTGCTCACCGCCATGAAGATGCTCGCCGGCAGCCCCTTGCCGGCGACGTCACCGACCATGAAGAAAAGCCGGTCGGCATCGAGCTTGAAGAAATCGTAGAGATCGCCGCCGACCAATTTCGCGGTCTCGATCAGCGCTTGCAGTGAAAAGCGCGGATCGCCATAAAAATTCGCCGATGGCGGCGGCAGCATCCCCATCTGGATGCGTCGCGCCGCTTCCAGTTCGCCGGTAGCGCGGGCCGCCGCTTCGCGCTCAGCTTCCAGCGCGCGCCTGAGCGCACGGCGCTGGCGGTCGGCTTCGGCGAGCGTACCGGTCAGCATCACGGCGAACAGGGCGTTGGAGGCGGCGGCGGCCCAGGAAATGTCGATCAGCAACTGCTTCCAGTAGTAAAACGCGAAGCCGAGAATCAACAAGCCGGCGATGACGCAAGCGTAAATAACCGCAGCTATTCTCGGCTTCGCAGCCGGTACCCCGAGAATCAGAATCAGCCCACAGACAAGGAGCAGCAGTCGTTCCAGGTGCTCGAGGTAAGCAGGGCGGTGCAACAGGCTGTTCTCAAAAATGCTTTCGAGAATCTGTGCGTGAACTTCGATCCCCGGCATGCGCTCGCCGATCGGTGTGGTCTGGTAATCGAGCAATCCCAGTCCGGTGGCCCCGACCAGCGCAATCTTGCCGCGGATGAGTTCAGGATCGATGTCACCACGAATTGCGTCGAGTGCCGAAACGAATCGCGCCTCGTCGTGTGCGCTGAAATGCACCCATATCGTGCCGTCGGGGTTGGTCGGAATCATGACGTCTCCGACGCCGATGCTTTGAACGCCACCACCGTCGGCCATGATCGAAAACGCCGGTATGTCGCTGGCCACGCGCAGCAGCTCTATCGACAGTGCCGGGGTGAGCACGCCGGCCACCGACGCGACTAGCGGTACGCGGCGCACTACTCCGCCGCGCGGGTCCACGCTCAGCAGGCCGTGGCCACGCACTGCGGCATCGAGTGGCGCGAGGCTGCGCAATGTGCCGGCAAACTCTCGAAGGTGCGGTGTGGGGTCCGGGCCGTGAACACGAAACGGCGCGGTGCGGCCCGTTGCTCCGGCTCCCGCTTCTTCCTGTTCGACGCCGGCGATTCCGAGAGCCGACGGATAGCGGCGGAGCGCTTCCGCGAAAAGGGCGTCATTGTCTGGCAACTGTGTCAGGCGGCGCGCGAGTTTGGCGTCCCAGCGCTCGATCAGCCCCGCCAGGTTCACAGGGGACATGCGATCGGGTTCCGGCATCAGCACGTCCACGCCGATCGCCGCCGGACCCGTCTCGCCGATGGCTTCAATGAGTTCCGCCATCACGGTGCGCGGCCACGGCCACTGGCCAAGTTCGTTGAGGCTTCGCTCGTCGATGGCCACGATCACCGCCGGGGCGGATGTGCGGATTCGCGGTGCGATGGTCTGATAGCTGTCGAACAGCGCCAGCCGGAGTTGGGTCAACATGCCCAATTCGGGCACGAACGACGCCAGCAGCAGGATCACCAGCACCGCCGCGCCCAGCGGCCGTCCATGGCCGCCGACCAGCACGCGCGTCAGGGTGCGTTCGCTCCAGGAACGGCCCGGCCCGCCCGGCAGCGCATCCCCGCCGCCCGCACTGGTCTGCGGGGCTTGCGTCACAACTCGATTTCCATGCCGTCGTATGCCGCGCTAACCGTCAACGGCTGCTGCGTGCGGGTCAGTTTCTCGAAGCGGATGGTCTCCTTGAGCACTGATTCAATACGTTCGTCGTCGAACGCAGGTTCGTGATGAAACATGCACAGATGCTTCACGTTCGCCATCTGAGCCATCTCCACGCCGACCATGTTGCTCGAGTGTCCCCAGTCCTCCTTTACCGACACCGCGTCCAACAGCGAGTACATGGCGTCGAAGATCACCAGGTCCGCATTGCGGAAGAACTCGACGACGCTACGGGTTTCGCCCGAGTCTTCGAGCTTGTGCTCGGAATCGGTCGAGTACACCACGATTTTTCCGTCGCGCTCGAAGCGGTAGCCGTAAGAGTCGCCGGTGTGTCGCTGCAGCTTGGGCGTGACCCTGAACCCGGCGATGTCGTAGCTGGTCCCGGCCTTGAGCTGCACAAAATCGATATCAGCCGCGAGCCGCGAAAAATCCACCGGGAAACAGGGCGCCGACTGCTGCAGCCGCAAGGCGTGCTCGAGCACGTCGTGACAGCCATGGATACGGATGCGTGCCCCCGGAACATAAGCGGGGGCGAAGAAGGGAAAACCCATGATGTGGTCCCAGTGCACGTGGGACATGATGACGTTGATGACCGGAGGCGGCCCGCCGTCGCACCGCGACAAGATGCTGTTGCCAAGCGCGCGTGCGCCGCTGCCGAGGTCACAGACCAGGTATTCTTTGCGCCCGGTTTCAATCTCCACGCACGGCGAATTCCCGCCGTAAGTGTGGGAAATGCTGAAACCCAGGTCGTGCTCGATGAAATGTTGCAGTTTCTCGGCGGAATTCACGCCCCTGGCAATTGCCAGGGCGAGCGCCTGCTCGATCTTATGCCGGATGTCGGCGGACGTCAGCGCGACAGGGATTGAGCCGCGCGTTCCCCAGAAGCGTACCCGCATGGTCACTGGGCGGAGTCGAAGGCCTTTAGCGCGGACGGCGAGACCTTCGCCAGGGCGTCGCGCACAGTGGCAAAAGTCTCGAATACCAGGGTGAATCGGCTGATCTCGAAGATCTCGTTCACCACCGGCTGCATTGCCGCAACCACGATGGTGCCACCCTGGGATTTGGCCTGCTTTTCCGCCAGCATGAAACAACGCAGTCCGGCGCTGCTGATGTAGTGCACGCCGGCGAGATCCAGCACCAGGCGCTCGCCGTTGGCGCTGCAGCGTTCGATCAATGGATTCAACGCGCGGAGGAATTCTTCGCTGTTGGCGTGGTCGATCCTGCCCTCGGGCGAGAGCACCAGCACGTCGCCGTAGGTCTTGTTGCGGATGTCCATTTTTTTCATTCGCAGTCGGCGCGGGGGCCGTCGGAAATCGAAGGTTAGGCAAGGTGCATGCCGGTCCGGCCGGGGCACGTATACTGCGACGTCGTAGTGCGCCGCGATGGCGTGCCGCGATTAGGCCGATTTGCTCTGGAAACCCCCGCCGGGCGCAACTTGTGAGCACCCTGATCGAGAGCTTCCCGGGCGATATTAGACCCGAAAACGGTGCGGACCGGCTGCCCGCGTCACCGGCGCAGCCGGAGAAGGCAAACGTTCTGGAATTGGCGGCGCGCAGCTTGCGTTTCACGCTAACCCGTCCAGCCGTCGATAAGGCTGGCGTAAACGCGGCGAGGCCGAGTGCGCGACGGCTATTTTTATCTGGTCATGGCATCGCTTGACGCCGGGGCGTACCGGGAGTAGGTTCACGCGCCACAAAATCATAATCATCCCGGCTCGTTCGATCTTGATCACCACCCTATCACTGCTTGCAGTCGGCTTCTTTCTCGGCATGCGTCACGCTACCGATGCCGATCATGTGATCGCAATCTCGACGATCGTCAGTCGCCAGCGCTCGTTGCGGGGCGCGGCATTGATCGGCGCAGTGTGGGGAGTGGGCCACACGCTGACGGTGGCGATCGTCGGCGGGGCGATCATTCTTTTCTCCATCGTCATTCCGCCGCGCACCGGGTTGGCGATGGAATTTGCCGTAGGTGTGATGCTGGTTGTGCTCGGGTTCCTTAATCTGACCGGCCTCAACCAGTGGATCCGCGACAACGTGGCGCCGGGCTCCGGCCCGCTTCACGCACATACGCATGCTCATGGCGACTACGCGCATACCCATACGCACGGCCACGGCGAGGCGAACCACGGACATCCCGAAGAACAGACACCACAGGCTTGGTTGGACCGCAAACTGGGTGGCATCGGGCTCTATCAGGTCGTGCGACCCCTGGTGGTGGGCGTCATGCACGGACTCGCCGGATCGGCCGCAGTCGCTCTGTTGGTGCTCACTGCGATTCAGGACCCCTGGTGGGCAATGGTTTACCTGTTCCTGTTCGGCGCCGGCACCATCGCCGGCATGATGCTGATCACGGTGGCGATTGCCGCGCCGTTTTCCTATTCGATCGAGCGCTTTCCGCGCTTCAATGCCTATTTACGTGTGGCTTCCGGGCTGCTGTCGCTGGGGTTCGGACTGTTCCTGATCTACTACGTCGGCTACGTCGACGGGCTGTTTACGGACAACCCAAAGTGGTCGCCGCAATGAGGATTCCGCCGCGGAGTACTTCGTACTGTTACTCGAGAATGAGTTTTTGAAAATCAGGAACCACATACTGCGGCGCAGCATTGACGCTGGGTCTTGCACAGACTAAATTCCAAGAATGTTTGCAGACGTAAGCGGCTCGTTACCGACAGTCCGGGTGTCAGTGCTCAAAGGGTTCGGCCTAGGCACAGTGGTGGCAGCATTGGTCGCGCTGGTCGCCGTGGCAACGTTGCGCGAAACGGCGGCTCCGAAGCAGGAAGCCGCCAAGGCAAGTTCGGTTTTTGAACCTGCCGGGCGCCCAGCGATGACCGCAGCCGAAGAAGCGTATGCGCACGCGTTGTGGCCTATACACGCGCAGGTGAAGCAGAATGCCGTGCGAATGACCTTCGCCGGACTCGCGTACAAAATGGGCGATATCGGGCTGGCGACTGTGAAGAAACGGGTCGCGCCGCTGAAACTGAGGTTTGACGCGGCGCTGGAGCAAGCACACGGGCTGCGTCCGCCGGAATCGATGCTGGCCTTGCACGGAGATTACGTTGACGCCATCAGACTTTATCGGGACTCTACGGTGACCATGATCCAGGCGGCGAGGGATGGGCGCGACGAGCACCTGACGCTGGCGCACGAGATGTCAGTCAAGGCGGCCGGGCTGACGCTCAAGGTGGGCGAGACGCTGTGGCCGGGTGAGTTCAAGCCGAATTGAGTCGGATGAGTCCGGGCTGAAGGCAGGCGCGGAATCAAATAAGTGGCAAATGAAGTTCAACATAGAGGAGGGGTAAGAAATGAAAAATAGTTTGATACAAGCGCTTGTTGCGGCGAGCCTGGCTACTGTGGCGATGCTTGCCGCTCCGATAGCCCAGGCGCAGGTCTGTTCCGCGTGGCTGGTTGAGAATAGTCGCTTCATGAACGTGCCGTTCGGCATGTTCCATCCGGACCGCTCTTTCGTTCAGGGCAGCGACAATCCGCGCAACAACGTCAACAAGGTTGACCTGCCGGTAAACGTCGGCGTCATCAAGTGCGGCAATGAACTGATTCTGTACGACAACGGCTGGAACGCCACCGACTATCACAAGATGACGGGCACCGGACACTGGTCGCCCCTGTCGAAACAGATTGCCCAGCTTGGTTTCGACGCCAGGGACGTGACCAAGGTGATCGTCGGCCATGGTCACTGGGATCATGCCGGCTCGCTGGATGAGTTTCCGAATGCGATTCTGTACATCCAGAGGGAAGAGCTGAAGGGCATCGAATGGGCGCTTAACTATCCGCATCCGCGCATCAGTGCCGTCAACGACTCGCCCGGGGGTTGCAACCGCACTCCGGCCTGCGGCTATCCGTCCAAGACACTCGACTCGATCTACGGCAAGGTTCTTAAAGGCAAAGCGAGGGTCGTGGACGGCGACATGGATGTGCTGCCCGGCGTGAAGATTCATGCCGCGCACCGCGCCCATACCGCCGGATCGCAACTACTGGAAGTCAACACGCCAATCGGAAAGCTGATGTTCGGCTCCGATGCCTACTCCTCATGGGAAGCGATACGCGACTGGGAAGTCGCCAACGTCCAGCAGACTGATTCGGTGCAGCAGTTCCTGGCCTACGAGAAGTGCTACAAGGTGACCGGTGGCTACCAGAATTGCGTGTCCGCACACGAGCCACTGTCCTACTCCGACAAGTACCCGATCACCAAGAATCATTGGGTGGGTATGAACGGCGGTCGCCTGGCGGAAATTACGCTGGCACCCGGAGAGAAGTCGCGCCGGCCGTAATTGCCAGACTGCAGGTAGTAGACTCTGAGGCGAGGAGCCGACACAATCGGCTCCTCGCTTTATTTTGCATGTCTGGTTTTCCTCACCGTGTTCAATCGCGCTTCACGAATCCTGTTGCTGCTGGTTGCCTTCATGCCCGTGGCTGCATCCGCTCACGATCCGAGTGCGTGGGGAGGCCTGTTCCGCTCCCGGGATAATGGCGGCACCTGGTTTCCCGCGGATGCTGGATTGTTCATCGGTGGCGCGCTTGCCCTCGCCATCGATCCGAAGGATCCTAATCATTTGCTCTACGGCACTGACACGCGGCTGTTGCGGTCGAAGAACGGCGGTCGCGACTGGATACAGGAACCGGGAGCGCAATTCGATGGCGCCACCTATGCGGTGCGCTTCGATGACGGCGGCAAAGGTGCAATCGCCTCCACTGCGAGGCGAATTTATTTCAGCGAGGACGGCTCGACCTGGGCGGACACGCTCGCGCCTGCCGGAGCGGCGCCGGCGCGGGCGATCGCGGCAGGTTCGAGGCGGCTTTATCTTGCCGGTGATCGCGGTGTGTACGCAAGCGACGATCGTGGCCGCAGCTGGTTCGCATTGAGCGAGGGCCTGCCAGAGGGAACTGTTATCGCGCTGGTCATGGTCACGCGGCCACAGGAAATTGTACTGGCGGTGATCCAGGGAGGCATTTGGGCCAGCCGGGACAGCGGCGCCGCGTGGCAGTCGCGCGACGCCGGGCTTCCGCCGGGGCGGGTGGAGGCACTGTTGTCCTCCGGCAAGCTATGGGTGGCGGCGTCGGATCGCGTATACGCGAGTGACGACGCTGGCATGAGCTGGAAGCCCGTAGGCAAGGTTCTGCCCGAGAGCGGCACGTCAATACGCGGGATCGCCGTCGCGGACGCTGGCAAAAGCATCGTGCTAAGTACGCACCGGGGTATCCTGCGCAGCACAGACGGCGGCGAGACATGGCTGTTGGTCGAAGGCAATCTTCCCGTGCACCTGGAAGCCGGCCCGCTGGTCCGTGACGAGCATGACACCGGCACGCTGTATGCGGGCTTTTCGCTTTCCCCCTACAACGAGATGTGGCGTCGCGCCTCTGGCGGCGCGAATTTGCTCAGCCACCTGGATCCGCTAAGCCTGGCCGGCGGTGCAGCCTTCCTGGTGCTCTTGATCGTGCTTGCAGGTGTGGGCGTACGTTGGCTGAATCAGATTCGCGCATGACGCTTGCTCAACGACTGGAAAATTACAAAGTGAGAATTAATCGTACTTATCTATTCATCGCGGCGGCGACACTTATCGTGGCGGTGGCCGGGTATGCATATTGGCGGCACGGCTTCGCATCTCGCGGGGACTTCATCGAGTACCCGATGACGGTGGCGACCGACATTCCGACCGCGTTGGCAATCGCGCCAGACCAAACCGTCTGGTTCACCATGGATTCCGCCAACGCCATCGGAAAACTGCGCGACGGCAAAATCGAACGGGTAGTCACGGGTAAGCGCAACAACGTCGAACCGATCGGCCTCGGCGTGGATCGTGACGGTGTCGTCTGGTATACGGACGCGCTGGATCAGGCGATCGCCAGCATTGCACCGGACGGCGAGCGGGCCAGGTTTTCCCTTGATACGCCGATCGCGCGCCTGGCGCGGCTTGCGGTAGCGCCGGATGGCGCGATCTGGTTCGCCGAGAATTCTGCCTACAGCATCACGCAGCTTACGGAAGGCAAGCTGACCCGCCACGAAATAAAGAACGTGCGCGGCGGACCTTACGGCGTGGGTGTCGATGCGAAGGGCAATGTGTGGGTGACCCTGCAAAGCGGCAACCAATTGCTCAAGATCGCGCCAGGAAGGGCCATGACCGCGTATGAAGTGCCGACTCGTGGAAGTTCGCCTACCGACATTGCAGTGGATCAACAAGGCAGCGTGTGGTTCTTGGAGTTCCGCGGCAACAAGGTCGGCAGGTTTGCCGAAGGCAAATTCAGCGAATTCGAAGTGCCAGGCACCAGTTGGGCGGGGTTGTCGGGGATTGCGATCGCGCCGGACGGCTCGGTCTGGGTCGGGTTGCTGCGTCACCACGCCATCGGCAGATTGCGCGACGGCCAGATGAAGATCTTCCAGCTGCCGCGCGCGGACGCGAGGCCTTATACGCTGGCGGCCGATAAGGCCGGCAATATCTGGTACGCCGACATCAGCGGCTATGTAGGCATGTTGAAGGCAGACGCGGCGAAAAGATAAGAACCGGTGAAGACGTGAATGTCGTGAATATCGTGAATGTCGTGAATGTCGCAAAAGCAAATACGTCGAGGTGCAGCGAGGACTGATACCGTGCTCACCACCACGTAATATTGAAGCCGGTATCGTAAGGGGCGGAGAGGGTTAGCGGTCTGCTTCGAGTCACGATATTTGCGATAGTCACGACAGTCACGGTTTCTCCACGGTATTCACGACATTCACGATATTCACGGCCGTCACGGTGGTCAGGCGAACGTACTCAGCGTCGTCCAGGCCTTGACGGAAAGAATCACGCCGACCAGCACGATCAGCAGCGAGGTCGAGATCTGCATTCGCGCCGCCCACGGGCCGGCAAGCCAGTCGAGGATCTTCTGTCCGACCTTGGCTGCCACTACGCCGACGACCACAAGAGTCGCCGCAAAGCCGATGCTGAATACCACCACGGTTCCCAGGCCCAGCATCACCTTGCCCTGGGCCAGCGCGTTCAGCAGGATCGCAAGTGCCGCCGGGTCGGGCAGCAAGCCGCCGGCGATGCCGAGCCCGATCAACACCCACAGGCTGGGGCGGTTGGTAGTCGCCAGCTTCATATCGTGCGTGTGCTTGAAGCCCCAGCCGTGGCTATGCGATCCGGTTTCCGCGTCGTGATGCGGATGCGCGTGATCGTGTCTGTGATGATGGTGGCCATGTGCGTGTTCGCCCTCGTGCGTGTGCGGGCGGTAACGCATTTCTGCGTGCGTATGCGCTGGCTCGTGCATGTGTTCGTGCGCGTGCCACGGCGCCGGCGCCACACCCTGCAACTGCAGCATCAGTTCCCGCTGCGTCCATAGCGTCCAGAAGCCGATGCCGATAACAAGAATCCCGGTAATCAGCGCCATCCATGCCTCGATTCGTTGCGGCACCATTCCAGGCAGTCCGAGCGAGGCCAATACGCCCACCAGCACGATGCCGCTGGTGTGCGACAGCGTGACGAACACGCCAAGGATCACGGCGTCCACCGGCTTGCCGCGCGCGCCGACAATGTAAGCGGCGGCGATGGTCTTGCCGTGGCCCGGCGTGGCGGCATGCACTGCGCCGATCCAGAAACTGGTGGCGAGATAGATGATTGCGTCGGTCATGGGAGGCGAATCGGAACTGCGTGATGGCGGTTGTTATTGTTGTCCGGGCCCGAGGATAGGTGTGGCCCTCTGCGGTGTCAAGGCGCGCCCGCCGGCAAATTGCGCGACTTCATCGGCTCGAATTAATCCTTCACCGCAAAGACGCAGAGAGCGCAAAGGAAGAACAGATACTCATTGTTCTCGCAGTCCACGCGAAACAAAGGTCGGTACAATCTGCCCGCATGGCCTTGGCACAGCGCTACATTTGCTTTTGGCCCACTTCCCTTTTTTCTTTGCGTTCTTTGCGTCGTTGCGGTGAGAATTATTGTTATTTCACCCGATACTTCTTGACGATCCTGGCATCGAGGTCGATGCCCAGTCCGGGGCGATCAGGCAATTCGATATCGCCTTTCTTGTCAACCACGAGGGGCTCCTTTACCAGCTCCGTCATCAGCGCGTGAGCCGGATACACCGTCTCCGCCATCGAGCCATTCCTGACCGCACCGAGAAAGTGAACCGCCGCGGCAACCGCCACCGCCGAACCGTGGATGTGTGGTGCTATCGGCAGGTTCGCGGCCTGCGCCATGTGCGCGATCTTGAGAGACTCGGTGAGCCCCCCTGCCCACGCCACATCCGGCTGCACGAAATGTACCGCGCGCGCCTTGATATATTCGTTGAAATCGACGATGCCGTAGCTGCATGTTTCATAGCCTGCAACCGCGATGCCGACTTTCGCGGCGACCTCGGCGCTTCCGGCGACGTCATCCGGCCACACCGGCTCCTCATACCAATAGACGTCGTGACGCTCCATGGCGCGGCCCATTTTCACCGCGGTGGCTACATCCCAGGCGCCGTTGGCGTCGACCATCAGCTTGACGTCCGCGCCGATTGCATCGCGCACGGCGGCGACGCGCTCGAGGTCCTGCGCCAGCGTGACTTCGCATTGGCCTCGGTTGTTCATCACGCGCAACGGCGAAAGCTCGATTCCGGCGTTGCGTCCGATTTTCATTTTTACAGCGCGGAATCCGTGTCCGACGTAGGACTCCATCTCCTTGACCAGTTCGCGTACGCCCTTGCCCTCGGAATAGAATCCGCCGGTCGCATAGGCGGGGACGCGCTTGCGGTATCCGCCGAGCAACTGCCACAACGGCATGCCCGCCATTCTGCCGCGCAGGTCCCACAGAGCGATGTCGATTCCGCTGATAGCCGCGATGACGATGCCGCCGCGGGCATGCTTGTACGCGCGCCGGTGCATCATTTCCCATAGATACTCGATCTGCCGCGGATCCTGTCCTATCAAATATTCGCGCAGCTCGTGATCGATCACCTGCGCGGTCGAAGCCATCGGCCCGCCGAAGTGCGCCGCCTCTCCAAGTCCGACGAGACCCTGATCGGTTTGGACTTCGACCAGCAGCGCCGGCTTGGTCGCCATCGTGTAGTTGGCGTCGAACACCGGCTTCGGCAATTTGACTTCGACCGCAATGGTGCGGACATCGGTGATGCGCATGGGAAAAAATCCTCCAGGAAAGATTCTTTTTTTGTTTGTCGTCGCGAAGTGACAGCGCTGCTGAATAATTGAACAGCACAAACGGGAGAATAAGCAGCAACGCGGTTTCGCGCAAAATGCCGCAAGCCATCCACAAGGTTATCCACAGATTCTGTGGATATCCACGAGGTCAAAATTTTAGATGGTCACGGCCGCAAGCACTGACCATCGGGTCACAACTTGCGCCAGAAGTGCACATATCGTAAGCCATCCCTTCACCTCGCGCCTGCGCGTTACGGATCTTCGTCTTGGACGCGCCGGTCCTGCGGACCAAAACAGGGCCCAAGGATCAGATGTCCACCGGGCTTGCAGCTCTTGCCGCAGTCGTGCTCGTGCTTTTGTGCCGCTTCGAAAGTTCTGTCACGCCACGATTCGCAGGTGCGCCGATGGGCCTCGGCCGCGCCGCTGCCGACTACCAGTTCACGCAGGCCTTGGCAGAAGGCGGGCAGGCGAGCGCGTCCTCGATCGGCGGGGTCGCGTAGCCTTTCGACTTCTTGCCGCGCTTCTTGCCCCTGCCGTAACTGGCGGATTTTTCGTCGTCCTTCTCGCCCATATCCATCCTGCGATGGCGAATCCAAGGAAGTGATCACTGACTTTTACCGCCCTTGGCCGGAATTTAGCGCGCTCCACCAAAAAAAGGAGGGGCGCCAGGCGCCCCTCTAAAACCACGTAGCTCAAGGAGGAGGAGAGAGTTACGTGGGGGAGGAACTTGTTTCCTTGTCCGCACTGCCCGGATTGTCCAGGGCCTGGCCGACTCCTTAATCCAATGATTGATAGGACTTATTTAAGGCAGGTAAGGAAAAGTTCCAACATCCCTCACTAGGCTCAAGAGTCGAACTTCGATCCTCACTGCCGCATGCGCGTCGAACTCCAACGGATCCCGGCGTGACTTCCGGTTCATGCGCAAGAAGGACTCAAGGTAGGTTTCCAAAGCGATCCTCTGCAAATTCGGGTTCGGATGGCCGGAATATAGACTCATGCAATAATAATTACAAGAGATGTTGTTAGAATATGATTTATGCAAATTAAGCACGGAATCGAGTTTTGATGGATCGGCTGTATCAAATGCGCCTTTATGTCCGCATCGTTGAGACCGGAAGCTTCTCTGCGGTGGCCCGTGAATTGGGCACCATCCAGCCTACGGTGAGCAAGCAACTCACTGCTTTGGAAGAACATTTGGGTGTTCGGCTACTCAATCGCACCACCCGGCAGTTGAGCCCGACCGAAGCCGGGCGCAATTATTACGATCGCTGCCGGCACATCCTCGACGAGGTCACCGACCTGGAAAGCAGCGTCGCTGATCTGCAGATCCGCACCACCGGGCTGCTGCGCGTAAACGCCCCAGTAGCATTCGGCCAGCTCTACATGCTTCCCCTGTTATTCCGCTTCCGCCGCAAGTACCCGGGTTTGGCGGTGGACCTGACCCTGAACGACCGCTACGTGGACCTCGTGCAGGAAGGCGTGGATGTCGCGATCCGCTTCGGCGATCTCGCCGACTCGCAGGTTGTGGCCCGTCGCGTCGGCGGGGTCAACCGGGTTTGCGTCGCCTCGCCGGCTTACTTGCGCGCACGCGGCACGCCGCACTCGCCGGCCGACCTGTCTGCGCATAACTGCATCACTTACAACCGTCTGTTCAGCAACGAGTGGCAGTTCGAAGGACCGCAGGGACCGCTGTCGGTGCGCGTCAAGGGAGATTTCCGCGCCAACAGCGCAATCACCATCCGCGCCGCCGTGCTCGAAGGCATCGGCATCGCGCACGTGCCGGGCGTGTTCGTGCAGGAAGATATCCACAAGGGCCGGCTTACGCAGGTGCTCGCCGACTACGGGCCGCCGCCGGTGGCCATTCACGCCGTGTATCCATCGGCGCGTTTCCTGTCGAGCAAGATGCGCATCTTTCTCGATTTCGTGCACGACGAATTCCTTGACATTCCCGCGTTGCAGGTCAGGACCGACCGGCCTAAACGGGTGCCGCGCATTCGCCCGAAAGTTGCACCCTGAAATCACACTTACCGGGGTCGTGACATGAATGAAAAAGCTGCAGCCGAATTCCACAGTGAACGGACCTGCACTGGAGAGATTCGCGGGCAGGCACTGAAAGTCGCATGAAGGATCTCGCGGGACGCACTACAATACGCGCCGTGAGTCGTAGCGTAGTTCACCGCAACTCCTCCCGGATGGCCGGAACGGCCCTCCACGGATTCCTGCCCCCAGACCTTCCCGCACCCCGCGTCGATTGCCCGCTCGGACGGGGGTGCTTGCATTGAAGAACGCGTGAGCTGAAAACCGACATGGCAAAGAAACCAAACGCCTATACCGCCGAAGACATCGAGATTCTCGAGGATCTGTCGCCGATCCTGCACCGGCCCGGCATGTACACCGACCCGCTGAATCCGAATCACGCGCTGGTCGAAATTATCGATAACGCCGCCGACGAGGGGCTGGCAGGATTCGCAAAAAATGTCGCAGTCGTGCTTTTCGAAGACGGCTCGGCGGAAGTCACCGACGACGGGCGCGGCATCCCGGTGGATATCCACCCGAAGAAGAACGTGCCAGCGGTGCAGGTGATCTTCACTACGCTGCATTCCGGCGGCAAATTCCGCAAGACCGACAAGGATGCGGCCTACCGCATCGCGGGCGGACTGCACGGTGTGGGCGTGTGCGTGCCTAACGCCCTGTCCACCCGCCTCGAAGTCGAAGTCAAACGCGATGGCGAGAGGCATCGCATCGTGTTCGCGCCCAACGGCAAGGTGAAGGATCCGCTGAAGAAACTGGGCCAGGTTGGCCCGCGCGACGCCGGCACCCGCGTGCGTTTCTGGCCGGACGCCAATTACTTCGATTCGCCGAAGATCGTCGCCGCAGACATCGCCGCGCTGCTGCGCGCCAAGGCAATGCTGCTGCCCGGAGTCAAGTTCAGCCTCGGCATCGAGAAGAACAAGAAGATCGAAACCCAGACCTGGCACTTCCCCGAAGGAATCAAGGGCTACTTCGAAACCGCGATCGCCGGCTTCGAGCCGGTGGCCAGCACCTTCCTCGGCGAACGCTACATCGCCGCGCAGTCCGAGTCCGACAGCTTTGCCGAAGGCGAGGGCGCGATGTGGGCGATCGCCTGGACCGCCGAAGGCGATCCGATCACCGAGTCCTACGTCAACATGATTCCCACGCGCCACGGCGGTACCCACGTCGCCGGCTTGCGTGAAGGCGTCTACAACGCCATCAGGAATTTCATCGACCTGCACGCAATGGGCCAACGCGGACTGAAAGTCGTGCCCGAGGACGTGTGGTCGCGCGCGTCCTATGTGCTGGCAGTGAAAATGCTCGACCCGCAGTTCAAGGGGCAGGTCAAGAACGATCTGATCTCTCGCGACGCGGTAAAGCTCATCGCGCAGATGGTGCGCGATCCCATAGAGCTGTGGCTCAACCAGCACGCGGACGAAGGTCGGCGCATCGCCGAGCTGGTGATTGCCCAGGCCAACGCGCGCACCCGCGCGGCGCAGAAAGTGGAGCGGCGCAAGACCTCGGGTGTTGCAGTGCTGCCCGGCAAGCTCACCGACTGCGCCTCGGACGATGCGGACCGCAATGAATTATTCATCGTCGAAGGCGATTCCGCCGGCGGCTCGGCCAAGCAGGCGCGCGACAAGGAGTTCCAGGCTGTGCTCCCGCTCAAGGGCAAGCCGAAGAACACCTGGCAGGACAGCCCCGACACGCTTTACGCCAACAAGGAGATCGAGGCTATTGCGCTTGCGATCGGCGTGGACCACCACAAGCCGAACGACAATGTCGACCTTTCCGGGCTGCGCTACCGGAAGATCATCATCCTCGCTGATGCCGACGTGGACGGCGCGCATATCCAGGTTCTGCTGCTGACGCTCTTCTTCAGGCATTTCCCGAAACTGATCGACAGCGGCAACGTCTTTGTCGCACAGCCGCCTCTGTTCCGCATCGACGTGCCGGGCCAGGGAAAGGGCAAGCCGGCCCGCAAGCTCTACGCGCTCGACAAGCAGGAACTCGAAGCTACGGAGGAAAAACTGCAGGACGAAGGCGTGAAGCCCGGCTCCTGGACGGTGAGCCGCTTCAAGGGCCTCGGCGAAATGAATCCCGAACAGCTCTGGGAGACTACGCTCAACCCGGACACCCGGCGAATGCTGCCGGTAGCGCTCGACGACGGGGTGGATGTCTCGGCGGAAATCTTTAACATGATGATGTCCCGCGAGAACGCCTCGCAGCGACGCGAGTGGATGGAGACTTATGGGAATCTGGTAGAGGCGGATATATCGTGAAGAGACAGGCGAGAGGCTAGAGGCAGGAGGCGTGAGGAAAGATTAAAGGCGAGAGGCGAGAGGGACGAGGAAAGAAGAAAGGGAAAAGGTGCATGTGTGAGTACTACGACATTCACGATATTCACGACATTCACGATATTCACGAACTTCTTGGAGAAGCAGTTCACCCCATCACGTAGTCACATTCGTCACGGATTTTTAAATGCCCGATCAACCTGATTTGTTCGGCGACAGCGGAACGGCCGTCGCGGAAAAGAAAGCGGAGAAAAAGGACGCAGCCCCCGCTGGGCGCGGGGACGGCGGCGGACTGCCGCCGCATTTCGCGCCGCTCTCCGGAG
>JBQTIV010000171.1:0-30527 GCA_052387775.1 Betaproteobacteria bacterium
CGAAAAGGGCGCGCCCGGGGCTGGCGAAGTGCCGCGAGCTCCACCGCCAGCGCCCCTGCTCCACGCACGAGACCGGCACCGCGACCTGGCTCTTGCCTCCGACGAGGATGCTCACGTTGAGGACGCGGTTCTGCTTCGCGCCCACGAGCTCCTCGCCGTCCATGAGGAGGATGTTCGCCTCGGCCTCGTTGGAGAACATGAGCTCGGGGACGCTCCCCGAATCGGAGATCTCGGTGACGCGGGCGAGCTTGCGCGCGAGGGCCTCATCGAGCAGCACGTAGGCGGGAGCGTGCTCCGAGGGCGCAATCCGGAGGCAGAAGGATGAAGGCAGAAGGCAGACCTGGACCCCAAGGCAGAGGTGTCTTGGTTACGCAGTGACGAGGCGGCATGCGTTTCGGCGATCGGGTTCATGGCGCGGTCCCTCCTTGGGAAAGGGCGCGCAGTATGCGACGGGAAGTGGCTCAGGACGTGAGCCACTTCCCTAAGAGGCCCTAACGAGATGACGCGCCCTGCCTTACTCCCCTCCTTTTCAAGGAGGGGTGGATGCGAAGCAGACGGGGTGGTTACGTGGGCAGCCTTGCTCCCACCACCCCGCCCGCTTGCACGGGCACCCCTCCTCGGGCAGGAGGGGAAGTCATTTTGTTAGGCGCTCTAAGGCAGAAGGATCAGTTGCCGCTGCTTCGGCTGTGCCTCGTTTTCTCGCCGACGAGAGCTGCGATTTCGCGGTCGTGCGCGGACTCCACGGCTGCTATAATTTAGCGGTGAAGTCCAAGCTTTCCGACCTCAATCCCTACCTGCGCGATCCGGCCAAGCGGGAGCGCGCCGTGCTGAAGTCCGTGACAAGTTCTTCGGCGATCGAAGGCATCCGCGTGTCTCTGAAGGCGCGACTGAACGGCCCCGGGAAACCCGCTTCATCGAAGGCGCGCGTCAAGCCCTAGCCTGAGTGCGGGCGATGATTCCGTGAAATATTGCGGTCATCGGCTCATAGTTCCGATCAAGTGCTGCGTGTACGGCCGCGATGTAGCGTTTCTTCTCTTGGCCGCGCACTCCGGCGAAATCAAGCACGGGCAACCCAGCTTGCAGACCCATCAGCACGGCGAGTAGCCGGGCGCAACGGCCATTCCCATCGCGAAACGGGTGAATCAGGACCAGCTCCGCGTGCACGATCGCCATAGCGCCCGCCTGCTCTTCCAGGGCACGAAACACGCACGGAGTGAACCGCCGCAATGGTCCATTCTCGAGTTCCTGCATCAGGCGGGGAATTTGTCCGGCCGCGGCAAACGTAAACGACCCCTTGGACATGTTCACACCGCGATACTGTCCGGCCCAGGGATAGATGTTGCCCAGCCAAAGCTTGTGAAATCCACGAATGTCGTCCGCCGTGAACCGCTGATCCAGGCGCGTCTCATCGATCAAGACCTGGGTTGCATGAAATAGCGCTTCGGTCTCGCGCTGCTCCATTTTCCGCACCGAGCTGATTCCGAGCAGGTTGCGCAACACGCGGCCGCGCGAGCCGGGCTCGAACTCCGCCTCTGGACCCTGTGCCGCATAGCGACCGGTCCTGCGGATCAAAGGTCACCCAGCACCGTTTTCATGACCGGATCGTAGACCGCGGCAGGCGGGGTTGCAATGAGCGAGACATGCGCGAGCCGGCCGCTGGCGCCGGTAGTTGCGTGAGGAGAAATGGCGTTATCGTTACTAGTGCTTGCGGCCTGTAAGTGGAGTGGTTTACTGGACCTCCTGCGTATTTCCGGATCAACGGCTCAAGCCATGAAGCTGAACTATTACGCCGAAACGGACTCGCTCTAATTCGATCTCTCCGAGAAGCCGAGCGTCGAAAGCCGCGAGATCTCGGAGGGGGTCGTGCTGGATTACGACGCCAAGGGAAACCTGGTCGGGATCGACATCGACAACGCGAGCAAGAAGGTTCAATTGAAGCAGCTGATCCTCAGCAAGCTTCCCGGGAAAGTGCAGACGATTCCTGCGTAGGAAAATTCCCCGTTCTCGCTGCCATAGCCGCTGGTCTGTTTCCATAACATCGTTCGAAAGGAGGTCGTGCCATGACGTAGTTGTCTTTCACAGGAGACTCGTCATGTCACGTACTTACCGCCGTCGCGGACAGCGCCACGAGTATTACTGGGTGCTGTTCGACAGGCGTCCCGGCGCCCCGCTGGACGCTAAATTGGATCCCCGCTCACGCGAAGGACGGCGCGCGATCGCGCGCTTTCACTCGGATAAGGAAGTCACGCTGGGCGGCGCGGCGCCGCGCTGGTACCGTGAGGTTTTCGATCGCCGCTTGCGCACGCTCAACCACAAACAGCTTCGCCGCTGGTTCGCCGATCCCGGCTACGATCCCGTGATGCAAGTCCGCCACCGTCACTGCGCCAACTGGTCCTGGTGGTGATGAAATGGGGGTCCCGCGCCAAGCAACGGGCTACACTAGCGGGCATGGCGCGCGCGAGGCTTCTCGGTCCCCGCTCGGAGGAGCCGAGGGAAAACCCCAAAGCAGAAGGCAGACCCGAAATCCAAGGCAGAAGGAGGAAGGCAGAAGGATGCAGAACCCGACGAAACCCGCCGCTGCGGTGACAGCGCCGTGCGACGATACCTGCCTCGCCTACTCCGCGGTCTCGACGGTGACTTTGCTCGGCTCTTCGACGCGCTTGGAGGCGTCGAGCACTTCGATCGACACGATATTGCCCCCCGTGTCGTAATCCAGGATCACGCCCGGCTTGTCCTCGTCGCTCTCCGCGACCGGCACATCGCGAAACACGACAGTCAGAGTATCGGTCCTTGCGTCATAGTTGACCTTCATCAGGCGCTCCAATACTTGTCAATGCTGCTAGTACGATACGCCGTAACGACTGTATCTGTCTGCGGTCCAGTGTCCACGACAAACATCACGATGTCTTGGTTCGATTCGATCTGCGACAAGAGCGCCTCTGAGGATTTAGTTCTCAGTGCGCCTGCCAAATGCCTGGTAACCGCACCGGTCAGGCCATCCAACTGAACCTCCCCCCTGTCGGACTTGACGATGACTCGATCCCATATGACGCCGGGCTCTCGCTTCACCTCATAAATTGATTCATAGCGGATGCGCCGGGTCTCGCCCCTCCCGCTGAAATAGTCAAAGGTCTGCGGCGAAAGCGTCGCCTGCCACTTGCCGCCACCAGGTAACAAGGCAGCAAGAAACCCCGGAATAAATTGCATACGTCGCTTCAATAACTAGCTGCAGTGCAAAACAGCAAAACAGGGACAGACCCCATTAAAAGAGGCTGCATTTCAGGAGATTAGTTCGCCTTTCCACAGGCCTCCTGGCCGCCCAGTCCGCGGGCCCTGTGTTCAAGGGGTATTGAGTTGGAGGCGGGGGTCGGAATCGAACCGGCGTACACGGCTTTGCAGGCCGCTGCATGACCACTCTGCCACCCCGCCGGGGGCGCGCAGCATGATAGCTGCGCTGAACAAACACTTGCTGTAATCGTTGAGAGGATAACCCGCGGTCCACCGAAGAACGACAAAGAGAAAGCGGCTAGACTTAATTCCGGTGAATTAAAACTAGCCGCATTCCGCAGGGAAACCTGGAGCGGGAAACGAGGCTCGAACTCGCGACCCCAACCTTGGCAAGGTTGTGCTCTACCACTGAGCTATTCCCGCGAAAAACAGTGTTGGCATTATAGGGAGCATCGCCTTTTTGTCAAGGAAACCGCCCTGTTTAACCGCCCTTAATCGCCTGCGGCAATGCAATTTTCAAGTAGTAAACCATGGACCACAAAGTCAGCACCGCGGCGATGTAAATGAGGATGGTTCCGATCGCGTGCATGCTCAGCGTCAGCAACTCGTCGTGGTACAAGAGCATGATGAGCGCCGTCATCTGCGAGACGGTCTTCACCTTGCCCAGGAACGACACTGCCACGCTCTTGCTCTTGCCGATGCGCGCCATCCATTCTCGCAGCGCGGAGATCGCGATCTCACGGCCGATGATGATCACGGCGATGAACCCCTCAAGTCGGCCAATCCAGACCAGCATGATTAACGCGGTGGTAACCATCAGCTTGTCGGCCACCGGATCGAGGAAGGCGCCAAACGATGAAGTCTGGTTCAGTGTGCGCGCCAAGTAGCCATCCAGCCAGTCGGTGATCGCGGCAAAAGAGAAAATCGCCGCGGCCGCCAGGTTCTTGTCGTGGTCGGCAATCCAGTCGTGCGGCATGTAGTACACCCCCACCAGCAACGGGATCGTCAGAATGCGCAGCCAGGTGAAGATATTCGGCAGGTTAATGGGCATGGGAACGTCAGTGTAGCTGCTGGTAGATTTTTTCGGCGAGTTCAGTGCTGATGCCTTCGACCTGTGCAAGTTCGTCCACGCTCGCGGAGGCAACCCCTTTCAGGCCGCCGAAACGCGACAACAGCCTCTGCCTGCGCTTGACGCCGATGCCGTTTATTTCTTCCAGCGTCGAGCGATTGCGCGCCTTGGCGCGCCTGTTGCGGTGAGCGAAAATTGCAAACCGATGCGCTTCGTCGCGGATCTGCTGGATCAGGTGCAATCCGGCGTGGTCCGAGGCCAGCCGCAGGGGTTCGTCGCGGTCCGGAAAAATCAGTTGCTCGAGACCAGCCTTGCGCCCTTCGCCCTTGGCCACGCCGATCACTGGCCTATCGCTCAGGCCGAGTTCGCAGAGAACCTCGAAAGCCGTGCTCACCTGCCCTTTGCCGCCGTCGATCAGGATCAGGTCGGGCAGCTTGCCCTCGCCTTCCACAATCTTGCGATAGCGCCGGTCCAGCACCTGACGCATCGCGCCGTAGTCGTCGCCCGGCTCCACGCCGTTGATGTTGTAGCGGCGGTATTCGGCGGGCTGCATCGCCGAGTTGTCGTACACCACGCATGAAGCCACGGTGGCTTCGCCCATGGTGTGGCTGACGTCGAAACATTCGATGCGGCGCACGTTGTCGGCAAGCCCCAGCGCTTGCTGTAATGCGCTGAGGCGGGTTTCCTGGGTGGCATGGGCCGCCAGCCGCTGCGCGATCGCCAACTCGGCGTTCTTTTCCGCCATGCGCAACCAAATGCGGCGCTCCCCCGCCGGCCTGGCATTGATCTGTACCCTGGTCCCCGCCTGCTGGGACAGCAGCTCCTCGAGCGCCGCCGTTTCGACCGGGCGATTGACCAGGATCGCCGGCGGCACGTCGCGGTTGACGTAATGCTGGGTCAGAAAGGCTTCAAGCGCGATTTGTTCGTCCTGATCCTGCGCGTTCTGCGGGAAGAAACTCTTGTCGCCGCGATGAATTCCGCCACGGACCATCACCAAATTCACGCAGATCAGCCCTCCGGCAGCGGCCAGCGCGACGATGTCGGCGTCCACGCCGCGGCTGCTGGTGACGAACTGGGTTTCACGCACCTTTGATAGCGAACGGATCTGGTCCCGGAATGCCGCCGCCTGTTCGTAAGCGTGCTCTGCCGCAGCCCGGTGCATCCGCTCTTCCAGGCGGTCGACCGCTTCGTCTTCCCTGCCCTGCAGGAAGAGTTCGGCGCTCCTGACGTCTTCGGCATAGTCGGTTTCGCTGATCAGGCCCACGCAGGGTCCGGTGCAACGCTTGATCTGGTACAGCAGGCAGGGTCGCGAGCGGTTCGCGAACACCGTGTCCTCGCAGGTGCGCAGCCTGAAGACTTTCTGCATGAGATGGATGCTCTCGCGCACGGCGCCGGCGTTGGGGAACGGGCCGAAATAGCGATGGGCCTTGTCCAGGGCGCCGCGATGGAAGCCGAGTCGACTGAAGGGATGGCCGGTCAGGACGATGTACGGATATGATTTATCATCTCTATACAGTATGTTATAGCGTGGACTTAAACTCTTTATTAAGTTGCTTTCCAGCAGCAGCGCCTCGGCTTCAGAACGCGTAACCGTCGTTTCCAAGCCGCCGACCTGGGCCATCATGAGCCGGATGCGGGGAGCCAGGGACCCGGTCTTCTGGAAATAGGAGGCCACGCGTTTCTTCAGATCGTGTGCCTTGCCGACGTAGAGCACCTCCCCTGCCGCGTTGAGCATGCGATAAACCCCCGGCAAGTGCGGAAGGCTGGCGACAAGTTCACCGGGGTAGAAAGCGGGTCCGCTGGCCCCGGTCTGTTCTGGTTCACTCTTCATCGGGATGTTTCGCTGCGGCCGTCCGGCACTGGAAGAAGCGTCCAATGGCCGTGAAGACTTGCTCGAACATGGGCTCGGTCAGGCGCTTGGTCTGGGTATTGTATCGGCTGCAATGGTAGCTATCGAACAGTGTTAATCCGCATTCAAGACGGTATTGCACGCCGTGCGCAAACTTGTGGTTTCCTGCCTTCTCGCCAACGGCCATCAATACTGCCTTGTGAGCGATGCCGCCTAGCGCTAGCACCGCGGCTGCCTTCGGCAGCGCCGCCAGTTCGGCGGCCAGATAGGCATTGCAGCGCCTCACCTCGTCTACAGCCGGCTTATTTTCCGGCGGGAGGCATTTCACCGCATTGGTGATTCGGCAGCCGCTAAGCAGCAGTCCGTCGTCCGCGTGCAGGGACTGCGCACGATTGGCGAAGCCGAACTTATGTAACGTGCGGTATAGCAACACTCCCGCGTAATCCCCCGTGAACGGCCGGCCGGAGCGATTGGCGCCGTGCATTCCCGGTGCCAGACCGACGATCAGCAGCCACGCTTTGGCGTCACCGAAAGGCGGCACCGGCCTGGAGTAATAACCGGGAAAATCTTGCCGCACCTCGTCGAGAAAGTGCGCGAGCCGGCTGCACCGCCGGCAGTCGGCGGAGAAAATGTCGGCTTGTCCGGTCGTCACGTCAGCCATACTGCCATCGAAGTCTGCGCACACGGGAGTAAAATGCGACACCCCTCCTGAGATCGCCGAAAAGCGTCATGGCAAAAGTCCTTGCGACCGAAATTCGCGCTGGCCACTTGATAGAAATGGACAGGCGCGTCTGGCGCGTTCTCAAGAGTTACCACGTTCACGTCGGCGGCCGCGGCGGCGCGTTCATGCAGGTGGAAATGAAAGACATCGAGACTGGCACCAAGAAAAACGAGCGTATCCGCACCGACGAAAAGATCGAAGCCGCGGAAGTCGAGCCGCGCAACATGCAGTTTCTGTATCAGGATGGCGACGGCTACGTATTCATGGACAAGCAGTCCTACGACCAGTTGACTTTGCCGGCCGATTTCCTCGAAGGCCAGTCCGGTTACTTGCTGCCGAACACCGACGTGATGATCAAATTGCACAACGAACGTCCGATCGGGGTGCAATTGCCAAGCTCCGTAGTGCTGCAGGTGACCGAGACCGAGCCGGGCCTGAAGAACGCCACGGCCACCGGCTCGTTCAAGCCCGCCAAGGTCGAGACCGGAATTACCGTCATGGTTCCGCAGTTCGTCAGCCAAGGCGAAAAAATCAAGATCAACACCGACACGGGCGAGTATATCGAGCGGGTCTGACTGCCTGCTGTCATTTCCCCTCTTCGTGGCGGCGGTCTTCCCGGTGCGGAACGATTTTCACGCGCGCACGGTAGCCTGCGTTGATGCCGCCTGCCAGTTCCGGCTGCAGGGTCACGTGCGCGATGCGGAAGCGAACCTGTAACATGCGCTTTGCCGTTTCCAGTAGCACCGGCCAGGTCGCGAGGTTCTCCAGGTCGACGTGCGCGGACAGGGCCACCTGCCCGGAGGAAATGTTCCAGACGTGGAGGTCGTGCACCGCCCGCACGCCCTCGATCTGGCTCAGCGCCTGCCCTACTTCTTCCAACCTAACACCGGCCGGCACGCCCTCCATCAGCACGTGCAGCGCATCGCGCAACAGGCGTACCGTAGATGCCAGGATCAGAAGCGCAATCACCACCGACAGCAGGGCGTCGATCGGCTGCCAGCCGGTAAAATAAATCACTGCGCCGGCAGTGGTCGCGGCAACCGAGCCGATCAGATCGCCGACCACGTGAATATGCGCAGCTCGCGTGTTCAGATTGCCTTCACCGCGACCGATCAGGATGGCCACGCCGAGATTCACCAGCAGGCCGCAAAATGCCACTACCATCACCCCCAGTCCAGCGACCGGCTGCGGTTCGAGCAAACGCTCCACCGCTTCGACCACGATCAACACCACGATCAGCAGCATCGCCAGTCCGTTGACGAAAGCCGCCACCACTTCCGCGCGGGCAAATCCGTAGGAATGCCGCTCGCCGGCGGGCCGGGCCGCGACCCAGGCCGCGGATGCAGCGAGACCCAGCGCCAGGGAATCCGAAAACATGTGGCCGGCGTCGCTCATGAGCGCCAGCGATCCAAAAATCATGCCGCCGCCAAACTCCACCACAGCGTAGCCCAGCGTGACTGCAAGCGCGATCAGCAGCGTGCGGCCGGCGCCGTGACCGCGGTGGTGGTGGCGCGCGTCGTTAGCCACGTTCTCCGACCTGCGGTGTTCCCGCCAGCGGCAACTCGCCGCTGCTGAACCCGACGCCGGCAACGGCGTGTACCGCGCGCGTATACGGCTCGGTCTCCTTCAGCGCAGTGAGCGTGGGGGCGTGCGCCCGGCCATGCAGCCGCGCCAGCCGTGCCAGCGACATCGGCGAGGCCTTGCGGTCCAGACCCGCCAGCAATTCATCGGCCGCGACTGGGTTGTTGCAAACCAGCACCATGTCGCAACCGGCATCGAGTGCGGCTTGCGCGCGCTCGACCATGGTGCCGACGACGTGCGCGCCCTCCATGCACAGATCATCGCTGAAAATCACGCCCTGGAAACGCATCTGGCCGCGCAAAACCCGCGACAGCCAGACACTCGAGAAGCCCGCCGGCTTGCTGTCGACCCTCGGGTAAATTACGTGAGCCGGCATGACCGCGGACAGGCCATGGCGGAAAAGGTGCTGGAAAGGAATCAGGTCAGCCTGTTCGATTTCGCCATAACTGCGATTGTCCACTGGCAGCTCGGTATGCGAATCCGCAGCGACGAAGCCATGACCCGGAAAATGCTTGCCCACTGCCGCCATCCCGCCTTGCCGCAGCCCCTCGACCAGCGCCACCGCCAGTTCACAAACGGCCTGCGGATCGCTGTGAAAGGCGCGGTTGCCGATCACCGCGCTGCTGCCGAAATCCAGATCGAGGACCGGAGTGAAACTCAAGTCCACCCCGCAGGCGCGCAGTTCCGCCGCCAGCACATAGCCGGCGGCATGAGCCAGATGGCGCGCCCGCTGCGGATGCTGGTCCCAAACTTCGCCCAACGCGCGCATCGGCGGCAGCAGCGTGAAACCCTCGCGGAAACGCTGCACCCTGCCGCCTTCGTGATCCACCGCGATCAGCAGCGGCGGGTCGCGCAAGGCGTGAATTTCGGCGGCTAACTCGGCGACCTGGCGCGGCGAATCGTAGTTGCGCGAAAACAGGATGACGCCGCCGGTCAAAGGGTGCAGCAGCCGCTGGCGCTCCTCGCGCGTCAGCGCCTTGCCCTCGATGTCGAGCATGACGGGGCCCAGCGACGTCGGCGCGGCGCTCATCGCCTCAGCCCTCCACCACCACCATCGCGCATGCGAGGGACTTTTCGTGTGACAAAGTCAAGTGGCAGCGGACCACGCCGCGGCCTGCCAGGTACTCCGGCAACGCACCGTGAAACCGGAACTCGGGCTTGCCGATCGTGTCGGATTCCACGCTGATGGTGTGCAGCGTCACCGGGAAGCGCAGTCCGGTGCCCAGCGCCTTCGACAGCGCTTCCTTTGCGGCGAAGCGATTGGCGAGGAACCAGGTCGGCCGGTTGCTGATCCTGAACGCGGCGCGTTCGGATGGGGCGAGGACGCGATCGGCAAAACGGCTACCATATTGGACCAGCATGCGCTCTATGCGGTTCGCGTCGGCCAGATCCACACCGATACCGATGATCATCCGGGGTGCCTTGCGGAAATCGCGCGCAGATAGAGCAAAACGGTTTGCCTCATGCCGAATTCGAGCGCGTCTGCAATCAAGGCGTGGCCGATCGAAACCTCCAGAACGCCGGGAACGGTGCGCAGAAACAGCGGCAGATTGTGGCGGTTCAGATCGTGGCCCGCGTTCACGCCCAGACCCACGCGTTGCGCGGCCCTGGCTGCCGCGACATAACGCGCCAGAACCGGCGCCTGATCGGCATTGCCAAATGCACGCGCGTAGGGCTCCGTATACAGTTCGACGCGATCGGCGCCGGTCGCGCTTGCCGCCGTCATCGCCTGGTCCACCGCATCCATGAACAGGCTGACACGCACGCCCAGGCTCTTCAATTCGGCGATCACCGGTTGCAAGCGCGCGCCGTCACGCTCAAGGACCCAGCCGTGGTCCGAAGTCGACGCGCCCGGATCGTCGGGAACCAGCGTGCACTGATCGGGGCGGACGGCGCGCACCAGTTCCAGCATCGGCTGAAACGGATTGCCCTCGATGTTGAATTCCACGCCGCGCGCGCGCGCCAGCTTCTGCAGTGCACGGACATCGTCGGGGCGGATATGACGGGCGTCCGGGCGCGGATGAACGGTGATGCCGTGCGCCCCGGCGTCGATGGCAAGTTCGGCCGCACGCACGACATCGGGAATATCCAGAGGGCGCGAATTGCGCAGCAGCGCGACTTTGTTGACGTTGACGCTCAGCCAGGTCATATCTGCTGGAGTTCACGCAACAATTGCCGGGTGTGCAATTCCTGATTGTCGAGGTAATGGTTCATCAGAAAACGCATCAAGACCTTGCTCTGCGCGAGCGTGCCGGGATCGGCGAAATTCTCGCATGCCAAATCGAGCAGCGTCCTGCCGGTGACTTCCACCTGGGCCTCGGCGCGACCGTTCAACGCCACCGGGCCGCGCTCGATCAAATAGGTGTAGCGCTTGTGCGCTTCGACAGGTTTGCCGGTATCGGCTTCCCGGTCAAGGGTAAGCGCATAGCCCAGTTCCTTGAGCAGGTTCTTCTCGAAACGGCGCAAGGTCGCCGCCGGCTCGAGCGGCTGCGCGAGCGCAACGATCGCTTCGTGGTAAACCGCGAACAGCGCCTCGTGGGGGTCGTCGCGGGCCAGGAACTTGAGCAACAGTTCGTTCAGATAGAAGCCGCACATCAGTCCCACTCCCTGCAACTGCCGGATGCCGCCCTGCCATTCGGCCTTGTGCAGCGTGCGCAACTCCGATTTCCCGGCCCAGGACAACAACAGCGGCTGGAACGCCATCAACAGGCCGCGCAATGCCGACCTGGGACGGCGCGCTCCGCGGGCCACCAGACCGACGCGTCCGGCATTGCGGGCGAACACCTCGACGACCAGGCTGGTCTCCCGAAAAGGATAAGTGTGCAGCACAAAGGACGGCTGCGCATCCTGCCTCTGCCTGTCGCCGCTTGCTGTGGCCACGAATTTACTCGTATCCCAGGTTCTTCAGCGCTATCAGGCTCCCGGCCCAGCCGCTCTTCACCTTTACCCAGACTTCGAGAAAAACCTTGCCGCCGAACAGTTTCTCCATGTCCATGCGTGCCTGGGTGGCAATATCCTTCAGCTTCGCGCCGCCTTTGCCGATGACAATCGCCTTGTGGTTCGGCTTGTCTACCACTATGGCGGCGTGAATACGCCGCAGGCCCGCCCGTGTTTCGAATTTTTCCACCACCACGGTCGCTGCGTACGGCAGTTCCTCGCCGAGCAGCCGGAACAGTTTTTCGCGTAGCAGTTCGGCGGCGAGGAATCGCTCCGGACGGTCGGTGACCTCATCTTCGTCGTACACCGCCCGGCCTTCCGGCAGGTAGGGCTTGACGGCATCCACCAGCCTGGCGACCTGCGTGCCTTTGGCCGCCGCTACCGGTACCACTTCCGCAAAATCGAATGCCGTGCTCACCTTGGCGATGAAGGGCAGCAAACGGCTCTTGTCCCTGGCGCGGTCGATCTTGTTGATGACCAGAAAGACCGGAATCCGTTGCGGCAGCAGCGCCAGAACCTTGCGGTCGTCTGCGCCGAACGTGCCGGCCTCGACCACAAACAGAATGACGTCCACGCCCTCCAGGCTGGCGGTAACGACCCGGTTCATCAGCTTGTTGAGCGCACCGCCGTGGACGGTCTGGAAGCCCGGAGTATCGACCAGGACCAATTGCGCGTCGGCTTCGCTGACGATGCCGGTGATGCGGTGGCGCGTGGTCTGCGGACGCCGCGACGTGATGCTGACTTTCATGCCAACCATGCGATTGAGCAGCGTGGATTTGCCGACGTTTGGACGCCCGACGATCGCCACGTAGCCGCTGCGATGAACGGGCGCGTTCACTTGAATTGTGCCGCAAGTTCATAGGCGGATCTGGCTGCTTCCTGTTCCGCGGCGCGCCGGCTGGCGCCCTCCCCGTAGGCATGGATATCCAGCTCGGGAACAGTGCACTCGACGCGGAAATGCTGCTCGTGCGCCTCCCCGGAAACGGTCACGATCGCATATTGCGGCAGCGCCAGACGCTTCGCCTGCAAGTATTCCTGCAACCGGGTCTTCGGATCCTTGTCTAGCGTCGCGGGGTCGGTAGCCGCCAGCAACGGCTGGTACAGCCGCCGAAGGACCTGCTCGGCGGCCTCAAAACCGCCGTCGAGTAGAATGGCGCCGATCAATGCCTCAAGGGCATCGGCCAATATTGAGGGACGGCGGAACCCGCCGCTCTTCAGTTCCCCTTCCCCGAGGCGCAAATGCTCGCCCAGCGACAGCGATGCGGCGATTCGAGCCAGCGATTGCTGGTTGACCAGACTGGCGCGCAATCTCGAGAGCTCGCCCTCAGGTAGCTTCGCGTGCTGTTCGAACAGCAGCCGCGCGACGACGAAGTTCAACAGACCGTCGCCTAAAAATTCGAGGCGTTCGTTGTGCGGTATTCCGTAACTGCGGTGAGTGAGCGCCTGCCCGAGCAAAGACGCATCGCGGAAGCGGTAGCCAAGTCGGCGTTCAATCGCCTCGTCAGGCATGGGTTGACGAACTGCCCGACAACGTCACTTCCTGCTGCTCGCCTCGAAATCGATACAGGCGCTGAGATTACCGAACAGCCTGATCTTGTTCTGGTAACTGGCGGTAAGAACCACCGAATCGCCTTCGCGGGTGATCTCGATGTCGTCCGGCGCGACCACCCTGATGTCGTCGATCTGGGCGCGCTTGCTGAACAGCATCTGAATTTCACGGGGTGAACCGCGCGCTTCCGGCGAGCGCGCAATTTCGCGCAGGTGCTGTACCACGGTTGCATACTCGATGTACGCCGGCACCAGCTTGAGCCCGATGATCGCGCCCAGGATGATCAGTGCCGCGATGAAAATCATGCCGACGAAAGTCACGCCTCGTTGACGCTTCATGTGTGCTCCCGCTAGTTGATCCGGTTGCCGATGCGCTTCAGTTCACCGAAGTTCCACCACACCAGGAAAGCCTTGCCGACAATGTTCTCTTCCGGCACGAATCCCCAGTAGCGGCTATCCGAGCTCGAGTCGCGATTGTCCCCCATCATGAAGTAATGCCCGGGCGGCACTACGCAACTGAACTCGCGTTCATTGTAATCGCAGTTCTCCCTTTGCGGGAACTGCCTGACTCCAGCCAGCTGCAGCGGTGGCGCCTCGGGATTGACGATGATGTAGTGGCGATGCCGGCCCAGCGTTTCCCAGAAACGCATGGCATTGACGAAGCTCAGCCCGCTTTCGAGGTACTGGAAGTCCTCCGCCGCTTCCACAGGCACCAGTGCACCGTTGATGCTGAGCCGCTTGTTGCGGTATTCCACGTGGTCGCCGGGCAGACCGACCATCCGCTTGATGTAATCGAGCGTCGGATTCTCCGGGTAGCGGAACACCATCACTTCGCCGCGCGTGGGCTGATTGACGTCGATGATCTTCTTGTTGATAACCGGCAGGCGGATGCCGTAAGTGAATTTGTTCACCAGGATGAAATCGCCGACCAGCAGCGTGGGGATCATCGAGCCCGAGGGAATCTTGAACGGCTCCACCAGAAAGGAGCGCAGCAAGAACACCAGCAGGATGATCGGAAAGAAGCTCTTGGGGTACTCGACCCACCAGGGTTCCCTGGCGTTGCTGCCCCGGCGTGCGCGCAGGACGAAAGTGTCCAGAAGCCAGACCGTGCCGGTCACTAGCAACAGGACCAGCATGAGTAGTGCGAAATTCATCGATTGTTCACCCAGTTATCAGGACCGCGTGCGGGTCACTTGTTTTCCACCTGCAGGATGGCAAGAAACGCCTCCTGGGGTATTTCCACCGTACCGATCTGCTTCATACGCTTCTTGCCCGCTTTCTGCTTTTCCAGCAGTTTTTTCTTGCGCGTGATGTCGCCGCCGTAACACTTGGCGAGAACGTTCTTGCGCATCGCCTTTACGGTTTCGCGCGCGATGATGTGCGAGCCGATTGCGGCCTGCACGGCGACGTCGAACATCTGCCGCGGAATGAGTTCGCGCATCCGGCTGGCGAGTTCGCGCCCGCGGTACTGGCTGTTGGAGCGGTGCACGATCAGCGACAATGCGTCCACCCTTTCGCCGTTGATCAGGATGTCGAGCTTGACCAGGTCGGCGGCGCGGAACTCCTTGAATTCGTAGTCCAGCGAGGCATAGCCACGGCTCACCGACTTGAGCCTGTCGAAGAAATCCATAACCACCTCGTTGAGCGGCAGTTCGCAGGTGAGCATCACCTGCCGGCCCAGGTACTGCATGTTCTTTTGCGAGCCGCGCTTGTTGCTGCACAAGGTCATCACCGGCCCGACGTACTCCTGCGGCATCAGGATGGTGGCGGTGATTATGGGCTCGCGGATTTCCTCGATCCTGGAGGGATCGGGAAGCCTGGACGGGTTCTCGATCTCCACCAGCGTGCCATCGCGCATCTGCACCTGGTAGACCACCGTCGGCGCGGTGGTGATCAGCGCCATGTCGTACTCGCGTTCCAGCCGTTCCTGCACGATGTCCATGTGCAGCAGCCCGAGGAAGCCACAACGGAAACCGAAGCCAAGCGCTTGCGAGGTTTCCGGTTCGTAATGCAGCGATGAATCGTTCAGGTGCAGCTTTTCCAGCGCGTCTCGCAGCGCCTCGTACTGATTCGACTCCACCGGGTACAGGCCGGCGAAAACCTGCGGTTTGATTTCCTTGAAGCCGGGCAGCGGCCCCGACGCCGGCTTGTCCGCCAGCGTCACGGTATCGCCGACCTGTGCGGCCTTGAGTTCCTTGATCCCGGCGACGATGAAACCGACTTCGCCGGCGCAAAGCGCATCGCGCGACTGCGACTTGGGCGTGAACACGCCGACCTGCTCGCACAGATAGGTGAACTTGTTGGACATCAGCAGCAGCTTGTCCTTGGGCTTGAGCGTGCCGTCCACCACCCGAACCAGCATCACCACGCCGACGTAGTTGTCGAACCAGGAATCGATGATCAGCGCCTTCAGTGGCGCAGCCAGGGTTCCGCGCGGCGGCGGGATGCGCGCAATCACGGCGTCAAGGATGTCCTCCACCCCTTCCCCGGTCTTGGCGCTGGCCCGCACCGCCTCCTTTGCGGGGATGCCGATGATGTCCTCGATCTCGGATATGACGCGGTCCGGATCGGCGGATGGCAAGTCGATCTTGTTTAGTACGGGCACGACTTCTACGCCTTGTTCGATCGCGGTGTAGCAATTGGCAACCGTTTGCGCTTCCACGCCCTGCGAGGCGTCCACCACCAGCAGCGCGCCCTCGCAGGCCGCCAGCGAACGGCTGACTTCGTAGGAGAAGTCCACGTGCCCCGGGGTGTCGATCAGGTTGAGTTGGTACTGTCGGCCGCCGCGGTCACGGTAGCGCAGCGCCGCCGTCTGGGCCTTGATGGTAATGCCGCGCTCCCGCTCCAGGTCCATCGAATCGAGAACCTGGTCTTCCATCTCCCGCTCGGACAATCCCCCGCACAGCTGGATGATGCGGTCCGCAAGCGTGGATTTGCCGTGGTCGATATGGGCAATGATCGAAAAGTTGCGGATATGCTGCATCAGAAAAAAGGGCACGTAACGTGCCCTTTCATGTGTCTTTCAAAGCGGCAAATTGTAGCCGATTTTGCCCTCCAACGAAGGGGTTTCGCGCCCCGCGTCGAGCCAGCGCGCTGGCTCGTTCAGTTGCCGTCGAGCCGCAGCGGAACGTACAAGGCGCCGTCGCCGCGCCGGATCAGCAGCGCCACGCTCTTGGCCTTCTCGAACTGATTGAGCAACTGGGTCAGTTGCTCGACCGACTTGATGTCCTGGTTGTTGAGCGCCATGAGGATGTCACCGCGGCGGATTCCGGCCTTGGCCGCCGCCCCTTGCACGTCTTCCACCAGCAGCCCGTCGCCGATGCCGGGTTCCTTGCGCAGTTCCGCGGGCAGTTCGCTCACCGTCAAACCGAGCCTCGCAACCACGTTGCCCGACTTGCTGTCGCGGCGGCTCGGGCGTTGCGCAACTTTCTCCTCGGGCATCTCGCCTATGGTGATAGTGACGTCCTTGACCGCGCCCTTGCGCCAGATCTGTATCGTGGCCTTGGAGCCGGGCCGGGTCTGGGCGACCATGCGCGGCAGATCGGAAGAGGAACTCACCGTCTTGCCGTCGAATTTGAGGATGACGTCGGCAGCCTCCAGTCCCGCCTTGTCCGCCGGGCCACCTTTCTCCACCGAATTGACCAACGCGCCAGCCGCCTTGGGCAAGCCGAACGACTCGGCGAGTTCCTTGGTGACTTCCTGGATGACCACGCCGATGCGTCCCCGGCTGACCCGCCCGGCGGTCCGCAACTGATTGGTGATGTCCATTGCGACATCGATCGGGATCGCGAACGACAGCCCCATGAAGCCGCCGGTGCGGCTGAAGATCTGCGAGTTGATGCCGACCACCTCGCCTTTGAGATTGAACAGAGGGCCACCGGAGTTACCGGGGTTGATCGCCACATCGGTCTGGATAAACGGAACGTAATTCTCCTGCGGCAGCGAGCGGCCCTTGGCGCTAACGATCCCCGCGGTCACGGTGCTCTCGAAGCCGAACGGCGATCCGATCGCCACAACCCATTCGCCAACCTTGACCCGCTCGGGATCGCCGATCTTCACAGCCGGTAATCCGCTTGCCTCGATTTTAATTACCGCGACATCGGTGCGTTTGTCCGACCCGATGAGCTTGGCCTTGAACTCGCGCTTGTCATTGAGCTTGACGTTGATGTCCTCGGCGGCTTCGATCACATGGGCGTTGGTGAGGATGTACCCGTCGGCGCTGATGATGAAGCCGGACCCGAGCGACCGGGCTTCGTAGTCCCGCGGCGGCGGTCCGAAACGGCGGAAGAAGTCGTAGAACGGATCATCCTCGGGGACCGGGGACTGTGGGCCGCCGCGCGCCATCGAGGTGGTGCTGACGTTTACGACCGCCGGGCCCTGCCTGTCCACGAGTTCGGTGAAATCGGGCAGTCCCTGGACCTGGGCGACGCCCGCGACCGGCACAAGCAGCAGGCACGAAGACAGAACAACCGTCTTGAACATTGCGAATTTCCTCTTCAGGGGAACTTGAATCGAAAGCAATTATGTGAAGAAAACTTACTTGCCGCGGAACGATACGGAATTGGCAATCTGCATGACCGTGGATGCCGGCGCCTCGCCAAGCACGGTCACGACCTGTTCGTCGATGGTCCTGGTGTAGATGTTGATGGCTCCACGATGCGACAGCCCTTCGCTGATCCGTGTGCGGTTTGCCATCGGCTCGATGAATACCGACACTGCCGCCAGGCCGTCGGAGTACACCATGTGCGTGACCGGTATTGAATTACCCAGTTTGCTGCGGCTCATTTCCATGATCTTGCGGAAGCCCGCGGGGAAATTCTTCACCGCCCAGCCCGATTCGACATTGCTGTCCAGGTTGTGGGCAAAACGATCCACCCGCCATTCGGGAAAACGCACGTTGAACGAGGGCTTGACCATGTCACGGCTGATCCCGCTGCCGATCGCGAGCTGGGTAAAGCTGAATTGCTCCACCACGCTATGGCGTTCGTTGACCATGCGTGCCTTGAGCAGCAGGCCGGAATCTGCCTCAGCCCAGAATTTGTGGCCATAGCGCATGCCGTCGCGCGGTTCGAGCACCAGCGCCTGGGAGTCGAAGCCTGCTATGCGCTCCGGCTCGCCCTTGCGGACTTGGTAATACTCGGTGAGGGTTGAGAGCTGATCCGGCAGCAGCGCCGGGAAGGCACGCCGCGCCACGCGCTTGTCGCTGCGCATGATCTTGGCGTCAAGGTAATAACACATGACCTCATCGTTGTTGCGGATGATCTCGCGCCGCGGGCCGTCCAGGGTTTCGAGTTTCTCGTATTCACCGCTGGCATCAGCGAAATGCACGATCCGCGAGGTTTCGACCTGGTCGCCGTGTTGGTAAACGAAGGTGCCGGCGTAATTGAGCTGGCGTGCCGCGTCGGCGATTCTCTGCAGCATCGCCAGCGCTTCGGATTCCTGCAACGGATCGGCCAATGCCACCCCGGCGCCAAACCCAAGCCCGAACAGTGCGGCAAGCTGTAGCGCCGAGCAAGCCATTATCAGCGCTGTTCCGGATTCTGCCCGGACACGGTGCGGACGTAAGACGCCACACCCTGCATGGCCGTGCTCGGGGAAAATTGCTGATGCGCGAGCAGGTAGTCATTGACGGCGCCGTTGGCCGGCGTGGCGGCCAACTGGGTCTGGACCGCCGGTGGCCCTTGCTTGACCGCGAGGTTCTGCTGCGCAACGAACGGATTGTCGAACAGGGCAAGCCATGCGACCAGCGCCACGCCCGCGATCGACGCGGCCGCCGAAAACGCCAAGCGGCGGACGTTTCGCAACTGCATTCGTGGCCCGGGCGCCAGCACCGTCGGTTCTGCGGCCAGCCTGGAGCTGATTTTGACCGCCAGACCGGGTGCGTACCCCGCTTCACCGCGCATTGCATCCCCAATCAAGTGGTAGGTCTCCCAGGCGTCAAGCAGCTGTGGATCCTCCTTCAGCCGCCTCAACTGACCGGCGGCCTCGTGGGCATCGAGTTCGCCATCCATGAATGCAGAGAGTCTCTCCATACTCACCACCTCTTGTCCTTGCTCGTATCCAGCAACGGGCGCAACCTGTCCGCAATGGTCTCCCGCGCCCGGAAAATCCGCGAACGCACCGTGCCGATGGGGCAGTTCATCACACTGGCTATGTCCTCGTAGCTCATTCCCTCGATCTCGCGCAGCGTAATCGCAGTGCGCAACTCCTCAGGCAGTTCTGCCATCGTCTGGTTCACGGTGGTCGCTATTTGCCTGGTCATGAGTACCGCTTCCGGGGTATTCAGGTCCCGGAGTTGGTCGCCATCCTCGAAGTTCTCCGCCTCCTCGCTGTCAAATTCGGTGGTGGTAGGAGCGCGTCGCCCCATCGCCACCAGATAATTCTTCGCGGTGTTGATCCCGATCCGGTACAGCCAGGTGTAAAACGCGCTGTCGCCCCGGAACGAGGGTAAAGCCCTGTAGGCCTTGATGAATGCCTCCTGGGCCACGTCTTCCACTTCGGCAGGATCGCGAATGAAACGGGACAGCAGGCGCCCGAGCTTGCGCTGATACTTCACGACCAACAGCTCGAAAGCGCGCTTGTCTCCGCGTTGAGCCCGCTCGACCAACTGCTGGTCGACTTCACGGTCTCCCATCTAGCTACATTTCCTGAATATTCTGATTGTTAATCGCACTGGCGCCTCGAATGGGCGCCTAAGTATACCCGTCGAGACCTATCCAGGAAACGCACCGCGATCTGCTAAGCCAGAGACAGCGGTTGCCCGGCATTAGTTCATCCGCAGCAAGGGTTATTTGCCCGTCGCCGATTACGCGCTGGTGGTTGGGTTACACTGCCGCGCTCCGAACCAGCGAGAAACTCATGACGCGTTTCGATGTCGCGATCGTCGGCAGCGGCCTGGCCGGCCTTACGGTCGCGCTCAATCTGGCCGACCGCAAGAAAGTCGGCATCATCACCAAACGCGAATTCCTCGATGGCGCCTCCAACTGGGCCCAAGGCGGCATTGCTGCGGTGCTCGCCAAGGAAGACTCGCCCGAGGATCACATACGTGATACCGAGATCGCCGGTGGCGGACTGTGCAACGCCGAGATCACCCGCTACGTGGTCGAACGCGGACGCCAAGCCATCGAATGGCTCATCGGGCAAGGCGTTCCCTTCACCCGGGATGAAACCAGCGACGTCGGCTATCACCTCACCCGCGAGGGTGGCCACAGCCGCCGGCGTGTAATCCACGCGGCCGACGCGACCGGGCACGCCGTGCAGTCGACGCTGGAAGCCAAGGTCAGGGCGCATCCGAACATCACGGTGCTCGAGCATTACATGGCCGTCGATCTGATCACCGGACCCAAACTCGGACAGCCCGAGCAGCGCTGCCACGGGCTCTACGCGCTCGACCAGACCGCCGCGCGGGTGGTTACGATCGGCGCCGATCAAGTGGTGCTCGCGACTGGTGGCGCCGGCAAGGTCTACCTGTACACCACCAATCCGGACACGGCGACCGGCGACGGCATCGCCATGGGCTGGCGCGCCGGTTGCAAAGTGGCGAACATGGAGTTCATCCAGTTCCACCCGACCTGCCTGTATCACCCCCATGCCAAGTCGTTTCTGATCTCCGAGGCCGTGCGCGGCGAAGGCGGGTTATTGCGGCTTGCGGATGGCAGCCGCTTCATGCCGGCGCACGACCCGCGCGCCGAGCTTGCGCCGCGCGACGTGGTGGCGCGGGCCATCGACTTCGAAATGAAAAAACGCGGCCTGGACTGCGTTTACCTGGATATCACCCACAAGCCCGTGGCCTTCCTGAAGGAACACTTCCCCAACATATATGCCCGCTGCCTGGAACTGGGCATCGATATCTCCAAACAGCCCATTCCCGTCGTGCCGGCGGCGCACTACACCTGCGGCGGCATCCAGACGGACAAGAACGCCTGTACCGAACTCGCCGGCCTGTACGCGGTGGGCGAGACTGCGCACACGGGTCTGCACGGCGCCAACCGGCTTGCCAGTAACTCGCTGCTGGAATGCCTGGTGTTCGGCTTAGCGGCCGCCCGCCACATCCTCGGGCAGCAGAGCCCTCGTTCGCCCGCCCTGCCGCAGTGGGACGAGAGCCGGGTCACCGATGCTGACGAAGAGATCGGGATTTCGCACAACTGGGAAGAGTTGCGCCGTTTCCTGTGGGCCTACGTCGGCATCGTACGCACCAACAAACGCCTGGCGCGGGCGCAGCATCGCATTCGTTTGTTGACCGAAGAGATCCTGGAGTACTACTCCAATTTCCGCGTCACCGCCGACCTGCTCGACCTGCGCAACCTGGTGGCCACCGCCGAACTGATCGTCAGGAGCGCCATGCTGCGACACGAAAGCCGGGGCCTGCATTTCAGCCGCGACTATCCCCGGCAACTTCCGGTGGCGCGCGACACCGTGTTACAGGCCGGATGAATCGGGCACTTGCGGGTACGCCCGATAGCGCAACCAGACGCGCAGCCGGCGTCGCTCTTCCGCCGCGGCATTATCTGGCATCACCACCACGGAGCGCAGACTGCGCCCACCGTCCAGCCGCACGTTGACGATCGTAAACAATGCGGAAACGAAGGACGAGGCCGCTACCGTGCCTTCGAGCACCGCGCCACCGCGGGTCAGCAATTCGCAGCGTCCGTGGTCGCGCAGAGTCACTTCGATCACCGCATCGCCGGAAAGCCGCAGCGCGTCGCGGCGTAAATGGAAGACCAGGCTTGCGCACAGTGCAGTGCTTAGAACTGCAACCGCCCACCAAGGCGCAACGAACGCCAGTACGCACGCCCCGGCGCTGAGGTGCACGAAAATCAGCAGGGCGGCCAGCAATCTCGACGGGGCGATGCCAATGCGCAGCAAGCGTTTTCCTCGACCTGTGGACTTATAATCGTTCGACAGCGGATATTTTTAACCATGGGACATCCCTACGACTGGAACCATATCGCCGACGCCGCTCACGGCGCGCCGCACCCCCATTTTGGCGATCCGCGGCGCGAACTCGAGGCCGCCCGCACGCTCGCGGTGGTCTGCCCGTTGAGCCATTTCGAATTGCTGCATATTTCCGGCGCCGACGCGCAGACCTTTTTACAGGGGCAACTGACCTGCAACGTGTTGCAGGTTACGCCGACTGCGGCTCGTTTTGGCGGCTCCTGCACGCCCAAGGGCCGCTTGATCGCCGATTTCCTGCTGATGCGCACCCCGCAAGCGTACCTGATGCATTTGCCCGCTGATTCGTGTGCAGTGCTGGCAGAGCGGCTGCGCAAGTTCGTGTTGCGGGCCCGGGTCCAAATCGAGCGTGAGACCGCACTGCGTGCGATCGGCATCGCTGGCCCTGATGCGGAGACGCTGCTGCGGCAATCCGTGGGCGAGCCCCCGAAGCTGCCGCTCGAATCGGTTCAGTATCCGCGTGCGACGCTGTTGCGCCTGCCAGGAACCGCGTTTCTGGCCATTGCACCTCAGCCGGAGGTGGCCGGGCTCTGGGACGTGCTTGTCCGTCAGGCTACTGTGGCGGGGATGGACTGCTGGAATTGGCTGCAGGTCCGCGCCGGTATACCGTGGATTACCGCCGCCACCCGGGAGCAATTTGTGCCACAGATGGTGGCACTGGAGGCTATTGGCGGCGTGGATTTCCAGAAAGGCTGTTATCCGGGGCAGGAAATCGTCTCGCGCACGCATTACCTGGGCGCAGTCAAACGCGCATTGCGCTTCGGCCATGGCAAAGGCGCGGCAGCGGCCGGAGATACGCTATTGAGCACAGCCGGACAGTCCCGCGGTATCGTGGTGAATGCCGCCCCGGCGCCGGAGGGAGGAACCGACCTGCTGGCGGTGGTGCAGACCGACACGGATGACAACCAACTCAGGCTGCGCAGCGCCGATGGCCCCGGCGTAAGCATCTCGCCGCTGAGCAGCGCAGCCGCGGCAGACTTGAACCCAGGCGCACGCTAAATCTTGGCACTCCATTTTTACGTCTACTACCGCGTGAATCAGCCACAAAATGCCGGGGCCGCGGTGCGCGGCATGCAGGCCGAACTGTTGGCGCGCAGCGGTGTTCGCGGCCGGCTGCTGAGCAAGCGCGACGAACCCGGAATGTGGATGGAAGTCTACGAGGGGGTGAGCGATGCGCCGGCATTCGAAGCGGAGCTGGCGCGTTTGAGCGCTGAAATGAAGCTTGAAGGCTTCCTCGCGCCCGGGAGCCGGCGCCATACCGAGTGCTTCCAAGAACCATGTGCCTGATTCTCATTGCGCATCGGGCCATTCCCGGACATGCGCTGGTGCTTGCCACCAATCGCGACGAGTTCTTCGCGCGGCCGACCGAGCCCGCTCATTTCTGGACGGATGCGCCGCATGTTCTTGCCGGCCGCGATCTGGAGAAAGGCGGAACGTGGATGGGCGTGACGCGCGATGGCCGGTGGGCGGCGGTTACCAATTACCGGGACGGCTCCCGCCCCGAACCCGGATCACGCTCGCGCGGGGAACTGGTCGCGCGCTATCTGCTCGCTGGTTCATCTGCGGTCTCCTATGCTGCCACCGTAGCCGGCGCGGCCGACGATTATCACGGTTTCAATCTTCTGGTCGGCGATTCCAACGGCGTGCATTACGTTTCCAATCGCGGCGCGCGGCCGCGAGTGCTCGAACCGGGTATCTACGGGCTGAGCAATCACCTGCTGGACACGCCCTGGCCGAAGGTAGAGCGCGGCAAGAGCGAGATGCAGACCGTACTCGGCGACAATCCGGAGAATCCGACCGAACCGCTGCTGGCCTTGCTGGCCGACCGCCGCCCGGCTGCTGACGAGCTCTTGCCCGAAACAGGCGTCAGTCGCGACTGGGAGAAATTACTTTCCTGCGCTTTCATCCGCGCGCCGGGCTACGGTACCCGGGCCTCCTCGGTGCTCCTGATTGAACACGGCGGCGAGGCGAGTTTGCGCGAGCGCTCGTTCGGCGACAACGCAGAACTGCTCGAGGACCGCCAGTTCCACTTTGCGGTCACGCCCGTTCGCTCGCCGCGGGTGCGAATTGGTTAGACGTCGCGCCACATCGCGCGATGCGTTATGCCGGCTTCGATAAATTCGTCGCCTTCTGCGGTAAAGCCGTGGCGCCGATAGAACGCCATTGCCCGGGACTGCGCGTTGAGCCGCACGCGCGCAATGCCGCGATCGCGTGCCATTCGCAGCAGCGCGTCCAGCAAAGCGCTGCCAACGCCCCGCCCGCGCCACTTCTGCAGAACGGCCATGCGGCCGATGTGTCCGTCCGGCAGCAACCGTCCGGTGCCGATCGCGCGGCCCGCAACTTCGGCGACGACGTGTTGGCACAGCGGATCGAATTCGTCCCACTCCAGCTCGATGGGCACAGCTTGCTCCTGTACGAAGACCTGCTCGCGCACCGCACGTAATGCAGCCCGATCGACGTTCCAGTCAGCAGCACGCACGCCGAATCGGGACTTGTGCGGAGCGTCCCTGGCCATGGATTGTCGGGCTCGAACACGCCGGTGGGGTGCCGGCTAGATCGTGGCGCCGCCGCCCACCTCGATCACCGCGCCGTTGATGTAACTGGCCTCGTCGGAGGCCAGGAAGGCGTAGGTATTGGCGATTTCTTCCGGTTTTGCCAGGCGACCCAGCGGCACGCGTTCGACCAGTGCGCGCATCACCTTGTCCGGGATGGTCTTCAAAATCGGGGTTTCGACGAAACCGGGACACACCGCATTGGCACGGATGCCCTTGCGACCCAGTTCGCGCGCCCAGGTCTTGGCCATGCCGATCACGCCGAACTTGCTCGCTGCGTAGTTGGTCTGGCCGAAGTTGCCGTAAAGGCCCACGACCGACGAGGCATTCAGGATCACCCCCGAGTTTTGCGCCAGCATCACGTCGACGACCGCGCGGGTGCTGTTGTACGTGCCCTTGAGGTTGACGTCGATGACGCGGTCGAACTGCTCGTCGGACATTTTTCTGAACTGCGAGTCCTCGACGATTCCGGCGTTGTTCACCAGGGTATCGATGCGGCCGTAGCGCGCCATCACGCCTTTCACCATGGCGGCGATGCTGGCCTTGTCGACCACGTTGACCACGAACCCGATCGCCTCACCGCCGCCGCTTTTTATTTCAGCCACGACCGCGTCAACCCCTTTGCGCTCGAGGTCACAAACCACCACCTTTGCCCCCTCCCTGGCAAACTTGAGGGCGGTGGCTTGGCCGATTCCCCGCGCCGAGCCGGTGATGATGCAAACCTTGTCCTTCAGCCGCATTGATTGTTTCTCCTTGTTGGTTGGTGTTGGTCCGGCAGCGCGGCGCGCCAAGAGGTGCCCCGCTGGGTACGAACGGCGCCTTCACATGGGGCGCAGATCGACAATATCGACCGGCGTTCCGGGCTCGATCAAATCGAATAGTTCGACGATGTCGCGGTTGTGCATGCGAATACAGCCGATCGAACCGGGCCTGCCCATCCCGGTCGAATCCGGGCTGCCATGAATGTAGATGTAACGGCGCATGGTATCCACCTCGCCCAAGCGATTGAAGCCAGGCTCACAACCGGACAGCCACAGGATGCGGGTGAGAATCCAGTCGCGATCGGGAAAAAGCGCGGCCAGCTCCGGGGTGTACACCTCGCCGGTGGGGCGGCGTTTGACGAACACGGCATTGAGCGCTGCGCCCGCGCCGATCCTGGCGCGCACCAGATGCCGCCCGCGTGGCGTGCAGAAACTGCCGCTCCGCTCGCCAGTGCCTTTTTTCGAGGTCGAAACCGGGTAGCGCCGCATCAGGACGGCGTCGTCGAACAATTCCAGGGTCTGCGCGGGCACATTCACGACAATGGATTTCACTGTTCGTTTGCCCCTCTGCGCTCTTGAAAGAAGCTTTTCAACAGCTGCCCGCATTCCTCGGCGAGCATGCCGCCCGTCACCACCGTGTGATGATTTAGCCTGTCCTCGGAAAAAAGGTTGAGCACACTGCCGCAGGCGCCGGTCTTTGGGTCCGGGGCCCCGTAGATCACGCGGTCAATGCGGGCATGCAGAATTGCGCCCGAGCACATGGCGCAGGGCTCGAGGGTGACGTAGAGCGTACAGGCGTCGAGCCGGTAATTGCCAAGGGCCGCCGCGGCGGCACGCAGCGCCAGGATCTCCGCATGCGCCGACGGATCGTGCCGGCCGATCGGCGAATTGAAGCCGCGGCCGATGACGACTCCATCCCGCACCACCACCGCTCCGACCGGCACCTCTCCCGCGCCCCGCGCCTGTTCCGCCTGGGAAAGTGCCGCGCGCATAAAATCCTCTCCATACATATTATGAATCTTATACTTACACTGTATATCTAGGAAAGAGAATTAGATGTTGTCGAGCCTATCCGCCCGGCTCACTTCCCACACGGGGATTTGCTGAACCTGCAATCTAATTGCGCTAACCGGTCGAATTTCGATGACTGTTGCGGACTGAATATTGGACAGGGGTCAAGAGCCGTCCTCAGAGCGGTCGGCTGTGGATAAGTGTAGTGGATTTCGGTGGTCGGACGCAGCCTAAGTCGCCTCATTCGTGGTGGACCAGCTGGCGCGAGACATTTGCTTGGATCGTCTCCCGCAGTGGTAATTACTTGGGTGCCGAGGCTGTGCGCTTGCCTTGCTCGCAAGACGTCCATGAATGTGCACACGGCCACGGGCGGGATTTTTTGCGCTCCTCTGGAATCAATGCAACAATTGCGCTGAAATCATTCTGATCATCGCGGCGCTGGTTTCACTGCTGACCGGACAGTGCGTCGATTCCATCGCCACGATGTTCATCGTCGTGCTGACCTCGGTGATTGATGTCGTCCAAGAATCGAGGCCGGAAGAAACCCTTGTCGCACTGAATAAGCGCCGCTGAAATGGGACCGTCATTACGAGACGCCGGAGGAGAGTGTCCAGTCTCCGGGTCTCCGGGCCTTGCCGACAACCTCAGCGTCGCAAGCGAGACCTTTGCCTGCACGGTAATAGCCGCGACTTGGGCTGGTCTGAGGTAATGGCCGCTCTGCGATGGATGCGACGAATCGCTCCCGGGATGCGGTCCCAATAGGCGCATACAGACGGAGGAATGCATGCACCATGACAGGAGCGGGTGGCGCACGCAGCAGCCGGGCCTGCTTGTGTGCGGAGTCGTCGGCGTTGCGTTATCACTGGCCGCGCCTCTTGCGTTCGCTGCGGCCACTGGTGAGCCGCCCGCTGTGTTTGGGATCCCGGTCGATTTCATCCTGTTTGCGCTGACGTTGCTCGGCGTGGCGCTGTTCCACCACCACACGCTGAGGGTCGCGCTGATCGGGCTGGCGACCATCGTTGTCTACAAGCTCGCCTTCACCGGCTTTAAGACCGGCCATGGCTTCGTTGGCATCGCCATGCACTTACGCCACGAATGGGTGATCCTGACCAACCTCCTCTGCCTGTTGGTGGGCTTCGCTTTGCTGTCCAATCATTTCGAGAAGAGTCATGTGCCGCAGGTGCTGCCGCGTTTCCTGCCCGACGACTGGAAAGGCTGTTTCGCGCTGCTGCTGCTGGTGTGGCTCATGTCGGGTTTTCTCGATAACATCGCGGCGGCGCTGATCGGCGGCACAGTCGCGGCGACTGTGTTCCGCCGCAAGGTGCACATCGGGTATCTTGCCGCCATCGTTGCCGCGTCGAACGCGGGTGGCTCGGGCAGCGTGGTGGGCGACACCACCACCACTATGATGTGGCTCGACGGGGTCAGCCCGATCGACGTGCTGCACGCCTACGTGGCGGCGGTGGCAGCACTGATCGTGTTCGGTATCCCTGCCTCGCTGCAGCAGCAGCGCTATTCCCCAATCATAAAGGACGAGGGACGTCACACCCCCGTGGACTGGGCGCGTCTCGCGATCGTCGCGCTGATCCTGGTGGTGGCGATCGCTACCAACGTAACGGTGAATCTGGAATTCAAGCACCTCGCCGACCACTTCCCGTTCATCGGCGTGTCGGTCTGGGTGGTGATCCTCGCCTGCACGCCATGGCGCAGGCCGCAGTGGGACTTGGTCCCCGACGCCTTCAAGGGCAGCATCTTCTTGCTCGCGCTGGTGGCCTGCGCCTCACTGATGCCGGTGGAAAAGCTGCCGCCGGCTTCGTGGCAGTCCTCGCTCGCGCTCGGTTTCGTTTCCTCGGTGTTCGACAACATCCCACTGACGGCGCTCGCGCTTAAGCAGGGCGGCTACGACTGGGGCGTGCTCGCCTATGCGGTAGGGTTCGGCGGCTCGATAATCTGGTTCGGCTCCTCCGCCGGCGTCGCGCTCTCCAACATGTACCCGCAGGCCAAGTCGGTCGGCCTGTGGCTCCGGCACGGCTGGCACATCGCCGTAGCGTACGTGATCGGCTTCTTCGTCATGCTGGCGTTGGTGGGCTGGGAGCCGCACGATCGGCACAAGGTCTCGATTTCCCAACCCGTCGCCGCCGCCGCGTCGCCGGCAGCGGCCATGCCCTGGTTAGAATATCTTCAACAAGACTGAACAGAGTATCCCATGGAACCGATGCAATGGCTGACCCTGATCGTGTTCGGTCTCACGATCCTCGCCGTGATCACGAACGTCATCGACAGCACGCTCGCCGCCCTGCTCGGCGTCGCGGTCATGTGCTGGCTCGGCATCATGACGGAGGCAGATGCGTTCAATTACGTCGACTGGAACGTCATGGCGATCCTGGTCGGCGTCTGGATCATCGCCGGCTACTTCGGCAAGACCGGCGTGCCGAGCTGGCTTTCCATGGAGGCGCTCAAGCTCTCGGGCGGGCGGCCGGGCCTGCTGGTCATCATCCTGACGTTCCTCGCGGGCTTCATCTCGATGTTCGTGGACAACGTGGTGACGATCCTGATGATGGCGCCGGTTGCGCTGCCGCTGGCGCGGGCGCTCAAGCTCCCGCTGGTGCCGGTGATCCTGATGATCGGCTTCGGCGCGAATTTCATGGGCACCGCGCTCATCATCGGCGATCTCCCGCCGCAGATGCTGCACAGCGTAGCTGGCGCCGAGTTCTTCGACTTCATCTGGCACCAGGGCCGACCATCGTCATTTCCGATCCTGATGGTGACGTTCCTGATGACGCTGGGGGCGATGTGGTACTACGGTTTTCGCGGGTACAAGCGCGTCACCGACATGGGCGGCCTTGGTCTCGAGGCGAGGATCGAAAACCCGCTGTTCGCCACCATCGTCGTGGTCTGGTTCCTCGGCACGGTCGTTGCCATGTCGATGCGCGAGCATATCGGCGTGCAGCTCGGTTTCATCGCCCTCACAGGCGCGATTTCCCTGGTGCTGGTGCTGGCGTTGCTGGGCGATCGCGTCAAGGCGTCGAGCTTCGAAGAGTGCCTGCAGGAGCTCGACTGGCGCGCGATATTTTTCTACATCGCTCTTTTCGCACTGGTGGGCGGGCTCGAGAAGAGCCACATCCTCGACAAGCTTGCCGATGCCCTGAAACCGATATTCACCGAGAACTATCCGCTCGGGGCGACGTTGCTTTACTGGGTCACCGTGCCCATCGTCGGCCTCGTCGAGCACGACGCCTACATTCTCACCTTCCTCTACACCATCAGGGACATGGCGCAGGGCGGGATCGAGCCGTGGCCGCTGTACTGGATGCTGTTGTGGTCCGGGACGCTCGGCAGCAACCTCACCGTCGCCGGCGCGCCGGCGCGCTATGTCGCGCTAACCCTCGGGGAAAAGGAGGAAGGACGCAAGGTGTCGTTGCGCGAGTTCCTTGCCTGGAGCGTGCCGTTTACCCTGCTCTGCTCCGTGGTCTGCTATGTTCTCGGCATGCTGATCTGGGTGCTGCCGTACGCCAAATAGGGAGAACTCTAAATGTATAAGCACATACTGATTCCGACTGACGGGTCCGTGCTGAGCCGCAGGGCGGTCGTCGCCGGGGTGAGGCTGGCGCGCGCACTCGGCGCGCGCGTGACCGGACTGTTCGCTGCGCCCGCCGCGACGCCGCTGGTGTACCGTGATTTGCTTCCCGTCGGATACGCTACGCCGCAGCAGAACGCCGCCCTGATCAAGCGCGCGACGCTGCGCCACCTGGGGGTGATCGCGCGCATCGCCAGGGCGGCCGGCGTACCCTGCGAAACCGTGAGCGTCACTGACGATTTTCCTGCCGATGCGATCCTTGCGCAAGCGAAGAAGCGCAAGTGCGATCTCATCTTCATGGCGTCGCACGGCCGGCGCGGGCTGCGCGGTGTGCTGCTGGGTAGCGAAACGCAGAAGGTGCTCGCCGGCAGTTCGCTCCCGGTGCTGGTCTACCGCGGGAAAAATTGACCACGGTCGAGGTGGGAGCGCTATGGTATCCCGGCCAGGCCTGGTGTCCTGTTGGCCCTGTTGTTGGCGGCCGCCGCCGACTGACGCGGGCCGGATGAAGCTTCGAACCGAGTCCGGATCGCGTGTCGCCGGGCGATCCCCAAAAATAACAGGAGAACCGAGATGGCCCTGTGCCCGATCGCTATGAGGGAGCGATTCTTGGATTCATTCCCACTCGATCATCAACGGCGCCTGCAAACCGTTGTCGTGTCTAGAACTTTTTTCGACGCGCACCATTTTTACCGTCAGATTTACCGTCAAGTTCTTTTGATACCCCAAAACAGCATTCAGCAT
>JBQTIV010000172.1:0-18826 GCA_052387775.1 Betaproteobacteria bacterium
GCGCTCCACGTCACCAGATCGCCGAGGAATTGCGGGCTGATCGGATCGAGCGCCTCGGTGCCCGCGGGAAGTCCCAGTTCGTTGATGTCGCGCAACACCGTGCGGGCGAGTTGCAGTCCTTCCTCGATATGGAAGGAGTCGTTCATGCGCGGGTCGTTGATCAAACCTTTCCAGCCCGTGGTGGTGCGCGGCTTTTCGAAATAGACGCGCATCACGATGAACAGCGTATCGCCGAGTTCATCGGCGATCCTCTTCAGCCGCCGCGCGTAGTCCATCGCCGCCACCGGGTCGTGCGTCGAGCACGGGCCGACCACCACCATCAAGCGGTGATCCTTGCGATCGAGGATGCGTTCCACCGCGTGCCGGCCTTCCAGGACTGTCGACTCTGCCTTGTCGGTCAAGGGTACACGGCGCTTGATTTCCTCCGGGGTGGGGAGGACGTCCTGGGCCGTGACGTTGACGTTGTATACCAGTTTCTCGTCCATAGTGGGTTCCAGCATCGCCGGAAAAAACAGGCCGCAATGTGCGGCCCTGTCAGTGCATTCTACTCAATGCCGCAACGCCGTCATAGGCCTCTAGCGCATTTTCGAATATGCAGTCGGTGTCAGGATCATGTTGGTGATGTGATTCACCAGTTGGCCGTCCTTTTCGGTTTCGGCGCGGATTGCCAGCCAGTCCGGATGGGTGACGAAGGCGTTCCACTTCTGCTCCCGCTCTGCCAGGTTCTGCCATTCCAGAATGTAGTACAGGTCGTTGTTGCTTTCGCCGATGGCCGCCGTCCAGAAGCCGACAGGGCGGATGCCGAAGCGCTCCCATATTTTCAGTGTGTGGTTGGAAAAGCGCGCGTTCAGGGCCGGCAGTTTGCCCGGGCAGGCGTGATAAATGCGCAGTTCGTAGATCATCATCCCTCCGCGATCATTATTCGTGGCCTGAAGGATTCAGGCTCGCGCAGACTAGCAGATGCCGGAATTGCTTGCGGGACACCGGGCAGGATGCCCGGCGTGAACTGCCTGAGAATCAGTAACGCTTGGTCAGCGTGAGACTATTGCCTTCGCGCCGCATTTCCATATGCCCGAGGAAACTCATCCCGAGGAGCACGACGGGAAGCGCGTTGTTTTCGTGAACCAGGCCATCCACGTCGTTAAGCGTGATGTCTCCCAGCCTCACGTTTCGCAGCTTCACCTTGTAAACCTGGGCGACGCCATTGGCCGTCTGCGAGTGGCCGCGCGTTCCCTCGAGGTAGTTGACCCCGGCGCGGCGCGCATCTTCGAGTCCCATCGATACCATGGTGGCGCCGGTGTCGATCAGGAACTTCATCGCAGCGCCGTTGATGCTGCCGCTGGTGACGAAATGCCCCCTCTGGTCCGTGGTCAGCGTGACGGTCGCGTATTCGCTCGGTAACGATACCGTGCTGTATATGCCTTCACCGAGTTTCAGCCGCTGGCGCTTGCCGTTGACGGAAATAACGGCCTCCTCGCTGTCGGCGCTGATGAGCTTGACGCCGGCGTAGGTTTCCCCCACACGCACGATGCGCGGCTTACCACCGTCCACCGCCAGCAGGGCCTTGCCGTCGAAGAGCGCGTGCACGCTCACATCCTGCGCCACTGCCGGGCAGGATAGGAGGGCTACAAGAATTGCAGTAACATTCGCGGCCTTGAACCGCATAAGGACTCCCTTGGCAATCAAACCCGTTGCCGTTTTGCGCCACTCACCTACCGAAGGACCAGGTCATTTTGCCACGTATCTGGACTCGCGGGGCATCCCTTGGCGTCTTATTGCGGTGGACCAGGGCGATGCGGTTCCGGCCGATCCTCAGCAATTCGGCGGCCTGGTGCTCATGGGCGGGCCGATGAGCGTGAACGATGATTTACCGTGGATCCCGAAGGTGCTGCGGCTCATCCGCGAGGGGATTGGTCTCGATATTCCTGTCCTCGGTCATTGCCTCGGCGGGCAGTTGATGTCGAAGGCCTTGGGTGGCACGGTCGGACCCAATCCGGTCAAGGAGATCGGCTGGGGCGAAGTCCTGATCGCCGACAATCCGGTTGCCAGGCGCTGGTTCGGGCCCGGCATCGAGCGCTTCGAATCGTTTCATTGGCACGGCGAAACTTTCGCCATTCCGCAGGGCGCGGTGCGCATCATGGGCAATCGTTACTGCGAGAACCAGGGTTTCGTGATCGGCAACAGCCTGGGCATGCAGTGCCACGTTGAAATGACCGAGGAGCTGGTGAAAAGCTGGTGCGAGACCGGGGCAGACGAGATCGCGCAAAGCGGTGGTCCGGCGGTGCAGTCGCCGCAACGCATGCAGCAGGGCATGCAGGAGAAGCTGGCTGCGCTGCGGGGTGTCGCGAGCCGGCTCTACGAACAGTGGGTTAAAGGATTAAAGGCGTAAGAGGTGAGTGTGGGGTACGGTGCGTTGAAATGGTTCGAGCCGGCCGATGGCCGGCGATAAAGGCGTTGACGCAAAGGTCGCGAAGAAGAACAAGAAAGGGCGCAAAGAAAAACGAAACGCGACCGAACTAATTGGTGGAAGGCCACATGGGCGAATGATTGCAACCTGCCTGAATGCTGACCGGGGTATCCGGCAGACCGGACTTCGGATCCTGATGCAATCTCCGTTCACGTTATTCTTTGCGTTCCTTAGCGACCTTTGCGACTTTGCGTTGAGGTTTAGGGATTCACGCGTTTTGCAAGCGATGCGAGCGGCTGCGATCGATACGCCGGGCTCACCACGTGTTGCGAAGTTCGCGGAGCTTCAAGAAGACCGTGCGTTGGTCAGGCTTTTCGGGCAGATCGGGAAAAGCTTCGCGCAAATTCGCGATCAACGTGGGGCTGGTCAGGCGAAAAAACGTGTTGATTTGCCTTTCGACTTCGAGCGTCGAGACATAAGCCCTGTCGAGGTCTTGATCCGTGAGCCTTTCAAGCATCTCCCGGGCGCGCTTGTTGTCGGGCTCGCGATTCAACGTGAAACGCAGATTGTTCACTATGTAATCGTGGCCCGGATAAATCAATATCGAAGGGGGCAGCGCGGCGAGCTGCTCAGAAAAGGTTTTGTAAAGCTCTGCCGGATGACCGCCATTATGGCAATTACCGGCGCCGGCATTGAATAGCGTATCTCCGCAGAAGAGTGCCGGCTGGTCGGTGTGCGACACCAGGCATACGTGACTCATGGTGTGGCCTGGCGTGTCCAGCACCTCGAGTTCCACGGTCTTGCCCACTTTGACGACATCCCCCGCGCCCAGGCCACGGGCCATATCGGCGATTTTGTCTCTGGCATTCTTGTGCGCCAGGATCTTGGCCCCGGTTTCCCGGACCATGGGCTCGTTTCCACCCGTATGGTCGCGGTGCTCGTGAGTGTTCAGGATCTGGGTAATATTCCAGCCCGCTTCCTTGGCGGTCTTTAAACATTTCTCGTAATCCAAGGGGTCGATGGCAAGAGCCTCGCCGGTTTCGCTACAGGCGACGAGGTAGTTGAAATTGCGATAGGTGTTGGCGGTCCAAATCTGTTTGACGATCACGGCATCATCCCTGGTCGATCAGCGTTTGAACAATGATAGCGCTGGATCGGGCCATGCTACCGGAAGGATATCTGCTGCGTCCCGCCTCATCTATGACGGCGTTGACGCAAAGGGCGCGAAGAAGAGCAAGAAAGAGCGCAGAGAAAAACGAATTGGAACTTCTTGTTAAGAGCACAAACATGGAAACGCCTGCACATTGACTGGATAACCGGGATATCTGGCAGACCTGACTTCGGACCCCACTGCGACCTTCATTCACGTAATTCTTTGCGCCTTTCCTTTCCCTTTGCGATCTTTGCGTCGAACGCCTTAGTCAGTCGCGGAAATTGGCGAACTGCAGCGGATAATCCGTCACGTTCTTCTTCATCATCGTTATCACCTGCTGAAGATCGTCACGCTTGGCGCCGGAGATGCGCACCACGTCTCCCTGTATGCTGGCCTGAACCTTGAGTTTGCTATCCTTGACCATCTTCTGGATTTTCTTGCCGAGTTCCTGGTCCACGCCGACCCTGACGGTGATAGCCTGCTTCATCTTGTCGCCGCCGATACGCTCGGACTTGGCGCGTTGCAGCGCGCGCACATCGACATTGCGCTTGGCCATTTTGGCGATCAGCACGTCATAGACCTGCGCGATCTTGAATTCATCGTCGGCAAACACCGATAGCGTCTTCTCGGCTAGCTCGACACGCGCATCGGAGCCCTTGAAGTCGTAGCGATTGGAAATTTCCTTGTTGGCCTGGTCGATGGCGTTCTTCAGCTCGACCTGGTTGACCTCGGAAATGATGTCGAAACTGGGCATCACGTTTCCCTCCCTGCCTGGTGCCGCTTCGGCCTCCCGCCGAATGGCGTCAGGCGCTGGTCCTGCCCGCCGCTATTTCTTGATTCTGCGCCTGGCGCCGATGCGCAGACGCAGCGCGTTCAGCCGGATAAAGCCGGCCGCATCGGCCTGATTATAGGCGCCCTTGTCGTCATCGAAGGTGGCGATCCGCGAGTCGAACAGGGAATTCGTTTTCGAGGCGCGCCCGACGACCAATACCGTACCCTTGTAAAGCTTGAGCCGCACCGTGCCGTTCACTGCCTGCTGCGAGTTGTCGATCAGCGACTGCAGTAGCACGCGCTCCGGGCTGAACCAGTAGCCGTTGTAAATCATGCGCGCATAACGGGGCATCAGATCGTCCTTCAAGGCAAGCACTTCACGATCCAGCGTGATCGATTCGATTGCGCGGTGGGCCCTCAGCATGATGGTTCCGCCAGGTGTCTCATAACAACCGCGCGACTTCATGCCCACATAGCGGTTTTCCACGATGTCGAGCCGGCCGACGCCGTGTTTGCCGCCGAGCTTGTTGAGCCTGGTTAGCACCTGCGCAGGCGTCATCCGGCCGCCGTTCACGGCAACGATGTCGCCCCTGCGGTAGGTCAGCTCCACGTATTCGGGCCGGTTCGGCGCCTTCTCGGGCGAGACGGTGACGCGCCACATCGACTCTTCGGGCTCGACGTCCGGATCCTCGAGAATCCCGCCCTCATAGGAAATATGCAGCATGTTGGCGTCCATGGAATACGGTGCGCCGCCGCCTTTCCTCTGCTTGAAATCCACGGGGATCCGATGCGTCTCGGCATACGCCAGCAGCTTCTCGCGCGACAGCAGGTCCCATTCGCGCCACGGAGCGATCACTTTGACATCCGGCATCAGCGCGTAGGCGCCAAGTTCGAAACGCACCTGGTCGTTGCCCTTGCCGGTAGCGCCGTGGGAGATCGCGTCTGCGCCGGTCTTACGGGCGATCTCGACCAGGTGCTTGGCGATCAGCGGGCGCGCGATCGAGGTGCCGAGCAGGTATTCACCCTCGTACACGGCGTTGGCGCGGAACATCGGGAAGACGAAATCGCGAACGAATTCTTCGCGCAGATCTTCGATGAAGATCTGCTTGACGCCGAGCTTGCGGGCTTTACGGCGAGCCGGCTCCAGCTCCTCGCCTTGGCCGATGTCGGCGGTGAAGGTGACGACTTCGCAGCCGTAGTTGTCCCGCAGCCACTTCAGGATGACCGACGTGTCCAGTCCGCCGGAGTAGGCGAGCACCACTTTTCTGATGGGCTTCATTGCCGCATTCTTCGTCAAGAAAACTCTCGCCTTTCTCAAGTCCTGTTGGGATTGTCTTTCAATTCGCCTTGGTACTCACCCTTCTCCCAAGTGCCGCTGAACAGGCGTCCGTCCGGCGCCTGGTATTGCCCATACCCGTGCGGCTGGCCATCCTGCCACTCGCCCTCGTACCAGCTGCCGTCGGCTGCGTCGTAACGGCCTTTGCCATCCTGGAGGCTGCGCTTCCACTCGCCGACGTATCGGCCGGCTTCACGCAGCAGCGTTCCATTTCCCTCGGCCCATCCTTGCCGGAGCGTGCCGTCGTAGCGGTCGGAGGGTGTGCCGTTGACGAACCATTTCAGTACGCCGTCGCCGTCAGCGAAGCCGTTTTTGCAGGTACCGCTCCATTCGATGGTTTCGCCCGGCTGCGGGAACGGATTGGCGACCTTGCAGCCGCGACTATCGGCGATCCAGGCGACGTCCTCGTCGCCAGCGGCCAACGCGCCGAATGCGCAAAGCAGCAGCGCAAGAAGCAGCAAATTGCGGGTTACTACGATTCTGTCGATCATGTTCGGCTCCTGTTCTATTTGCGATTGTCCTCCATGCGACCCAATAGCAGGTACTCCATCAGCGCTTTCTGCGTATGCAGGCGGTTTTCGGCTTCTTCCCACACAACACTTTGCGGGCCGTCGATCACCTCGGCAGCGACTTCCTCTCCGCGATGGGCGGGCAGGCAGTGCATGAACAAGGCTTCGGGACTGGCACGACGCATCATTTCCATATCCACCTGCCAATCCTCGAAATCGCGCTTGCGCTCTTCGTTTTCTGCCTCGAAGCCCATGCTGGTCCACACGTCGGTGGTCACCAGGTCGGCGCCGCGGGCTGCTTCCATGGGGTCGTCGAACTCCTCGTAGTGGTCGGTGCCGTAGAGCCCGGCGCGTTCCGGCTCCACCTCGTAGCCGGGCGGGGTGGAAACGTGAACGTTGAACCCCAATACTTCGGCAGCCTGCAGCCAGGTGTTGCAGACGTTGTTCGAGTCCCCTATCCACGCCACCGTCTTGCCGCGGATTGGCCCCCGCCGCTCGATGAAAGTGTAGATATCCGCAAGGATCTGGCAGGGGTGGTATTCGTTGGTCAGCCCGTTGATGACCGGTACGCGAGAGTGCGCGGCGAAGCGCTCGATGATCCCCTGGTCGAAGGTGCGGACCATCACGATGTCGCACATGCGCGAGATCACCTGGGCGGCGTCTTCCACCGGCTCACCCCGGCCGAGCTGTGAGTCGCGCGTGCTGAGAAAGATCGCCGAGCCGCCGAGCTGGTGCATTCCGGCCTCGAACGACAGCCGGGTGCGTGTGCTCTGCTTCTCGAAAATCATCACCAGCGTGCGATCGAACAGCGGGTGGTGCGGCTGGTAGGCCTTGAATTTTTCCTTGATCCAGCGCGTGTGCCCGAACAGGTATTCGAGCTCGTCCCGCCCGAGGTCCTTGAACTGCAGAAAATGCTTCGGAGTTGGCATGCGATGCTCCGTCAGTGGGCGACGGTGGCGTCGGCCTTGCGGGCCGCCAGAAACGTCCCGATGATGCTGCTCACGCGCTCGATCAGCAATTTCACTTCATCATCTTTCATGTTGAGCGGCGGCAACAGGCGCACCACCGCATCGGCGGTGACGTTGATCAGCAGGCCAGCCTCGAGACCGCGCTCGACCAGATCGCCGCAGGGACGATCGAGCTCGATCCCGATCATCAGACCCTTGCCGCGGATATCCTTGACGCCGGCCACGCCTGCAAGCTTTGCAGCTATGCCTTCGTGAATGATGTTGCCGAGCTTGGCGGCACGCGCCGCGAGGCCCTCCTCTTCGATGACGGCGAGGGTAGCCAGCGCTGCTACGCAGGCCAGAGGATTTCCACCGAAGGTCGAGCCGTGCTTGCCCGGTGTGAAGACATCGGCCGCCGCGCCGCTCGCCAGACATGCGCCGATCGGGAAGCCATTTGCCAGTCCCTTGGCGAGCGTGATGACGTCGGGCTTGATGCCGGTGTGCTGATAGGCGAACCATTTGCCGGTGCGCGCCATGCCGCTCTGCACCTCGTCGAGCATCAACAGCCAGCCCTTCGCGTCGCAGACCTCACGAAGGTGCGCAAGATAACCGTCGGCGGGAACGTTGACCCCGCCTTCGCCCTGCACCGGTTCCACCAGCACGGCGACGACATTGGGATTGAGCGCCGCTACCTGGTCGAGCGCGGGCAGGTCGTCGTAGGGCACGCGCACGAAGCCGCTGAGCAGCGGCTCGAAGCCGGCCTGAACCTTGCGGCTGCCTGTGGCGGAAAGCGTGGCAATGGTGCGGCCGTGAAAGGCCATTTCCATGACGATGATCGCCGGCGACTCGATGCCCTTGTTATGACCGTGAAGGCGCGCAAGCTTGATCGCCGCTTCTTTGGCCTCGCAACCGGAATTGCAGAAGAAGACCTTGTCCATCCCGGCGAGCGCGCACAGCCGGGAGGCGAGCAATTCCTGCTCGGGAATCCGATATAGGTTGGAGATATGCATCAGACGCCCGGCCTGTTCGCGGATAGCCGCAGTCAGCCGTGGATGCGCGTGCCCGATGCCCGAGACCGCGATGCTGCACAGGCAGTCCAGGTAGCGCTTGCCATCGAGGTCCCAGAGCCACGAACCCTCGCCGCGGGAAAACGCGATGGCCTGCCTGCCATAGGTGTTCATCAGGTGTTGCATGGTCTTAACCATCCGGGTAGTTTTGCCCGCCCCGAAAAAGCACACGGCGGCAAAAAGCCGCCGTGTGTGTTGTTGAAAATGTTGGGGTTTTCACGGCTATATTTATCCGATTCGGTATGCGGATGCAAGCGTTTTCACCCGCATCCGACGATGGCGCGAGCACGGCTCTACAAACGCTTTGAATGCGGCACTCTGCGGATAATGGCGCCCGCGTCCGCTTCGCTCGACCGGTTGTTGTCGAAGGCGAATTCGCAAGACAGACTTGCGTCAAGGCGACGCCGCAATCTGCGCTATTGCAACGCCGATACCAACAACGACGCGCCCGCATCGGCGGCGGGTAGCCCACCCCAACGTCAGAAAAAATTGAGTTCTGGTTTTGTTCACTGCACTTTTTTAATGCCCCGGCAGCAATAAAAAAAGCAGTAGTTTAACCGTATAAACAACAAGATATGGGTAATATACGGCTGCCCATCCATATCCCGCTGCGTTGCAGCAATATTTGGTGGAGCACAGGCGACATTCGAGGCAGAGAAATGGAGATACGCGCGCGCCGGCACGAGGCCCGCCACGCTATTTGGCCCCCGGGCCATTTGTACAAAACAAAAGGCCCGCAGCATTGCTGCGGGCCTTTTCGCCGTCGCCTTCCTTGCTGGTCAGGTCATGGCCTTGATCGCTGCGGCGAGCCGGCTCTTCTGCCGCGAAACCGTGTTCTTGTGCACGATCCATTTGTCGGCGATCGAATCGATGCGGCCCTGCGCTTGCTGAAACTGCGCCTGGGCGGCTTTCTTGTCGCCAGCCGCGATCGCCTTCCTGACGCTCTTGAGGGCGGAACGCAGTTCGGTACGCTGGCCGGCATTATGGGCGCGGCGTTTTTGCGCCTGGCGCGCACGTTTCTTGGCTGAAGCGATATTTGCCATTGGATTTTTCCTAACCCGGGGGGATGCGAAAAAGTGCGCTATGGTACTGGCTCGAAAGGCTGTTGGCAACCCGCGACCCTGCCTGCGAAGGGCTCCCTGTGGGCTGTTGCGCTGACCCCGGCGGCGGGGAGATTACGACCTCTCGGTTACAATGCCGGCGCAGGCGGCGGTTTCCAACCGATATGAATAGACGATGAACCTGCTCAAGGCGCTAGCCACCGTCAGCAGCATGACGCTGCTGTCGCGCATACTCGGGTTCGTCCGCGATGCCGTCATAGCCCGCGCTTTTGGCGCGGGACTGTATACCGACGCCTTCTTCGTCGCGTTTCGCCTTCCCAATCTGTTGCGGCGCTTATTCGCCGAGGGTGCGTTTTCGCAGGCCTTCGTGCCCGTTCTGGGCGAGTACCGCAACACCCGCGCGCAGGACGAGACTCGCGCACTGGTGGACCGTGTCGCCACGCTGCTGGCCCTGGCGCTGATCATCGTCTCGGTTCTCGGGGTGCTTGCAGCACCATGGATCATCTACGTCACTGCACCGGGGTTCGCGGCCTCGCCGGACAAATTTCAGGTCACGGTCGACCTGCTGCGCATCACCTTTCCCTACATTCTTTTCATTTCGCTGACCTCGCTTGCCGGCGGAATCCTGAATACCTGGAGCAAATTCTCGGTTCCGGCATTTACGCCGACGCTGCTCAACGTCGCCTTCATCGTCTTCGCGCTGTGGCTTGCGCCGTATTTCGATCCGCCGGTCAAAGCGCTGGCCTGGGCGGTGTTTGCGGGCGGCGTTCTTCAGCTCGCGTTCCAGCTTCCCTTTCTTGCCCGGATCGGCATGCTTCCGCGCTTCAGGCTGGAGTTCAAGGATCCTGGCGTCTGGCGGATCCTGAAACTCATGGCGCCCGCCGTGTTCGGCGTGTCCATCGGGCAAATCAGCCTGCTGATCAACACCATCTTCGCTTCATTCCTGGTCACCGGCAGCGTGTCATGGCTCTATTACGCCGACCGCCTGATGGAATTCCCGACCGGATTGCTGGGCGTGGCGCTGGGCACCATCCTGCTGCCAAGCCTGACCAAGAGTTTTGCCGACAAGACCACGGATGAGTATTCGCGACTGCTCGACTGGGGACTGCGGGTGACGTTTGTTCTCGCACTTCCATGCGCGGCCGCGCTGGCACTGCTGGCCGTACCGCTGATCTCGACCCTGTTTCATCACGGCGCCTTTACCTGGCAGGACGCAATGATGACCCGGCAGGCGCTGGCGGCTTACAGCATCGGCTTGCTGGGCCTGATCCTGGTAAAAGTCCTGGCCCCGGCTTTCTATGCGCGGCAGAACATCCGGACGCCGGTAAAGATCGCGGTAATCACGCTGGTGGCGACCCAGCTCATGAACCTCGCGTTCATTTGGCAGCTCCGCCACGCTGGGCTGGCGCTCGCCATCTCACTTGGCGCCTGCATCAACGCGGGCCTGCTGTTCTACAAGTTGCGCCAGCACGGTATTTTCCAGCCGCAACCCGGGTGGTTTGGTTTTCTTGCGCGGACGGCAGCGGCGCTGTTGCTGATGAGCGCGGCACTGTGGTTGGCGATGGGCGCCGAAAATTCCTGGCTCCACGATGCGGTGTGGGTGCGCGTTGCGCGGCTGGCGATTCTGGTCGTGCTGGGTGCCGGCGTCTATTTCGGCAGCCTGTGGCTTCTCGGGTTGCGGCTGCGCGACTTTGTCAAGAAGGTTTCCTAAGGCACTTTCACCGCAATGACGCACTAAACCTTCACCGCAGAGGCGCAAAGGCGCAGAGAAAACGCAGCGAAAACCAAACGAAGCGTGTCAAAAAGCGAGGGTTACAATTTGTCCCACCCAGTCGATATATCGCGGTAGCGCGACGATCCACCTTTTTGCTTTCCTTTGCGTTTCCTCTGCGTTTTTGTGCCTTTGCGGTTCAGCGTTAGAAGTACCTAGCCTTTGGTGTGCATTGCGTCGTCTACCACTTTGCGGGTGAGGTGAGGGGCGAACATCTCGATGAATTCGTAGGTATAGCCGCGCAGGTAGCTGTTCTTGCGGATTCCGATGCGGGTGGTGCTGGGTTCGAACAGATGGCTGGCGTCCATCGCGCGCAGGTGCGTATCGCGCTTCGGGTCATAGGCCATCATCGCCACGATTCCGATTCCCAGCCCGAGTTCCACATAGGTCTTGATCACGTCGGCGTCGATGGCGGTGAGCACCACATTCGGTGTAAGGCCCTTGTCGGCGAATGCCTGGTTGATCCGCGTTCGGCCGGTGAAGGCGAAGTCGTAGGTGATGATCGGGAATTTCACTATGGCTTCCAAACTGAGCCTTTTTGCCTTCAGCAATGGATGCCCCGGCGGCACCAGTACGCAGCGGTTCCACTCGTAGCAGGGCAGCATCACCAGGTCCTCGTAAAGCGCGATCGCTTCGGTGGCGATGGCGATGACGGCCTCCCCTGACGTCACCAGTTCCGAGATCTGTGTCGGGCTGCCTTGGCGCAGGCTCAGGCGCACTCCGGGATAGCGCTTGGTGAACCGCTGGATTACCTGGGGCAGCGCATAGCGCGCCTGCGTGTGCGTGGTCGCGATGGTCAAATGGCCATGGTCTTCCTCGGTGAATTCCTCACCCACCTGCCTGAGATTGTCGACGTCCTTCAGCATCCGCTGGGCAATCTCGAGGATCGCCTTGCCCGGCTCGGTGATCGCCACCACGCGTTTGCCGTGGCGCACAAAGATGTCCACCCCCAGTTCCTCCTCGAGGCTGCGGACCTGCTTGCTGATACCGGGTTGGGAAGTGAACAAGGCCTCCGCGGCATTGGAAAGATTGAGATTGTGGCGTGCCACTTCGCAGATATAACGCAATTGCTGGAGTTTCATCTGGGCTTATGCAAATAAGGGAAACGCATTTAATACTAACAGAATAGTCGTAAGGATTATAAGGAGCATTGCTAGGATTACACAGCGTTTTTGAGACAAGGGCACGTGCGCGCGCGTATCCCCCAAACGGAGCAGAGGCGGCAGCAGAACTATGGAGTTCGCATACACCATTTCCGGCTTCGTGGTCGGATTCATTGTCGGCATGACCGGCGTTGGCGGCGGCTCGTTGATGACCCCGCTGCTGGTCCTGGTATTCGGGGTCAGTCCGGCAACCGCGGTGGGTACCGATCTGCTGTATGCCTCGATCACCAAGAGCGCCGGCGTGTGGGTGCATTCGAAGCGCGGCAACGTCGACTGGAAGCTGGTGGGCTGGCTTGCCGCGGGGAGCCTGCCCGCCTCACTGGTTTGCGTAGTGCTGTTGAGAGTCCTGGGTGTCGAGACCTCGCGCGTGTCCGGAATCATCACCGGCTCGCTCGGCGTGGCGCTGATCCTGACCGCGCTGGCACTGCTGTTCAAGGAGCGTTTGCAGCGGCTGGCCTCGCGCAAAGCGCGGGCGGGCGAGAACTGGCGCCAGCGTCATCTGGCCGCGGTGACGGTGGCCACGGGTGCGGTGCTGGGTGTCTTGGTCACGCTGAGCTCGGTAGGGGCGGGTGCGCTGGGCGTCACCGCATTGTTATTCCTGTTCCCTCTGCTGCCGGCAGTGCGCATCGTCGGCAGCGATATCGCCCACGCCGTACCGCTGACCGCGGTGGCGGGGTTGGGCCATCTGTCGATGGGTACGGTGGACCTGGCCCTGCTCGGCAGCCTGTTGGTCGGTTCGCTGCCGGGAATCTACCTCGGCAGTCACGCCAGTTCGAGGGTTCCCGAGCGGTTCCTGCGACCGGCGCTGGCGTCCTTGCTGGTAATCATCGGCGGCAAGCTGGTGTGGTGAAGCCGAAGTTTTCTTTTCACTAAACGAAGGATCGCGGTGTACAAATACGATGAAGTAGACCGCAATCTCGTGGCCGAGCGCGTGGCGCAGTACCGCGATCAAGTGCGGCGCTTCCTCGCCGGGGATCTGACGGAAGACGAGTTTCGGCCGCTGCGCCTGCAGAACGGGCTGTACATGCAGAAATTCGCACCCATGCTGCGCGTGGCGATTCCCTACGGCCTTCTTTCGGCTGCCCAATTGCGCATGCTGGCGCACATCGCGCGCCGTTACGACCGCGGTTACGGGCATTTCTCGACGCGCCAGAACATCCAGTACAACTGGCCTCGCCTGGAGGATTCCCCCGACATACTCGCCGACCTCGCGTCGGTGGAGATGCACGCCATCCAGACCAGTGGCAATTGCGTGCGCAATATCACCTCGGACGAGTTCGCCGGCGTTGCGCCCGACGAAATCGTCGATCCGCTGCCGCTGTGCGAAATCCTGCGCCAGTGGTCGACCTTTCACCCGGAATTCAGTTACCTGCCGCGCAAGTTCAAGATTGCGGTCAACGGTTCCGTGGAGGACCGTTCGGCGACCGCTTTCCACGACATAGGTCTGTATGTGCGGCGCGCGCCGGACGGCGAACTCGGGCTGCGCGTTCTGGTCGGCGGTGGTATGGGCCGCACCCCGGTCGTGGGCACAGTGATCCGCGAATTCCTGCCGTGGCAGCACATGATGACCTACGTCGAGTGCATCCTGCGCGTCTACAACCGCTACGGGCGCCGCGACAACATTTACAAGGCGCGCATCAAGATCCTGGTGAAGGCCCTCGGTGCCGAGGAGTTCGCACGCCAGGTCGAGGAGGAGTTTGCTCTGGTGAAGGACGCTCCGGGCACACTCACCAAAGAGGAATTAAAGCGCGTTTCTGCATATTTCACCGCGCCGGACTACCAGCCGCGGCCGCAGGATGAGAGCGAACTGGCACGTCGAATCGCTGAGAGCCGCGGCTTCGCCCGTTGGGTGGGGCGGGCGGTGCGTCCACATCGCATGCCGGGTTACCGGGCGGTGGTCCTGTCGCTGAAGAAGACCGGAGTGGCGCCGGGGGACGCAACCGCCGAGCAGATGGAGCGCGTGGCCGACTGGTCCGAACGCTTCGGTTTCGGCGAAATTCGCGTTTCGCACGAACAGAACCTGATCCTGCCCGACGTGCGCGCCGGCGACCTGTATACGCTTTGGGAGGAGGCGCGGCAGGCCGGGCTGGCGACGCCGAATCTCGGGCTGCTCACCGATATCATCGCCTGCCCCGGCGGGGACTTCTGCTCGCTTGCCAATGCCAAGTCGATCCCTATTGCCGAGGCGATCCAGCGCCGCTTCGATGACCTGGACTATCTCCACGACATCGGCGAATTGAATCTCAACATTTCGGGCTGCATGAACTCGTGCGGCCACCATCATGCCGGCCACATCGGCATCCTCGGTGTCGACAAGGACGGGGAGGAGTGGTACCAGGTGTCGATCGGCGGCGCCGATGGTTCCGACGCCGGGCACGGCCGCAGCGCGATCGGCAAGGTCATCGGGCCGTCGTTCAAGGCGGAGGACATGCCCGACGTGGTGTCGCGCCTGGTGGAGATCTACCTGGAGAAGCGCGAAGCCGACGAACGCTTCGTCGACACTGTGGATCGGCTGGGCATTGCCCCCTTCAAGGCCGGCGTGTACGGGACGCCGGTACGCGCGAAAAAAGAACTCAGTGAAGGAGTGGCTACCGATGCCTGAAATCATTCGCGGCGGTGCCGTCGTTGTGGACCACTGGCAGATTTTGCGCCCCGCGCCGCAGTCGCCGCTGGCCGAGATCGAGATCCCCGCAGGCCCTGTCGTGGTTCCGCTCGCCGTGTGGCTGGAAAGGCACGCGGAGCTGATCGCGCGCGGCGACGTCGGTGTGTGGCTCGCCGGCGCCGATGATCCATCGCCGGTCGCACCTTGGCTGACCCAATTGCGTCTGGTCGCCGTGGACTTCCCGAAGTTTACCGATGGGCGCGGTTATTCCGTGGCTTTCCTGCTGCGTTCGCGATTCGGCTATCGGGGCGAATTGCGCGCTATCGGCGACGTGCTGCCCGATCAGCTTTTTTTCATGCGCCGGGTGGGCTTCGACGCATTCGCTGTGCGCCCGGACAAAGACGTTGGGCAGGCGCTGCGTTCCCTGCGGCCGTTCTCGGACGCCTACCAGGGCTCGTGGGACAACGCGGTACCCGCGTTCCGCCGCCACCTGCGCGCATGGCCTGCGCCGCCCCACGGTAACTGACCAAAGACTGCGGACATGAACGCACCATCTCCCGCGATCGCAACCAATGCCGTCTACCCGTACCAGACCCTGGCTGGGCGGCTCGAGGCGATCGTCGCCGAATTTCCCCATGCCGCTCTTGCCAGCAGCCTGGGCGCCGAGGATATGGTCGTGACCGATGCGATTCTGAGCGCCGGTCTGCCGATCGCGATCTTCACCCTTGAGACCGGACGGCTGCATCGCCAGACGCTGGATCTGCTCGAACGCGTGCGCAGTCACTACGGCCATGAGATCGAAGCGATTCGGCCGGACCCCGATGCGGTGGCGCGCTATGTGAAGGAACACGGGTTGAACGCGTTTTACGAAAGCGTCGATCTGCGCAAGCATTGCTGCCATATCCGCAAAGTTGAGCCGCTGGCACGCGCCTTGGCGGGCAGGGACGCCTGGATCACGGGACTGCGCCGTGCGCAATCCGTGACCCGGACCGAACTGCCGCTGCGCGACCACGATGCAACGCACGGTATCCCGAAGTTCAATCCGCTTGCCGACTGGAGCGAGGCCGAGGTGTGGGCCTGCATACGGGACCGCGGTGTGCCGTACAACGCGTTGCACGATCGCGGCTACCCATCGATCGGCTGCGAGCCCTGCACGCGCGCGATCCGGCCCGGCGAGGACATCCGCGCCGGCCGCTGGTGGTGGGAGGATTCGGACGCGAAAGAGTGTGGGCTGCACGTTTCGCCCCTGGCCAAAGCGGGCGAAGGAAGGACATCGTGAGTGCGGTGCTGGAAACAATAGAATCGTCGTCGCGCATCGACCATCTCGATTGGCTGGAATCCGAGGCCATCCACATCCTGCGCGAGGTGGCGGCCGAGTGTCGCAACCCGGCGTTGCTGTTTTCCGGGGGCAAGGATTCGATCTGCCTGCTGCGTCTGGCGGAAAAGGCGTTCCGTCCCGGGAAGTTCCCGTTTGTGTTGCTGCACATCGACACCGGGCATAACTTTCCCGAGGTGATCGCCTTCCGCGATGCGCGCGCGGCGGAACTAGGCGAGAGGCTGGTCGTCGGCCACGTTGAGGAATCCATGCGCAAGGGCAGGGTGCGGTTACGCTCCGCAGACGAGAGCCGCAACAAGCATCAGTCGGTGACGCTTCTCGACACCATTGCCGAGCACGGTTTCGATGCCTGCATCGGCGGGGCACGCCGCGATGAGGAGAAGGCGCGCGCGAAAGAGCGCATCTTCTCGTTCCGCGACGGGTTCGGCCAGTGGGATCCGAAGAACCAGCGTCCGGAACTGTGGAGCCTGTTCAATACCCGCGTGCACCCGGGCGAGAATATCCGCGTGTTCCCGATCAGCAACTGGACCGAACTGGATGTCTGGCAATACATCCAGCGCGAAAAGCTTGCCGTGCCGTCGATCTACTACGCGCACCGGCGCGAAGTGATCCGCAAATCCGGCGGCCTGTTGCCGCTGTCCGAACTGGTGCAACCCAGATCCGGCGAGGTGGTGGAAACGCTTTCGGTGCGTTTCCGCACCGTCGGCGACATGACCTGCACCTGCCCGGTCGAGTCCACCGCCGCAAACGCCGAAGACATCATCGCCGAAACTGCGATTACCCGGATCACCGAACGCGGCGCAACGCGAATGGACGACCAGACCTCGGAAGCATCGATGGAACTGCGCAAGAAGGAAGGTTATTTCTGATGTCTGCAATAGAGAATATTCAACCCGTTGACACCGGCATGCTGCGCTTCACGAGCGCGGGCAGCGTGGATGACGGCAAGAGCACGCTCATCGGGCGGCTGCTGTTCGATACCAAGGCGATTTTCGAGGATCAACTTTCTTCGATCGAGACGTCCACCCGCCGCCGCGGACAGGAGGGCATCGATCTCTCGCTGTTGACCGACGGCCTGCTGGCCGAGCGCGAGCAGGGCATCACCATCGACGTGGCCTACCGCTACTTCGCCACGCCCTCGCGCAAGTTCATCATTGCCGACACGCCCGGCCACGAGCAGTACACGCGCAACATGGTGACGGGCGCGTCTACCGCCGATCTGGCGATCGTTCTGGTGGATGCGCGCAAGGGACTGCTTACCCAGTCGCGCAGGCACGCCTATATCGCCAGCCTGCTGCGCATTCCGCACCTGGTGCTGGCGGTCAACAAGATGGACCTGGTCGAATACTCCGAACAAGCGTTCAGCCACATCCGGGAGGCGTTCGAATCTTTTGCCCGCGATCTGGACTTTCATCGCATCGATTTCCTGCCGATCTCTGCATTGCGCGGCGACATGGTGGTCGAACGCGGCGAGAACCTGTCCTGGTATCGCGGACCGACGCTGCTGGAAATTCTCGAGACCGCAGAGGTCGCGCGATCGGCGTCGCACGGAAAGTTCTACTTTCCTGTGCAACTTGTGGCGAGGCCTGGAGACAGCGGTGTGGCGGATGCGCGCGGTTACGCCGGGCGCATCGAGTCGGGCAGCATCGGCGCCGGCGATGCGGTGAGGGTGCTGCCGTCGGGGCAGCGCTCGCGGGTCCGCGAGATCCGCACCTTCAGCGGGTCGCTGAGTGAGGCGCACGCGCCGCAATCGGTGACCATCGTGCTCGAGGATCAGTTCGACATCTCGCGCGGCGACGTGCTGGTGGCCGCCGGTGCCGAGTCCGCCGTATCCCGCGAACTGGAGGCGACGTTGTGCTGGCTGGCCGAGGAGCCGTTCAATCGCAGTCGCCCTTACCTCCTCAAGCACGGCGCGCGCACGGTGAAGGCCCTGATCAACGCGCCCCGCTACCGCGTCAATGTCAACTCGCTGGCGCAGGAAACGGCCGATACGCTTGTGCTCAACGACATCGGGCGCGTGTCCATCAAGACCGCGCAGCCGCTCGCGTTCGAACCTTACCGCAGCAACCGTACCGCCGGCAGCTTCATCGTCATCGACGAGGCGACCAACAACACCGTAGCCGCCGGCCTCATCGAGTGACAGCCGCAATGTCTCCAGAAAACGGAATAGAAATGGTCTGCGTCAAGGACAAACGCGTGTTACTGGAGTTCGCATGACGGGCACGGTCTATTTGATTGGCGCAGGACCGGGAGCCGCCGATCTGATCACGCTGCGCGGCGCGGAAATCCTCAAACGCGCCGGCATCGTGTTTTACGATGCGCTGGTGCATCCCGATACGCTGGCACTCGCCCCACAGGCCAAACTGGTCGCGGTGGGCAAGCGCTGCAGCCGCATCTCCACCGACCAGCGCTTCATCAACCGCAACCTGGTCGAGGCTGCGGCGAAGTTCGCGGTTGTAGTCCGGCTCAAGGGCGGTGACCCGATGCTGTTCGGGCGCGCGCAGGAAGAAATCGAGGCGCTGGCAGCCGCGGGCGTAGCCTGCGAAGTGATCCCCGGCGTGACTTCGGCGCTGGCCGCCAGCGCGGAGATCGGCGTTTCGCTGAAGCGGCCGGGCCTGAGCCGCAGCGTGACATTCGCCACGCCGCGCGTCGGTGACTGCCAGGACAACACCGACAGGGCCCCCAGCCTGGCCAGCCCGGATA
>JBQTIV010000173.1:0-5283 GCA_052387775.1 Betaproteobacteria bacterium
GTATCGCGCACTGTCGCACTCTCGAATTCGTGCACATTCCGAACCAGGAGGAAGGCTGAAGGATGAGGGCAAGGATGAAGGCGGAAGGATGAAGAAAGAAGAGGAATGTTTAGCGAGCACACGTCACCCGTCCCGTAGCCTTTCTTTGCGCCCTCGCTTCTTACCCCTGCGTCCTCTGCGTCAACGCCATAATTGCCGGCCAGCGGCCGGCTTGTTCATGACGTTCTTGCGTTGACATTGAGTTCGACGCCCTGATCGGCGAGAAATGCCTTCTTCACATGCCGGGTGCTGTAACCGTTGAACAGATGGCCGAGCAGCCCGCGGTCCAGATCGCTGGTGCCCATGTACCAGTCGGCGACCGGGTAGGTCAGGTTCATGTTGCGCTCCATCATGATCGGCTGGCTGTGATGCGCGGCGTGATGCCGACGGATGGTGTTCACCAGCGGGCAGTTGCGCACCAACCAGTTATCGTGCACGTGGCAGCACAGATGGAAGGTCTCGTAATTGAGGTAGTAGATCGGCGTGAGCATCATCAGGACGTAACCTGCGTTCACCGACCACAGGTAGCCCAGCACGATTGCCGCCGGCAGCGTCAGCAGCATGAACACCAGCAGCGCGTACGGGGGAAAGAGCACGATGCGCCATTCGCGATTGGTGTCGTAGGTCATCACCTGTGCGGTGAAGTATTGATGGTGCTGGTGGGTATGGCGGTGGTAGACCGGCATGAGGATGCCGCCGAGGCCCTTGATAGGCCGGTGCATGGCATTCCTGTGCAGCCACCACTCGTTGAAATTGTAGAAAACCAGAACCGGGATCACGAACAGCAACTCCCAGACGGTCGGGTTCTCGACTTGCGCTGCGCAGTACCAGACCACGGCACTGCCGGGTACGAAGATGGACAGCAGGTGCCCCCAGCCGTTGTACCAGGAAGCGATGTTGCGTTTATATTCGTCGCGGAACGCGGCCTGCTTCGGCGTCAACACAGCAGTTGTCATGGCTTCCTCCGGTCATGCGGCGCACGCATGCCGCGCGGCCGTTCTGTGGATTTTCTCGTGATTCTAACCGTTCTGCGGCCAGTCGCGTCCGGGCTCCCCGGGCGTTTGCCTCAGGACCATGGTTACGCTATGGTGCAGGCTTAATTTTTCTTTCCCGGATCATGACCGCTGCGACCGTTGATTCCTTTCGCCGCGACGCCCAGGTGATCGGGCTGGTCGGCCTCGCCCACGGCACCTCGCACTTCTTCCACCTCGCGCTTGCATCGCTGTTTCCATGGCTCAAGGATGCGTTCGTCCTGAGCTACGCCGAGCTTGGGCTGCTCATGACCGTGTTCTTCATCGTGTCGGGCGTGGGCCAGGCGCTGGCCGGGTTTGTAGTCGACCGCTTCGGTGCATTGCCGGTGCTGTTAGGCGGGATTGCGCTCCTCGCCCTTGCCGCGCTCGGACTGGCGGTCAGCCAGAACTACCCGATGTTGATCCTGTTCGCCGGTGTTGCCGGCCTTGGCAACAGCGTGTTTCATCCCGCCGACTTCACGCTGCTCAACAGGCGGGTGAGCGTGCCGCGGCTCGGCCATGCGTTCAGCATGCACGGACTGGCGGGAACGCTCGGCTGGGCGCTGGCGCCGGTGTTTCTTGCCGGAATCGCCACCATTGCCGGCTGGCGCGTGGCTCTGCTGGCCGCCGCCGTGCTGGCATTTGCGGTACTGACGGCACTGGCCGCCTTGCGCGACCTGCTCGATCCGCGCGAGGTGCAACATGCACTGGTGAAGCCTTCGAAAGGCGCCGGCGGCAGCATTCTCGGCTTCATGTCGGCTCCGGTGTGGATGTGCTTCGCCTTCTTCCTGATTTCGTCGTTTTCCTTCGGCGGAATCAGAGCTTCGCCCCGGCGGCACTGCGCGACATCTACGAGATTCCCTTTGCGCTCGCCACCGCGTGCATCACCTCGTACATGCTGGCAAGCGCCGGCGGCATCGTGGTCGGTGGCTTTCTGGCGGCCAAGACCGCGCATCACGACAAGGTCGTCGCGGCAGGATTTGCGGCGTCAGGCGCGATTGCGGTGCTGGTGGCAACGGGCATTGCGCCCGCGGCCAGCGTTATTGTGCTGCTGGGATTGATCGGCTTCGGTGCCGGCATTGCCGGCCCGTCCCGGGATCTGCTAGTGCGCGCAGCCGCGCCGAAGAACGCCACCGGTCGGGTTTACGGCGTGGTGTACTCGGGGCTGGATATCGGATTGTCGATTGCGCCGACGCTGTTCGGCCTGCTGATGGATTGGCAGCATCCCTCCTGGGTGTTCATCGGCATCGGCCTGTTCCAGGTGCTGGCGTTGTTCGCGGCCCTGGGCGTGGGCGGTACGTCGATCAAGCGCGGCATGCAGGCCGCTTAAGTTTGCGGCCGTACCGAAAAGCCGCCAGCCTTTTCTCTTCCCGCACCAGACGCAGGCAATGAGCGTCCAAACGATCGCTGTCGAAGTGCGCGCTGCGCAGAAAGTCTTCGCCAACGGCGTATGCGCCCTCGACCCGATCGACCTGGACGTTCGCGAAGGCGAATTCGTCACCGTGGTCGGCCCTTCCGGCTGCGGCAAGAGCACATTGTTGAGATTGATCGCCGGACTGGTGCAGCCAAGCGCGGGGCGCATCGAGCTCTTGCGTGAAGCCCGGTCGGCTGGACTGGCTTTCGTGTTCCAGAATCCCACACTGATGCCCTGGGCGAGCGTGGAGCGCAATGTCCGCCTGCCGCTCGACCTCTCCGGCGCAGAGCGGGTCCGGGCGGAGGAAAAGGTGGGCCATGCGCTGGAACTGGTGAGCCTGAACGATTTCGCGCGTTTCTATCCGCGCGAACTTTCGGGCGGCATGCAGATGCGCGCCTCGATCGCCCGCGCGCTGGTGACCGCCCCGCAGTTGCTGCTGATGGATGAGCCCTTCGGCGCGCTCGACGAAATCACCCGCAACCGCCTCGACCGGGACCTGTCTGAACTATGCGCGCGCGAGAAGCTCACCGTGCTGTTCGTCACCCACAGCATCTACGAAGCAGTATTCCTGTCGTCGCGGGTGCTGGTGATGTCCGCCCGCCCGGGCCGTATTCTCGAGGAAGTTGCAATCGACGAGCCACAGCCGCGCCACGAAGCCTTCCGCGTCACGGAGAAATTCGCGCGCCTGAGCGCCGCGCTTTCCGGCGTGCTGGCCACCGCCATGCACGACGCGCCCGCATGAACGTCGGCAAGTGGCTGCAGGTCGGCGCACCGATCGCGGTCGGCATTGCGTTCATCCTGCTCTGGCATGCGCTGGTGGTGATGAACGACGTGCCACCCTATATCGTGCCTTCCCCATTCCTGGTGATGAAGACGCTGGCGCAAGATTGGGGATTGCTGTCCGGCTCGCTGCTTGTCACGCTGCAGGTCACCGGCGCCGCGCTGGGACTTGCCGTCGTAGTCGGCGTGGCGCTTTCAATCCTGTTCGTGCAAAGCCGCCTGATCGAGGCAAGCCTTTTACCCTATGCGGTCATCCTGCAGGTCACGCCGCTGGTGGCGATCGCGCCCCTGATTATCATCTGGGTGGACGAGCCGCGAACCGCCCTGGTGATCTGCGCGACCGTAGCGTCGATTTTTCCGGTGATCGCCAACACGACTATCGGCCTGCGCAGCGTGGACACGGGATTGCTCGACCTGTTCCACATGTACGGCGCCACGCGCATGCAGACTTTGATCCGGCTGCGCATTCCCAGCGCGGCGCCTTACTTCTTTGCCGGGCTGCGGGTGGCCGCCGCGCTGGCGCTGATCGGCGCGGTAGTCGCGGAGTTCGTGGCCGGCACCGGCGGTACCCAGTCCGGGCTCGCTTACCAGATCCTGATGGCGGGGCTGCAGCTCAACATTCCCCGCCTGTTCGCGGCACTGATCCTGATCACACTGACCGGCATTGCGCTGTTCCTGCTGGTCACGGCACTGGCCAAGATGGCTTTGCGCCGCTGGCACGAGAGCGAATTGCCAATAGAGCCGTGAGAAAGGCCGTGAATACCGTGACGTTCGTGAATACCGTGAATGTCGTGAAAACGACGAAGGGAGTTTCAGTGAAGGCTAACGTCTGCGTAGCCGACGTTATGCCGGAGCTAATGTCGTAACAGCGGAAATCGGCTTGTGCCATCAAGGCGGTGGCGATATTGAAACCTTGATGCTTTAATACGCCTCTTTTGGGAAGTTCAATTCACGCTAGCCAGACACGAAGGAGAAGCGCGATGAGAGCACTGGTTGGAGCACTGGTTTTCGCCCTTTTATCGGCAAGCATTGCCTCTGCACAAGCGACAGGCGGCGCGGAAGACAACCTGAAGCAAAAAAATATCGTGCTGCCATCGCCAGCCACGCCTGTTGCGAACTATGTCCCTGCGGTACGCGTTGGCAACCTGCTCTTTCTTTCTGGCTCAGGTCCAGATCAATCCACCCCCAGGGGAAAAGTGGGCAAAGATCTCTCGCTCGAGCAGGGTTATCAGGCTGCTCGTGCAACGGGCCTGAACCTTCTCGCGACGGCGCGGGCCTCGCTGGGGAGCCTCGACAGGGTAAAAAGGATCGTGAAGGTCCTCGGCATGGTCAACTCCGCGCCGGGATTCACTGATCAGCCAAAGGTCATCAATGGCTTCTCCGATCTCATGGTCGAAGTGTTCGGTGAGGCAATCGGTAAGCATGCTCGCTCCGCGGTCGGCATGGCCGAGTTACCCTTCAACATCCCGGTTGAGATCGAAATGATCCTTGAAGTCGAGTAAGCGAGTCAGGGGTGAGGTCTTGTTTCTTGCACGCCCATCGCGCACAGAAATTGACAGTGCAGGGCCTCCAACAACGGATCAAAATAAACCGGGCTGGCGGCAACAGCGTTTCTGCGCGCAACGCGAGGTTTTCAGTCCTTGCAGCTGTGGCGTAAACTGCGCCGATCATCTCTGTCGGAGCCCGCAACGATGGCAATCCTTGCCCGCCTCAGTCTCGCCATTCTGTTGTCTACTGCCACCTCGACGCACGCGCTCGACAAGGTCACCTTCCTCACCAATTGGTACGCCGAAGCCGAGCACGGCGGTTTCTATCAGGCAGTGGCCGAAGGCATCTACGCGAAATACGGTCTAGACGTGAAAGTCGGAATGGGCGGCCCGCAGGTCAACGTCTACCAGTTGCTGCTCGCGGAAAAGGCCGATTTCGTAATGGGCTACGACGTTGCCACCATCAACGCAGTCGAGCAGAATCTTCCACTGATCACCGTCGCGGCGAACTTCCAGACCGAACCGGTGGGGCTGATTGCGCATCCCGACGTCG
>JBQTIV010000174.1:0-3963 GCA_052387775.1 Betaproteobacteria bacterium
TGGCAAGCCGGCTGGTGAATTTTCCGCTGTGCATGAACACCGAGGTGGTTGGAGCCGGCGCACTCAGGGTAGGTGACCAAGTACTGGTGCGGCCCGGGGAGAATTTTCCCGTGGATGGCCGGATCGAACAGGGCGACACCGAGGTGGACGAGTCGCTGCTGACCGGCGAAAGCCGCCCGGTGGCGAAGAAGGAGGGCTCCGGGGTGATCGGCGGGTCGGTCAACCGCGGTCATCCGGTTGCCGTGAAGGTGGAGCGCATCGGTGCAGACAGCATGTTGTCCGGAATCGTTCGTCTGATGGAACGCTCGACGCAGGAGCGTCCGCGAGTACAGGAAATTGCCGATCGCATCGCCGTGCGCTTTGTCGCTTTCATCCTCCTGGTCGCCGCGGCAACGACGATTTACTGGCTGCTGCGGGAACCGGCGCGAGCGCTGCCGGTGGCGGTAGCGGTGTTGGTTGTGAGCTGCCCGTGTGCGCTGTCGCTTGCTACACCTACCGTGCTTGCGGTGGCGGCTGCGGCGATGGCAAGGCTTGGACTGATCGTGACGCGCGGGCACGCGATCGAAACGCTGGCGCGAGCCGATTGCTTCGTGTTCGACAAGACCGGGACGCTGTCCGAAGGCCGCTTGAGCGTTGCCGAGGTCAAGGCGCTGGCTGGTCGCAGCCGCACCCAGGCGCTGGCACTGGCGGCAGCGCTGGAGCAGGCGTCCGAACATCCGGCGGCCCGCGCGATTGTTGACGCCGCCGGGGCGCAAAAAATCATTGCCCAGGACGTCCGCAATTTTCCAGGCAGCGGCGTCGAAGGCATTATTAACGGCAGTCGGGTACGCATCGGCCAGCGTATGTTCGTGTGGGAACTGTCCGGCGCGCCGCCGGAGAAGGATCGTGGCGAAAGCGAAACCACACAGGTCTGGCTGGGCGATGAGCGGGGACCGATTGCGGTCTTCCATCTCAGCGACCGGATCCGCGATGACGCGCGCGAAGTCATTGCCACACTGAGGCGCTCAGGGCGCCGCGTCGTATTGCTGTCAGGAGACAGCGAGGAGGCGGTGCAGGTGGCGGCTCGGGCGGCGGGGATCGAGGACTTCCGCGCCCTGATGACGCCGGCGCAGAAACGTGCCGCGGTACAGGACCTGCAGGGGCAAGGCGCTGTGGTGGCGATGATCGGCGACGGCGTCAACGATGCACCCGTGCTGGCGCAGGCACAGGTGTCGGTGGCGATGGGCGGAGGTGCTGCGTTGGCGCAGGGCGCAGCGGACATGGTGCTGGTTTCGGCAAGGCTCGCGGATCTCGCGCGCGGCATCGTGGCTTCGAAAAAGGCGCTGCGCATCGTACGGCAAAATCTCTCCTGGGCTTTTGCCTATAACATTGTCGCGCTTCCGCTCGCTGTAGCCGGTTACGTCACGCCGTGGATGGCCGCGATCGGGATGTCTGTGAGTTCTTTGCTCGTCGTGCTGAATGCACTCCGCGCAAAGAACAGTGAAGGGTGAAGGGTGAATGAGTGAAGGGTGAAGGACAAGGGGCCAGCGATTAAGTGATTCAGCGATCAAGTGATTGAAGATCAAATTCCCCGATCGCCCAATCGCTCAATCGCTGAATCACCGAATTTACACATGGAAATCCTCTACCTCCTCATCCCGCTTTCTGTCGTGCTGGTCTTCGTGATCGGTGGAATATTCTGGTGGTCGGTCAGGAGCGGCCAGTTCGACGACCTGGAAGGTCCGGCGCACCGCATCCTCGAGGACGACGACACGCCCGAAGGGCGGTGATTGAGTGATTCAGTGATTAAGTGATTGGGTGCTTGGGTTACTGAATCACTTAATCACTCGTCGACCGACCCTTATCCCCAGTCCCTCCTGCACCGATGAACATGCCGAGCAGTCCACAACATTCCCCCTCCGGCCTAACTGAGGCCGAGGCGAAGCGCCGGCTGGCGCAACATGGAGCCAACGAGCTGCCGCGCGGCAAGAGCCGGGACGCGCTGCGGATTGCGCTGGAAGTCGTTCGCGAACCAATGCTTCTGCTGCTGATCGCCGGCGGCACGATTTACCTTGCAATCGGCGACCTTCATGAAGCGCTGATCCTGCTGGTGTCCGTGTTCGTGGTGATGGGCATCACCGTCTATCAGGAACGCAAGACCGAGCGCTCGCTGGAGGCGCTGCGCGATCTGTCCAGTCCGCGCGCTCTGGTGGTGCGCGCAGGCGTGGAAAAGCGCATCGCCGGCCGCGAGGTGGTGCCCGGTGATCTGGTGCTGCTGCACGAGGGCGATCGCGTGCCGGCCGACGGCGTATTGGTCGAGTGCAACGAATTCAGCGCTGACGAGTCCCTTCTCACCGGGGAGTCCCTGCCGGTCTCAAAGCGAACGGCGACCTCGGAAGTGAGCGAGATGGCGAGTCCGGGCGGCGATGCGCAGCCGTTCGTGTTTTCCGGCGCGCTGGTCGTGCAGGGGTTCGGAAAGGCGCGCATTCTGGCGACCGGTGCGCGGACGCAGATCGGCCGCATCGGCAAAGCGCTCGAGTCCCTCGAAGTTCAGGACACACCGCTGCAAATCCAGACCGCGAGCTTCGTGCGGGTCTTCGCTGCAATCGGGCTGCTGCTATGTTTTGCCGTCGTGGTGCTCTACGGGATGTTGCGCGGCGACTGGCTGGCGGGATTGCTGGCTGGCATCACGCTGGCGATGGCGGTGCTGCCGGAGGAATTTCCGGTGGTGCTTACAGTTTTTCTCGCGCTCGGCGCCTGGCGCATTTCCCAGAAGAAGGTACTGACCCGGCGCATGCCGGCCATCGAGACGCTTGGCGCGGCGACCGTGCTGTGCGTGGACAAGACCGGCACGCTCACCGAGAACCGCATGGCGGTGGCGGAACTCGCGGTCCCGGGCCACCATCACGATGCCGCGCGCGGTGCCCTGCCGGCCAACATTCGGCCGGTCGCGCAATATGCTGCGTTGGCGTGCGAGCTCAATCCGTTTGATCCGATGGAGCGCGTGATCGTTGGCTACGCTCTCGAGCACGACGCCGAGACCGCGCGCATGCGCGCCCAATGGCGGCTGGTGAAGGAGTACGACCTGAGGAGCGACTTGCTGGCGGTCACGCACTGCTGGCAGAGGGCGGACGGTGGCGAGTTCGTGGTCGCCACCAAGGGAGCTCCCGAGGCGATCGCCAGGCTTTGCAAGGCGGACGCGGCGCGGCAGGCGATCATCATGGAGCAGACCGCGCAAATCGCATCGCGTGGACGCAGGGTGCTCGGCGTGGCAGAGGCGCGTTTTCACGGCGGTGAGTTTCCCGCTCGCCCGACAGGATTCACCTTCAAGTTTCTCGGACTCATTGCGCTCGCGGACCCCCTGAGGCCGGCGGTGCCGCGGGCAATCAAGGAGTGCTACGACGCGGGCATCCGGGTGGTGATGATTACCGGAGACTACCCGGGAACAGCGCAATCGATTGCCGACGAAATCGGACTGGAGTCGCCGGGCGGGGTGTTGACCGGCGCGCAGCTCGAGCGTTTGAGTGCTGCGCACTTGCGCACCCGCGTCGCGGAGGTAAGCATCTTCGCGCGGGTGGTTCCGGAACAGAAATTGGCGCTGGTCAACGCGCTGAAGGCCAACGGCGAGATTGTCGCCATGACCGGGGACGGAGTGAACGACGCTCCGGCGCTCAAAGCGGCACATATCGGCGTGGCCATGGGCGGACGCGGCACCGATGTGGCGCGCGAAGCAGCCTCGCTGGTGCTGCTGGAAGATGACTTCAAATCCATCGTCGAGACCGTGCGGCTAGGCCGCCGCATCTATGACAATATCCGCCACGCCATGAGTTATCTGATCGCGGTGCACGTGCCTACCGCGGGCATGGCGCTGCTGCCTTTACTGTTGGGCTGGCCGCTGGTGTTTGCGCCGGTGCATATCGTGTTCCTGGAGTTCGTGATCGATCCGGCGTGCTCGATCGCCTTTGAGGCCGAGCCGGCCCATCC
>JBQTIV010000175.1:0-2909 GCA_052387775.1 Betaproteobacteria bacterium
CGCTTCACCCGCGCCATGATACGACACGATCCGGGAAACAGATGCCGCGGTCAGAACGGGAACGATCCGACCGTCCGGTCTTTTGGCACCGGTGCCGTAGACCGAGTCGTGTTACCAGTTGAAGAGCTGGTCGACGTTCTGCGAGTTCTGCTCGACCGCGGAGCGCGGCAGCGCCTGCGCGTAGACGGCCGGCGCCAGCGCCGTCAAGAAAGCAATGAAAAAGGGAATGAACCGCCAAGCGCGCCGAGCAACGTTCAAGCCGAACGCGACATGCCGTTTATCCCCGTGCGCTCGAAAGGACGAGTGCTCGCCGTTCAACACGCGGCACAGTGTAACCGATGTCCCTCGACACTTTCTTGGTTACCGGTCTCCCCGGCCGCTCAATTCACTCGACATCTTCTATCTTGATGCCACGCCCCTCCCGACTGCGCGGTTACGTTTCACTATCTCCTTCCGCCACATCAATGCACCGGCAATGCCGCCAATCGCAAGGGCGGGCGGACCGTATACAAAGATGGCGAATGGTGCATTGGCGCTTTCGTAAAAGGCGCCGACCCCCACCGAGACGACTATCCCGGAAAACACAAGCGTACCGACAGCCCAGAACGCCACAGTACTAATGAAGTTCCAAAAGTCGGGTTTGGGTCCGACAGTTCGTGATCGTTCGATAAGAAAGTAAGCCAGCAAGCCGATCGCAGCGTGTACCGGAGAGAAAACCAAGAGAATCACGGCTGTCTGTGGCATCGAAGTGAAACCCGACGAAGAGCTAACCGGCGCGCACATCCGGGCCTGAGCAATACGCGAGGCTCGGGCGCGCTCCGTGTTGACTGGGCGGTTGTTCGGCATATCTCAACATGGGATAGTCTCGGCTGCGGGGACAAATCACATTTTCCATCCGGGCAACACCTGCGGCATTGCGAGCACTCCGATCACGCTTACGAAGGCAAAGAAGATGCCAGACGAGAACTGCCCTTGTTTGCGATGACGAACGAGACAGAATCCGTCACCTTGCTTGCGCCTCGCCGGCCCGAATGAAACCGAGGATATAGCCGTCGGGATCTCTGACGCAAAACTCTTTGCCATATGGCATGGTGCGGAGCGGTACAGAAAAACCGGCACCCGCGTTGGCAAATCGGGACGCAAGCGCCTGCGCATCTCGCACACCGAAACTAGCGTCTGGATGCTCCGCGGCTTCGAACTCAAAGCCGAGCTGGTCGCGGTAATACGATAGAGGGCGAGCCAGATCGGCAACACGGAACACCGGGGCTATGGTGTCGAGATTATTCGCGTGCGCGTTCATGGCTTCTCCTTGAAAACGCCTAACGCAATGTTGAGCTGCGCTGGCCAGCGCAGCTGGCAACGCGTCCGCTCGAACTAAAGTTAGTTGGCAATGAGGTCGCTTATATGAATGCCACGAGGAATCGACGCGGTAGGGTCCGCGAATTTATTTTACCGGCAGCCTCAAGCTCGCGAGATCAGTGGCGACCACGATGTTGCCGGTGAAGCCGCCGTCCTGCGCGACCTTGCGATAGTCGGCCTCGGTCAGCGGGCCACCCGGCACCTTGAAGACCCCTTGCGTCGGTGCGCCGGGTGGGGGAATCAAGTGCGTCAGCACGAGGTGCTTCGCGCCCACGCGCTGTGCCATCGCGCCGAGGTCAAAGGCCGTGCTCTGGCGATAGAAGGCGTCTGGCCGCAATCCGCTGTCGCGATCGGGCCCCATTACCGGGTGGATGGTCGAGTGCACGATAATTTCGGCACCCTTGGCGAGCGCCTCCACCTGCGAGGACGTCGACGAATCGCGCGGCGGGGCCAGCGTGTCGTTAGCGGCGTCGCCGCCGATCACCACACTGCCGGCTGGCGTGTCGACGCGATAGGAGGCGTGGCCTGCGATGTGGGTGGAGCGGACCGCGCTCACCTTCACGTCGCCCGCGGACCAGACCACCTGCGGTTCGTTCTTCGGCTCGAAGGTCCGCATGTTTGCGAGCGCCGCCGGTCCGGCCGCGGGACGGCGCTTGTTCTCCGTGACGCGCTGCGCGATCTCGCCGGAATTGATCAGCGCGTCGGCAATGTGGACGACGAATTTCCTGCAACTGAGCGTGAATCCGAGCGGGGAGGCAACATCGTCGCTGCACACTACGTCGATCTTCGGCCCGGTCGGGAACGAAAACCAGCGATGCTTGAGGAGGTCGATGAAGCCCTCGCTATGGTCGTTGTGCATGTGGGTGAAAAAGATGGCGTTCAACTGCCCCGATTGCACACCGATCTGCGAAAGCCGCAAGAGCGTTCCGCGCCCGGCATCGAACTGCAGCCGCACGGCGCCGCAATTGTCAGCGTCGTCGCCGTAGCTGACGAGCGTGCCGGAGCCAGCCTGGCCCTTGTAGGCCTGCGGTCCGCCCTGGGCGCCGGTAATCGTGACTATCAGGCACGGCGCAGCCTGCACCATCGGCGCGGCGAGCAGCAACAATGTGCCGGCCATGAGCGCAATCAATGTTGACCTCGTCATTGTGGCGACTCCTCTCATCGGCATGACTACGTGGCTGCGGACTAGAAATGACAACTAACGTTCGCGCCCAACCGCGGGCGTGCGAAATAGTCGATGGAAGTACACCCGTATTCGCCCATCGGATTGGGGCGCGGGGTTAGAAGGCGCTACTTGTGGTACGCGGCGTGAAGAGAGATGCCGACAAATAGAAGCGCGACGGCAAGCATTAAGATGCCAACAACGATGTACATCCTATAGCCTCACGAACTCGTCTATACGACGCTGAATCTGGCGATGGAGCTGAAGGATACCCAAGCCTAGCAATACAGCCGTGGCGATGGCAAGGGCGAGTAGTCTACCCGATACGGTGTCGAGCGCCGACGCGAGCCATCCGACAAGACTTATTTCCGCGACCACGACGATTCCG
>JBQTIV010000176.1:0-24952 GCA_052387775.1 Betaproteobacteria bacterium
AGCGCCTCAGCGTCGAAATCCGGCCACAACTCGTCGGTGAAGTAGAACTCGGTATAGGCCAGCTGCCACAACAGGAAGTTGCTGATGCGTTGCTCGCCGCCGGTGCGGATGAACAGATCGGGCTCGGGCGCGTAGCTCATCGCTAGGTACGGAGCAAGATGGGCCTCGCGGTACGCATCCTGCGGACTCAGCGCCTCCCGCACCATGCGATTCACCGCCTGCAGGATGTCCCAGCGTCCGCCGTAATTGGCGGCGATGGTGAGCGTGAGCTGGTCATTGCCGGCCGTCAGCTGCTCGGCGTTGCTGATTAGACTGGTCAGGCGCGGCTCGAAGCTGGACAGGTCGCCCACCACCCGGAGGCGGATGTGATTGGCGTGCAGCTTGCTCACCTCCTGTTCGAGAGCCATCACGAACAATTCCATCAGAAACGAGACTTCTTCCTTGGGACGGCGCCAGTTCTCGCTGCTGAAAGCAAACAGCGTGAGGTACTCGACGCCGCGCTCGATGCAGGCCTTGGTCACCGCGCGCACCGCGTCCAGTCCGCGGCGATGGCCTGCCACACGCGGCAGGAAGCGCTTCCTGGCCCAGCGGCCGTTGCCATCCATGATGATGGCGATATGGCGCGGGACGGCGCGGGCTTCGGGCACGGCAATGGTGGCGCTGGTGAACACGGTCAGACCGCCATCAAGTCGGTTTCTTTGGCCGCCAGGGCCTTGTCAATCTCGGCGATGTGGCGGTCAGTGAGCTTCTGGATGTCTTCCTGGGCGCGGCGCTCGTCGTCTTCCGACACCGCCTTGCGCTTCAGCAGTTCCTTCAGCGCGGCGTTGGCGTCGCGGCGAATGTTGCGCACCGCCACCCGTGCGTTCTCCGCCTCGCCCTTGACGACCTTGGTCAGGTCACGGCGGCGCTCTTCGGTCAGCGCCGGCATCGGCACCCGCACTGTGTCCCCCATGGTCGCGGGGTTCAGCCCCAGATCGGCCTCGCGGATCGCCTTGTCGATCACCGCAACCATTTTCTTCTCCCAGGGCGTGACGCTGATGGTGCGGGCATCGATCAGCGACAGGTTCGCCACCTGGTTGAGCGGCGTGGAATTGCCATAGTAATCGACCTGGATATGGTCGAGGATGCCGGTGTGGGCGCGCCCCGTGCGGATCTTGCCGAGATCGGCCTTGAGCGTATCAAGCGTCTTGTGCATCTTCTGCTCCGCAGACTTCTTCACGTCGGCAATCGTCATGGGCTTCCTCCTTCAGCTTCTCAGGCGTGGACCAGCGTGCCTTCGTCCTCGCCGAGCACCACCCGCTTGAGCGCGCCCGCCTTGAAGATGCTGAACACGCAAATCGGCAGTTTCTGGTCGCGGCACAAGGTCAACGCGGTGGCGTCCATCACCTTGAGCTTCTTCACGATCGCCTCGTCGAAGCTGACGCGCTGGTAACGCATTGCGTCCGGATGGGTCCGCGGATCATCGGTATACACCCCGTCCACCTTGGTGGCCTTCACCACGATGTCCACGTTCATTTCCATGCCGCGCAGCGCCGCCGCCGTATCGGTCGTGAAGAACGGGTTGCCGGTGCCAGCGGCGAAAATTACCACCCGGCCTTCTTCCAGATAACGCATGGCCTTACCGCGGATATAGGGTTCGGCGACCTGCTCGATGTTGATCGCCGATTGCACGCGGCTCTTGAGGCCCTGCCTGCGCATCGCGTCCTGCAGCGCAAGCGCGTTCATGACGGTGGCCAGCATCCCCATGTAATCCGCAGTGGCGCGGTCCATGCCGGCCGCCGCCGGCGCCATGCCGCGAAAAATGTTGCCCCCGCCGATGACCACGCCGACTTCGACCCCGAGCCCCACCACTTCCTTGACCTCTGAAACGATGCGGTCGATGGTCTCGCGATTGACCCCGTAGGCATCGTCGCCCATCAGGGCTTCGCCCGACAACTTGAGCAGGATGCGTTTGTAGGCTGGCTTCATCACGCGGCGGCGGGTCCGGTCTAGCGTGCCTGCGCAGCCTGCGCCATGACTTCGGCGGCGAAATCGGCTGCCTTCTTCTCGATGCCTTCGCCAACGATGAACAGCGTGAACGCATGTACCTTTGCAGCCTTGGTTGCGAGCAGCTTGTCCACCGTGATCTTGTCGTCCTTGACGAAAGGCTGGCCCAGAAGCGCCACCTCGGCAACATACTTCTGCACGCTGCCGTCGACGATTTTTTCGATGATATTGGCCGGCTTGCCGGATTCGAGCGCCCGGGCCCTGGCGATCTCGCGTTCGCGTGCGATCAACTCCGCCGGAACCTGGTCCCGGGACACGCAAATCGGCCTGGAAGCCGCAATGTGCATCGCCAGATCCTTGCCGAGCGTCTCGTCGCCGCCCTCCAGGTCGACCATCACCCCGATCCTGGTGCCATGCAAATAGCGCGCGAGTCTGCCCCTGGCCTTGTGCACCGCAGCCCGGCGCACGCTGATGTTCTCGCCCAGTTTCATCACCAGCGCCTGGCGCGTCGCCTCGACACTCTCGCCCGAGGCAAGCCTTGCGCGCCCCAGCGCCTCGACATCGGTGAGGTTCCCGGCCGCCGCCAGTTCCGCCGCCGCCAGCGCAAACCCGGCAAAATTCTGGTCCTTGGCAACGAAGTCGGTTTCGCAGTTGACTTCGACCAGCGCACCCAGCTTGCGGTCGGCCGACAGGTGGATGCCGATCGTGCCTTCGGCCGCGACCCGGCCGGCGACCTTGCTCGCCTTCGCTCCGCTCCTGATACGCAGCAGGTCCTCGGCCTTGTTCATGTCGCCGCCGGCCTCCTCCAGCGCCTTCTTGCATTCCATCATGCCGAGCCCGGTACGGCTGCGCAGTTCCTTGACCATGTTCGCGGAGATTTCCGCCATTTTCGATAGCTCCTGTTCTTCGTTGCCCGTGCGCAGCGCGGTTTTTCAATCTTCAGCTAAAAAAAAAGGGCGTACGCCCTTTTTTTCCGGCGGCCCCGGTCAGGCCGGCGCCTGTTCCTCCGAACTGTCCACCTCCACGAATTCGTCGCTGATGATTTCCTGGACGATCTGGCTGCGACCCTCGAGGATCGCATCGGCAATGCCGCGCACGTAAAGGCGCACCGCACGGCTGGCATCGTCGTTGCCCGGAATCACATAGTCCACGCCGTCGGGGGAATGGTTAGTGTCCACCACCCCCACTACCGGGATGCCGAGCTTGTTGGCTTCGGTGACCGCGCCCTTCTGGTAGCCCACGTCCACCACGAAGAGCGCGTCCGGCAATCCGTTCATTTCCTTGATGCCGCCCAGGCTGCGATCAAGCTTGACCATCTCGCGCTGGAAATTGAGCTGCTCCTTCTTGGACAGCTTCTCGATCGAGCCGTCCTGCACCATCTGCTCCATGTCGCGCAGGCGCTTGATCGACTGCTTCACGGTCTTGAAATTGGTGAGCATGCCGCCCAGCCAGCGATGATCGACGAACGGGGTAGCGGCGCGCAGCGCTTCCTCGCGGATGATCTCGCGCGCCTGGCGCTTGGTGCCGACGAAGAGGATGCTGCCCTTGTTCGAGGCCAGCTGGCGCACGAACTTCACCGCCTCCTGGTACATGGACAGAGTCTTCTCGAGGTTGATGATATGGATCTTGTTGCGATGGCCGAAGATAAACGGGGCCATCTTGGGATTCCAGTAACGGGTTTGATGCCCGAAGTGAACTCCAGCTTCGAGCATCTGACGCATGGTGACCGACATGTACTTAACTCCTGTAAGGGTTGAGCCTCCGCTTGCCGGAACCCGATACTCGGGCACCCTTCCAATCCGGCAGGGCCGGATTTTTTTTCGTTCCGTCCGGCATGACCCGGGCGTGAACTGGCAAGCGTGCGAATTGCGCCGATCAATACGACCGGAGCTAACAAAAAATTATAGCAGCGTGACCCCAACTGTCTCAAGCATTTTTATGCGCACTCAAGGGTTTACCGTCCCGCCCCGGGGCGGCGTGACGTTGCCGCCGGGCTTCGTACAGGCAGATACCGGCTGCCACCGACACGTTCAGGCTTTCCACCTCGCCAAGCATCGGGATCGCGATTAGTTGGTCACAGGTCTCGCGCGTAAGCCGCCGCAATCCTTCTCCCTCGGCGCCGAGCACCAGTGCCAGGCCACCGGAAAGCCTGGCTTCGAACAGTGTCGTGGCGCTGCGTTCGTCCGCGCCAATAATCCATATGCCCTTAGCTTTCAGGTCTCGGAGCGCACGTGCAAGATTGGTGACGACAATGAAGGGCACGCTTTCCGCCGCCCCTGAAGCGACCTTGTGCACCGTTGCGCTGAGGCCGACTGCACGGTCCTTCGGTGCAATCACCGCATGCACTCCCATGGCGTCCGCGACCCGCAGGCAGGCACCCAGGTTATGCGGGTCCTGCACCCCGTCCAGCACCAGCAGTAACGGCGCCTCGGAGGTGCTATCCAGCACCTCGTCCAGCGAACCGGCCGGGGTCGCTTCCTCGACAAAGGCGACCACGCCCTGGTGGCGCGAGCCCTTTGCCAGTCCGTCGAGCCGCGCGGCGTCGGCATGGTGAACGCGCACGCCGCCGGCCTTTGCGAGATCCGTCACCCGGCGTGCGCGCGGATCATTGCGGGCGGGATCCAGAAACACCTCGATCACCGTCTCCGGCCGGCGCTTGAGCGCCGCGGTAACGGCGTGCAGCCCGTGAATCGCCCGCCTGCCGCTCATTTGATTTTCGCCTTCGACTCATCGAGTATGAAATCGATTTTGCTGGACTCGAGATCCACCCGCACCAGCTTGACGGACACCCGGTCGCCGAGCCGGAAGCGCCTGCCGGTGCGCTCTCCGAGCAACTGATGCTTGGCAGCGTCGTAATGGAAATAATCCGAACCTAGTTCGGAAATGTGCACCAGGCCCTCGACATACACCTGGTCGAGCGCGACGAAAACGCCGAAGCTGGTCACGCCGCTGACGGTACAGGAGAAGCGCTCACCAATACGATCCTGCATGTAATAGCATTTGAGCCAGGCCTCGACGTCGCGGGTCGCCTCGTCGGCACGGCGTTCGGTCTCCGAACAATGCACGCCGATTTCGTGCCAGTCGCCCGTGTCGTAACGCTTGCCTTCCAGCACTGCTTTTATGGAACGATGGATGAGCAGGTCGGGATAGCGGCGGATCGGCGAAGTGAAATGAGTATAGGCCTCGTAGGCGAGCCCGAAATGACCGACGTTGTCAGGGCTGTACACCGCCTGCCGCAGCGAACGCAGCATCACCGTCTGCAGCAGTTGCACGTCCGGGCGGGTCTTTATTTTTTCCAGCAAGCGCGCGTAGTCCTTGGCATGTGGCTGGTCGCCGCCGGTGAGCTGCAGCCCGAATTCACGCAGAAACTCGCGCAGCGCCGCCAGTTTTTCCGGAGTCGGGCCCTCGTGCACGCGGTACAGCGCCGGATGGTCGCGGCCGGAGAGGAAATCGGAGGCGCAGACGTTGGCGGCCAGCATGCATTCCTCGATCAGACGCTGGGCATCGTTGCGCTGGGTGGGGACGATGCGTTCGATCTTGCCGCGGTCGTCGAAGAACATCTGCGTCTCGACGGTTTCGAAATCGATCGCACCGCGCACTGCGCGCGCCTTGGTAAGGCACTGGTAGAGCGCGTGCAACGCCTGCAGTTGGGGAACCAATTGCCGCAGTTCGCGCGCAGCCTCGCCGTGTGCACTCTCCAGCACTTGCGCGACCCGGGTGTAAGTAAGCCGCGCCCGTGAATGCATCACCGCCCGATAGAAGCGATAAGCCGAGATGTCGCCGCGTACGGAAATGTCCATCTCACACACCATGCACAGGCGGTCGACTTTCGGCATCAGCGAACACAGCCCGTTCGAAAGCACCTCGGGCAGCATCGGGATGACCCGCCGCGGGAAGTAAACCGAGTTTCCGCGCAGGCGCGCTTCGCTGTCTATGGCATCGCCGTGGTGCACGAAATGGCTGACGTCGGCAATAGCCACCCACAGCTTGAAGCCCTTGCCGTGCCGCTCGGCACAGACCGCGTCATCGAAATCTTTGGCGGTTTCACCGTCGATCGTGACCAGCGGCAGGTTGCGCAGGTCCACGCGCCCTTTGAGGTCCTTGTCCGTAGCTGCCGGCGGAAACTTTGCAGCCGACTTTTCCACTTCCCTGGAAAATTCGTGCGGCAGGTCGTGCTTTCTCAACGCGATCTCGATTTCCATTCCAGGATCGGCGTAATTGCCGAGCACCTCGACGATGCGCCCGATGGGCCGCGCGTGGGGCTTGGGCTGCTCGACGATCTCGGCCACCACAACCTGCCCGGGTTTCGCGCCGCCGGTGGCACCGGCAGGGATGAGAATATCCTGGCTGATGCGCCGGTCTTCCGCCGCCACCAAGCCAATGCCGTGCTCGTTGAGGAAGCGGCCCACGACCTTCAGATTGACGCGCTCGAGCACTTCGACGATCTGGCCTTCGCGCCGCCCGCGCGCGCTCAGTGCGCCCTCGCGCGCCACCACGCGGTCGCCGTGCAGCACCTTCGACATTTCCCCCGGATTGAGGAACAGGTCTTCGCCGTGGTCGTCGCGAATCAGGAAACCAAAGCCGTCCGGGTGACCCTGCACCCGGCCATTCACCAGATCGAGCTTCTCCATTACACAGATTGCATTCTTGCGGTTGCGCATCACCTGGCCGCTGCGCTCCATCGCCGCCAGCCGGCGTACGAATGCGTCCATTTCATGCGGCGTGACACCAAGCAACTGCGCAAGCCGATCCGCAAAAATCGGCACGCCCTGCTCGAGCAGGACCTGGAGGATGTATTCGCGGCTGGGGAGTGGGTGTTCGTAGCGCGACTGCTCGCGTTCCAATTGCGGGTCGTGGCTGCGCACGTCCGCGCCCCGCGTGGGCGCGGCGGAATTTTTCTTGCGGCTGATGGTTTCGGCTTTCTTGTTTGTCTTCATGGAAAGATCGGGTTTCGCAAAGCGCAGACTGCGTTGACAAGGCGCCGCTTTCCAATTACATTTTGCGCCCTCCCGTGCCGAGATGGCGGAATTGGTAGACGCACCAGGTTCAGGTCCTGGCGGTGGCAACACTGTGGAGGTTCGAGTCCTCTTCTCGGCACCAGCCTGAAATCCTCCCGCAATCCGCGTCGCAGATTTCCCGAGTGTCGCTCATTTCGCAGGCGCGAAAGGATGGCGCAGCACGATGGTCTCCTCGCGGTCGGGACCGGTCGAGATCAGATCTATCGGCACCGCGCAGGTTTGTTCAATGCGCTTGAGATAGTTGCGCGCATTCCTGGGCAGGTCCTGGTGGCGCTTGATGCCCACCGTGCTCTCGGCCCAGCCCGGAATTTCTTCGTAGATCGGCTCGCATTCGGCGAGCGCGTCCGCTCCGGAAGGCAGAATATCCAGCGTCTCCTTGCCGACACGATAACCCACGCCGACCTGCAGCGTCTCCACGCCGTCGAGCACGTCGAGCTTGGTAACGCACAATCCCGACACCCCGTTGATCTGGATCGAACGCTTCAGCGCAGCTGCGTCAAACCAGCCGCAACGCCGCGCCCGCCCGGTCGTCGAACCGAACTCGTTGCCGCGGCTGGCGAGGTGCCTGCCGATGTCGTCGTAGAGTTCAGTCGGGAACGGTCCCCCGCCCACCCGGGTCGTGTAGGCCTTGGTGATGCCAAGCACGTAGTGAAGCGCCTGCGGGCCGACGCCGCTTCCCGCTGCCGCCGCGCCGGCCACGCAGTTGCTCGAGGTGACGTAGGGATAGGTGCCATGATCGACATCCAGAAGCGTGCCCTGCGCGCCTTCGAAAAGCAGATTCTCACCGCGCCTGCCCGCCTCGAACAGCAGTCGCGGCACGTCGCCAACCATGGGGCGAAGGCGTTCCGCCAGCGCTAGCGCCTGGTCCAGCGTCTTCTGGAAATCCACTGTCCGGGCGCTGAAGTGCTGCTTGAGCACAAAGTTGTGATAGTCGAGCACTTCACCCAGTTTTGCCGCGAAGCGCTCGCGGTGAAACAGATCCTGGAGACGGATCGCGCGCCGCGCCACCTTGTCTTCGTAGGCCGGGCCGATGCCGCGCCCGGTAGTGCCGATCTTGCCTTCGCCCTTGGCGCCCTCTCGCGCCTGGTCGAGCGCCACGTGATACGGCAGGATCAGCGGGCAGGCATCGCTGATGGTAAGCCGCCCCTGCACCTCGATGCCGGCGTTCTCCAAAGTCGCCAGTTCGTCCAGCAGCGCCTGCGGCGACACCACCACGCCGTTGCCGATGTAGCAGCGCACGCCGGGCCGCAGAATCCCCGACGGAATCAGGTGCAGCACGGTCTTCTTGCCGCCGATCACCAGCGTATGCCCGGCGTTATGCCCGCCCTGGAAGCGCACCACACCCTGGGCGTGATCGGTCAGCCAATCGACGACCTTTCCCTTGCCCTCGTCTCCCCACTGCGTGCCGATAACCACCACGTTGCTTGCCATTACCACCTCTGCTTCATTGATCCGTGGCGTCGATCACTTCAGCGGCTCGAGTTTCCAGGCGCCGGCGCGCGACACCAATTGCTGCTCGCAACCCAGTTCGGCGCGATTGGCATCATGCCCCGGCAGCTCCACCACCACGATGACTCCGCCGACGCGCAGCCGTGTTATCTCGGTTTGCAGGGCTGCGTCGCCCGGCCGGTAAGGCGCGAGCACGCGTATTGGCCTGAGATCGCCATTGCCGACGTCGGCCAGATCGCGAAGATCCATGGTAAATCCAGTCGCCGGCCTGGCCCGCCCGAATGCGCGCCCGACTTCATCGTAGCGGCCGCCGCGCGCAATCGCTTCCGGGCGCGCGCCGGCGTAAGCGGCGAACACCATTCCGCTGTGATAGTGGTAGCCGCGCAACTCGGCCAGATCGAAGCACAACTCCTTGACCTCGGCGCCGAGTTGCCTGCCGATCGCTTCCAGCAAATCGAGACAGGCGCCCAGCTCCGGATACGCCGGCAGGCGTTGGCGCGCAGTCGCCAGCACTTCCGGTCCACCGTAGAGCTGGGGCAGGAGCAGCAAGGCCTCGCGCGTCTTGGCATCGAGACCCGCAGATAGCTCGCGCAGCGCCGGCAAATCTTTCGCCTGCAGCACCCGGAACAGCTCCGCTTCCCGCTCCGGCGCAATTCGGGCGCGGGTCACCAGCGTTCGAAACACCGAAACGTGCCCGAGATCAAGGTGTATGCCCTTCAGCCCCGCGGCCTGCAGTGCGCGCAGCATCAGCGTCTGAATCTCGATATCGCTTTCCAGACCGGCATGGCCGTAGAGCTCCGCACCGATTTGCAGCAGCTCGCGGGTGCGCAACAGACCCGAAGGCTGCGTGTGCAGCACGGTGCCGCTGTAACACAGCCGGGTGACGCCCTCGCGGTTGAGCAGGTGCGCATCGATACGCGTCACCTGCGGCGTGATGTCCGCGCGCAGACCCAGCAGCCGCCCCGACAATTGGTCCACCAGCTTGAAAGTTCTCAGATCGAGATCGTGGCCGCTGCCGGTGAGCAGTGAATCGAGGTACTCGAGCATGGGCGGGATCACCAGCTCGTAGCCATGGGAGAAGAACAGGTCGAGCACACGGCGGCGCAGCCGCTCTACCCGCGCGGCTTCGGCCGGCAGGACGTCCTCGATGTATTCTGGAAGAAGCCACTTCTGCATGGTCATTTGCAATCGCACTTTCGCCGTCCGGGTCCACTGGCGGCGACCGGAAACCAATAAAGCAGCTATGGTGGGCTATTTCGTCAGGAAAAGCAGCAGCAGGCCGGCGAGCATCGAGGACAGCCCGACGAAGCGGATCTGGCCGTCGGACATTTCGGTAAGCCGCCGGAACGCTTCCCTCCAGACAGCCGGGAGCAGGAACGGCAGCGCGCCTTCGATGATCAGCATCAACGCAACCGCCGTCAACAGGATGCTGGTATAGCCTTCCATCCTCCCCTTTCCCGCCGCGAACCCCCTCCCCGCGCGTCGTGCAACCTGCCAGAACTGCCCTTTGCGGGTCTTACCAACGACGGCTTGTTATTTGGCGCTGCGGCCCGAGGAATTCTTCAGGTACCTGAAGAACTCGGAATTTGGTTCGAGTATCAGCAGGTCGCCCTTGTTGCGGAAACTCTGGCGATATGCCTCGAGGCTGCGGTAGAAAGCGTAAAACTCGGGATTCTGCTCAAAGGCGCGCGCGTAGATGGCGGAGGCCCTGGCATCGCCGTCACCCTTGATGCGTTGCGCGTCGCGGTAGGCCTGCGCAATGATCACCTCGCGCTCGCGATCGGCATCGGCGCGGATCTTCTCCGCCTCGGCAAAACCGGTGGAGCGCAGCTCGTTGGCGACCCGCTTGCGCTCCGCCTCCATGCGCCTGTAAACCGCCTCGCTCACTTCCTGCGTGAGATCGACGCGCTTCAGACGCACGTCCAGAACTTCGACGCCGATCTTGCCGGCATCATCATCGACTTTCTCGCGCATGACCTCCATGACTTTGTCACGCTCGCCCGACACCACGTCGTGCACGGTGCGCTTGCCGAACTCGTCCCGCAGGCTCGAATTCACGGTCTTTTTGAGGCGGTCGTTGGCGCGCAGTTCGTCGCCGCCGACGCTGACGTAATACTGACGCACGTCGGTAACCCGCCATTTCACGAACGAGTCGACCAGCACGTTCTTGTTTTCGGATGTCAGGAACCGCTCAGGCTCCTCCGAATCCAGCGTGAGTACCCGGATATCGAAGAAGCGCACGTTGTCGATCACCGGCATCTTGACGTACAGGCCCGGCTCGGTCTTGACGCTGATTACCTCGCCGAGGCGGAACACCATGGCGTTCTGGCGCTGATCCACGGTGAACAGGCTCATGCTGGCGACGATCAGCACTACCACGATGCCGACCAGCACCGTGCTCAGGTTGGCTCTCATCGCGCCTCCCTTTCACGGTTGCGGAACGCGTCGCGCGAACGCGGTGTTGCTTCGGTCGGGCCGGGAACCGGAAGCGGAACTTCCGGAACCGCGGGCTTGCCGACATCACCGCTGCTTGCGGGACCGCTCGCTTGCATCAGCTTGTCCAGAGGCAGGTACAGCAAATTGCTGCCGGCCTTTTGATCGACCACGATCTTGCTCGAGTTCCCAAGCACCTGTTGCATCATGTCCAGATAGAGGCGCTCACGCGTCACCCCCGGCGCCTTGCTGTATTCGGCCACGATCTGGCGGAAGCGCGACGCTTCGCCCTCGGCGTTGGCGACCACGCGCTGGCGGTAGCCTTCCGCTTCCTGGCTCAGCCTCGCGGCGGTGCCGCGCGCCTTCGGCACGACGTCGTTGGCATAGGCCTGACCCTCGTTGTTCTGGCGCTCGCGGTCCTGATTGGCCTTGTTGACATCGTCGAATGCCGCTTGGACTTGCTCGGGCGGTTGCGCGTTCTGCATCGTCACCTGGCTGACGGAAATACCGGTCTTGTAGCGGTCGAGGATGACCTGCATCAGTTCCTGCGCCTTGGCCGCCACTTGCGCCCGGCCTTCGTTGAGCACGAAATCCATCTTGTTCTTGCCGACGACTTCGCGGATCGCCGATTCGGCAACCTGCATCACAGCCTGGTCGGCATCGCGGTTCAGGAACAAATACTCTTCCGGGTTAGCGCGGATGTATTGCACTGCGAATTGCAGATCGATGATGTTTTCGTCGTCGGTAAGCATCAGCGACTCGTTGGGAACCTTGGTACGCACGCTGTTGCGGTAGCCGACTTCGACGGTGCGCACTTCGGATACGTTGACGATCTCGACCGATTCGACCGGCCACGGCAGATGCCAGCGCGGGCCCGGCTGATTGGTCTCCAGAAACTTGCCGAAGCGCAGGACTACGCCGCGCTGGCCCTCGTCCACGATGTAGAAACCGCTGGCGAGCCACACCAGCAGCACCATGACGATGAGCAGGCCGAAGCCGCCGCCCATCTGGCGCGCGCTCGGGCCCTGGGGCGCGCCGGCCCCGCCCTTGCCGCCGAAAAGGGAGCGGAGTTTCTGCTGCAGACGACGCCAGAGTTCGTCGAGGTCGGGCGGGCCTTCGTTGCCGCGCTTACCCCAGTTGGGATCATTCAATGCCATTGATGCTTGCTTTCTTCGGACAGGCAGGCGAAACGGGGAAAACTCTCTATGCAGCCGCGAGTCCCCTGGCGCTGCGATGTGCCACTTGCAGATCGCCCAGCAGGGAACGCAGGAAACCGACGCCGGAACCGCTGCGCGCACTCACGCGAACCGCCGCGATATTACCATACTGGTCGCGCTCGACGCCGGGCTCGAGTCCGGCCGCATCGATCTTGTTGAAGACCATCACCTGCGGGACCGTGGCCGCGCCGATCGTCGCGAGCACCTTGTTCACTTCCATAATCTGGTCATCTCGCGCCGGGCTGGCGGCGTCCACCACGTGCAGCAGCAAATCGGCGCGCGCAGTCTCGTCCAGAGTGGCGCTGAAGGCAGCCACCAGCGTGGGTGGCAGATCGCGAATGAACCCTACAGTGTCGGACATCACCACAGCCGCGCCATTAGCACCGTTGACGCGCCGTGAGGTGGTGTCGAGCGTTGCGAAAAGCTGGTCAGCGGCGTAGGCCTCGCTGTCGGTGAGCCGGTTGAACAGCGTCGACTTGCCGGCGTTGGTATAACCGACCAGCGACACCGACATCGCCGGACCGCGCAGCCGCGCGCGGCGCTGCGTCTGCCGTTGCCGGCGCATCGCGGCGAGCCGTTCCCTGAGGACCTTCACCCGTTTGCGCAACAGCTGGCGGTCGGTTTCCAGCTGGGTTTCGCCAGGACCGCGCAGGCCGATGCCGCCCTTCTGCCGCTCGAGGTGGGTCCAGCCCCGCACCAGCCGCGTAGCCAGATGCTCGAGTTGTGCCAATTCCACCTGCAGCTTGCCCTCGTGCGAACGGGCACGCTGGGCGAAGATATCGAGAATCAGACTGGTTCGATCAATCACTCGGCAGTTGCAACGCTTTTCCAGATTGCGCTGCTGCGCTGGCGACAGATCATGATTGAACAACACCAGCGAGGCGCCGGTCGACTGCACCAGCCCGGCGATTTCCTCGACCTTGCCGGAGCCGGCGAACATTGCGGCGTCGGGGCGGCGGCGCCTGCCCCTCACCACGCAAACCGGCTTCACGTCGGCGCTCTCGGCCAGGCGGCGGATTTCCTCGAGCGACTCGGCGAAATCGACATCGCCGAAGTCCAGGTTCACCAGGACCGCGCGATCGCCACTGCGGGGGCGCTCAAGCATCGGGCATTTTCAGGTAAGGCACGGCAAGCGCTGTCCTGCCGCGCCGACTGACTGTCACGGCGGCGGCGGAAGAGGAAATGGCGACGACAGGAGACGCGGGGACCACTCAGTCTTCGGACCCGTGCTCCAGGGACAAGTTCACCGGACGCGCGGGCACGACGGTGGATATCGCGTGCTTGTACACCATTTGCGTCACGGTATTTTTCAACAACACCACATATTGATCGAACGATTCGATCTGGCCCTGCAATTTGATGCCATTGACCAGGTAGATCGAAACCGGCACATGCTCCTTGCGCAACGCATTCAGGAACGGGTCTTGTAATAATTGCCCTTTCGCGCTCATGGCAGCTCCTTTATTGTGTTTTTCTCACCCCCCGGTAACTCTACTGGATTTTGGCGCGCAATACCATCCCGTGAAACTTGCGTTGGCGCTAGGGCCTCTTGCGACCGGCATAAGGGTTTCTGCCCTGCTTGAAGTACACCCGCACCGGGGTCCCCGACAACTGGAAGGCGGAAATGAATGTGCGCTCAAGGTAGCGGCGATAACTATCCGGCACGTGGTCCAGGCCGTTTCCGTGGATCATGATAAGTGGTGGGTTCATGCCGCCCTGATGCGCATATCTCAGCTTGGGGCGGGAAACGCCGGAGCGCGGCGGCGACTGCTTCTGCACCGCGGCGATCAACGCGCGAGTCAGCTTTGGAGTCGAAAGTTTCGCCATGGCGGAGGCGTACGCGGCATCCACCGACTTGAGCATCGACACCACGCCGGTGCCGGCACGCGCAGAAATGAAATGCAACGGCGCAAAATCGAGGAAATTGAGCTTGCGTGCGTAATCGCGTTTGGCTTTCTCGCGCGCCTCCTGGTCTGCGGCGTCCCACTTGTTGATGGCGACCACCAGGGCCCTGCCGGCCTCGAGGATGAAGCCAGCGAGGTGGGCATCCTGGTCGGAGACTTCCTGCATTACGTCCAGCACCAGCACCACCACGTTGGCGTCCTCGATCGCCTGCATGGTCTTCACCACCGAAAACTTTTCCACCACGTCGTCGACTTTTCCGCGCCGGCGCACCCCCGCCGTATCGATCAGCGTGTACTGCCGGCCGTTGCGTTCGAAATCGATGTAAATGCTGTCGCGGGTGGTGCCCGGCTGGTCAAACGCTATGACCCGTTCTTCGCCCAGCAGCGTGTTGACCAGCGTGGACTTGCCGACGTTGGGCCGGCCGACCACCGCGATCTTGGGTTGCTTGGAGAGGCCCTCGGCAACCTGGTCCGCGGGAAATTCTTCCAGCACCAGGTCAGTGAGATCGCGCACGCCTTCGCCGTGCGCCGCCGAGATGGCCAGAGGCTCGCCGAGTCCGAGTTCATGGAAATCCGCGATCGCCGTTTCCGCCGCGAGGCCTTCGGCCTTGTTGACGACCAGCCACAGCCTGCGTCCGGTCTTGCGCAGTTCCGTGGCTATGCGACGATCGTGCGGCGTCAGCCCCTGCCGCGCGTCCACCAGCATCAGCACCGCGTCGGCCTCATCCACCGCCTGCATGGTCTGCCGGGCCATCGCCTTCAGTAGCCCTTCCTTCGCCACGGGCTCGAAACCGCCGGTGTCCACCACCAGGAAAGGTCGGCCGTCGCGGTTGCCGTGGCCATAGTGGCGATCGCGCGTGAGTCCGGGAATATCCGCCACCAACGCCTGGCGTGAGCGCGTCATTCGATTGAACAGCGTGGACTTGCCGACGTTGGGTCGGCCGACCAGCACGATCGTGGGCTTCATTACAAGGATGAAGGATGAAGGAGGAAGGATGAAGGGAAAAACATCAATGAACTGGAAGCAAGTCGGAGCGCCGGACCAAGGAAGACCGCGTGCCAGTTGGCACGTCCCACGTCGTCTTTGATTCCTCCTTCATCCTTCCTCCTTGCTCCTTCATCCTTCATCCTTCCGCCTTCATCCTTGCTCTTGCGATTAGCGCACGCTAATCGCATAGACGCCGCCTTTGCGGGTTTGAACCAGCACCTTGTCGCCGACGCGTCGGGGCGCGGCGGTAATCCCGCCCCCATCGGTGCCGATGCGCGCCGCGAACGATCCGTCCTCGACCTTGAGGAAGTGAAGCTGTCCTTCGAAGTCGCCGACAACTACATAATTGCCAAAGGCGAGCGGGGTACTCAGGCTGCGGTAAGTCAGCTTGTCCTGCTTCCACACGCTGGCACCGGTCTTCCTGTCGAGTGCGATCACGGCACCCGTGTCTTCGGCCAGATACAAACTCAAGTCGTCGCCGGCAACACCACCGACGCTGGAGGCGGCACGCGCCCAGAGCTGGCCACCGCGCTCCGTCTCGTAGCAGGCGGCGCGTCCCTGGAAAGTCACCGCGCACACTTTCTGCTGCTCCACCAGCGGCGCCCCGGCGATGTCGGTGATGCGCTCCAGCTCGTTGTCGCCTTTGGGCGCTGCGACTACGGTTTCCCAGACCACCCCGCCGTTGGCGAGGTTCAGCGCCACCAGCTTGCCGGCGGGCATTCCGGCGATGACGAAGCCCTCGACGATGATCACACCCGGGTTGGCACGCAACGTCAGCGGCGGCGTGACGGTCTGGAATTCCCAGCGTCGCGAGCCGTCCTTCGCGTCGAGGCCGAAGATGCGGCTGTCGCCGCTGCGCACCACGACCAACCCGCCCCCAGCCTGCGGCGCGCTCAGCACTTCGCTGGATACCGTCGATTTCCACAACGGCTTGCCGTCAAGATCGTAGGCGAGGACCGCGCCTTTGGCGGTGCCGACCATCACCATGCCCTCGCTCACGCCCACGCCACCTGAAAGCGGCGACTTGGTATCGATGCGCCAGACGGTCTTGCCGGTCGCTGCGTTCAATCGCACGACCTCGCCGCCAGCGCCGGCCGCATACACGCCGTCCTGGAATAATGCCGGCGCGAACAGGTAACGACCGGCGGCTCCGACACTGGCTCGCCAATCCACCCGCAGTTTGGCTGCGGGTTTGAACTCGGGCAGCGGTGCGGGCTGAGGTCCCTTGCTCCCGCATCCGCCCAGCAGGAACGCTAGCAGTGTTGCAATCGCGAGGCGCAGCCGCAGGGGCTCGACCCTCACTTGGCCGGTCCCAGCGCGTCGAGTTTGATCTGCACCACGTTGCGATAGTTGCTGTTCAGCAGGCTCTTTCCCAGGGCAGTCTCATAGGCGGCGCGCGCCTCGGCCGGCTTGCCCTGCGCTGCAAGGATGTCGCCGCGCAGATCCGCATAGAGTGGCACAAACGCCTCCGCATGCTTCGCCTCCAGCAGCGCGAGCGCCTCGTCATGCTTCTTCTCATCAAGGCGGATGCTGGCGAGCCGCAGGCGCGCCAGCGCGGCAATCTCGTCGTCCTTGGCGTTGTCGATGGCCCATTGCAGCCGGGTTGCCGCCGTTGCCGCGTCACCATTGTCGTGACTGGTTCGGGCCAGCAGCAGTGCGGCCATCGGCGCGTAGCCTGTGCGCCCGTACTTGTCGATGATCTGCGCGCCCAGGCTGCCAACCTGCGAAACGTCGTTCTTGCGCACCGCTTCCTCCAGCTTGCCGAACAGCACCGAAGCCTGTTCAGACTGGCCACGCTGATAGGAATTCCAGCCCTTGACGCCGACAAAGGCGGCCAGCGCCAGCAAAGCCAGCGTGATGATCAGCGCCCCGTATTGTTTCCAGAACTGCTTGAGCGCATCGAGCTGTTCCTGTTCTTCAAGATCGAGTGCCATTTTTTAGAATCTTCATCATGTTGTTGAGAAATTGGGGCTACGGATGATTCTTGCCGCCTCTTCCGCGCTGACCTGCGCCTGTTCGCCCGGCTCGCGCAGAGGCTTGAGCGCAACCGTTTGGCTTGCCGCCTCGTCGTCGCCGACGATCACGGCGAAGCGCGCGCCACTCACGTCCGCCCGTTTCATCTGCGACTTGAAACTGCCGCCGCCACAATGAAACACCACCGACAGGCCCTTTCCCCGCAGGGTCTCCGCCACGTTCCAGGCGAACTTGCCGGCCGCCGCCCCACTGTGCACGAGGTAAACGTCCGCGACTCCAGCGGGCGCGGCCGTGCCGGCGTCAGCAAGCAGCGCGAGCAAGCGCTCGATTCCCATCGCGAAGCCGCAGGCCGGCGCGGGCTTGCCGCCGATCTGCGCTATCAGCCCATCGTAGCGCCCGCCCGCGCACACCGTGCCCTGCGCGCCCAGTCGGGTGGTGGTCCATTCGTAGACTACGTCATTGTAATAGTCCAGCCCGCGCACCAGCCGGGTGTTGATAGCGAAATCGACGCCCGCATTGCGCAGCAGATCCTGCAAATCCTGGAAGTGCTTGAGCGACTCCTCGTCGAGGTCATCTGCAAGCTTCGGCGCCTTGGCGATCACTTCCTGCATCGCCGGATTCTTGCTGTCGAGTACGCGCAGCGGATTGGTGTTCAGCCTCCTGCGTGCTTCCTCGTCGAGTTCGGTGGTGTGGTGTTCCAGATGCCGAATCAGCCGGGCTCGATAGCGCTTGCGCGACGCGGCGTTACCCAGGGTATTGATTTCGAGCTCGATGCCGTCCAACCCCAGCCGCCGCCACAGCTTTGCAGCCATCACCATGTGCTCGGCATCCACGTCGGGCCCGGAAAAACCGAGCGCTTCGACGCCGACCTGGTGGAACTGCCGGTAACGCCCCTTTTGCGGGCGCTCGTGGCGAAACATCGGGCCGACATAGAACAGCCGCTGCGGGCCCGGGTAGAGAAGATTGTGCTGAATCGCCGCGCGCACGCAGGACGCGGTGCCTTCGGGCCGCAGCGTCAAGCTCTCGCCGTTCAACTGGTCGACGAAGGTATACATCTCCTTCTCGACGATATCGGTGACTTCACCGATAGCGCGCACGAACAGTTCGGTCTTCTCCAGGACGGGTATGCGGATACTGCGGTAGCCGTACTGCGACAGCCAGTCGCGCACCGTGTCTTCGAAGAACTCCCACAGCGGCGCCTGGTCCGGGAGGACATCGTTCATCCCGCGGACCGCCTGAATCGTTTGCGTCATGAAACCTGTCGTCTTGTAGTGAGGCCGCGCGCCGCCTTCAGCCGGAAGCGCGCGCCGATTCACGGCTGGCGTGCGGCGCCCGTTCGGCTGCGCGTTTCCCGGAGCGCCCATAGCGGTCCGCCACATAGTCGTCCACCAGCCTCTGGAATTCCTCGGCGATGCGTTCGCCCTTGAGCGTGACGGTCTTCACCCCGTCCACGAACACCGGCGCGACCGGCGTTTCGCCCGAGCCCGGCAGGCTGATGCCGATATTGGCGTGCTTGCTTTCGCCAGGCCCGTTGACCACGCAACCCATCACGGCCACGCGCATCTCCTCGACTCCCGGGTACTGCTCGCGCCATAGCGGCATCTGCCGGCGCAGATATCCCTGAATCTTTTCCGCCAGTTCCTGGAAGAAAGTACTGGAGGTACGCCCGCATCCCGGGCACGCCGTCACCAACGGGGTGAAGGAGCGCAGGCCCATGGTCTGCAGGATTTCCTGTGCGACCACGACTTCGCGCGCCCTCTCGCCGCCGGGATCGGGAGTCAGGGAAACACGGATGGTGTCGCCGATTCCCTCCTGCAGCAGTACCGCAAGCGCAGCCGTCGAGGCGACGATGCCCTTCGAGCCCATTCCCGCTTCGGTCAGGCCCAGGTGCAGCGGATAATCGCAACGCGCCGCGAGATCGCGGTAGACCGTGATCAGGTCCTGCACCCCGCTTACCTTGCAGGACAGCACAATGCGCTCGCCCGGTAGCCCGATCGCTTCGGCCTTCGCGGCGCTTTCCAGCGCCGATGTGATCAGCGCCTCACGCATGACGGCGCCAGCATCCTTGGGCTCGGGCAGGCGCGCATTCTCGTCCATCATGCGACCCAGCAGGTCCGGATCGAGGCTGCCCCAGTTCACGCCAATACGCACCGGCTTGGCGTATCGGCATGCGCATTCGATCATGGTCGCAAACTGCTCGTCGCGCCGCGAGCCGCGGCCGACGTTGCCAGGATTGATACGGTATTTGTCCAGGGCCTGCGCGCAATCGGGGTACTGCGTCAGCAGCCGGTGTCCGTTGTAGTGAAAATCGCCGATCAGCGGAACGCGGCAGCCCGAGCGTTCCAGTCGATTGCGGATTTCAGCCACCGCTGCTGCCGCCTCCGCGCTGTTGACGGTGACGCGCACCAGCTCCGATCCAGCCTCGGCAAGTTGGGTAACCTGGCGCGCGGTGGCTTCGACATCCGCAGTGTCGGTATTGGTCATCGACTGCACCACCACCGGCGCGCCGCCACCGATGGCCACACCGGCCACGCGAACCTGGCGTGTCCTGCAGCGGTGGATTTCGGAATCGGACATGGGAAAAACCACTATTCCAGCGTCAGGCGCGCCACGTCCACCTGGGTGTGCGGCGACAGGTCCACGGACTGGTCCTTGTAGGTGAGGCGCACTCCGGCGGCATTGCCGACCACCAGGTCGAAAGGCGGCTCGCCGCTGACGCTGCGGCGGCTGCCGGCCGAGTTGAGTTGGCCGAAAATGATGTCGCCGTTGCGGTCCTTGATTTGCACCCAGGATTCCTGGTCGAAGACCATGCGCAGTATGGCGCGCCCCCCGAGCCCCCCTGCCACGCCATCGCTTGCAGAGGGCTTTGCAGCCAGCTTTGCGGCCGGTTGCGCAGCCGCCGGTTTGGAAGCCGCCGGCTTCGCAGCTGGATCGCGCTCCCTGGTTTGCGCAGCCTTCTCAGCCGTCACCATGACCGGTTCGTCGCGTGCGGGCTTGGAGACGCTGCGATTTCCCACAAACACGGCAATCGCCACCACCGCAATCGCCGCGCCGGCACTCAGTGCCGGCAGCAAGCCGATCTTGCGCCGCCGCGCCACGAGCGGGCTCGCCGCCGCGGCCACCGGTTCGCGCGCCGGCGCCTCCGCAATCAGAATCTGGTCAGCCGCACGGATCAACGCGTCCGGGCCGAGGTTGAGCAGCTTGGCGTAATTGCGGATGAATCCGTGGACGAAAACCGGACCGGTGAAAGCGGAATAGTCGTCGCGCTCGAGCGCTTCGACCTGGCGTACCGACAATTTCAACTGGCGCGAGATGTCCCCGAGGCTCAATCCCTGGCGGCGGCGCTCCATCAGCAGCGCCGCACCGGCGCCGAGCGGCGCGGATGCCTGGCCGTTATTTGTCTGCGCCTCGTTCACTGGAACCGGCCCTCGTTGAATGCCTTGGTCTGGGCAGCGTCCGGATAGCGATTATTCAATTGCATGCCGTAACTTGCCACTTCGTTGCGCTTACCGAGACCGTCGGCGATGCGTGCGCCCAGCCAAAGCGCCTCCACCGAAGGACTGGACACCACCTGCAGATGGCGATCGAGCAGGTTGAGCGCCCCCAGGCGATCGCCGCGTATGAACTGGATTTCAGCAAGTTGATACAAGGCCTGAGGGTGGTTCGGCTGCAGAGCCAGCGCCTTGCGCAGCAACTCTTCCGCCTTCACGTCGTCACCCTGGATGCGCGCGCACACCCCGGCGTTCGCGTAAGCGTTTTCGGGAGTGGTGTACAACGGGTTTTTCAGTTCCTCTCTGAAATACTTGAACGCTTCCTTCTCGCGTTTGCGCCGACACAGGAACATGCCGTAATTATTGTTCGCTGCGGAATCGTTGGGATCGATCCTGAGCGCCCGTTCGAACGACGCCTGCGCCAGGCGGTCCTCGCCCAGCGACATGTAGACAAGGCCGAGCTGATTGTGCGCGGGACCATAGTCGGGATCGGCCGCCAGCGCCTCCTTGAATTCGTCGACCGCCGTTTTCATCTGGCCGGCGCCGGCATAGAGCGCGCCGAGTTCGGTATGGATGCGGGCGCGTTCCCGCATCGCGGCGCGCGTCGGATCGTCCGCTGCGGATTTCTGCCCCGGCGTTGCGCAACCGGCGAGCACAGCCACAAGAACGATCGTTGCCAGGCGGTTCATGCGGAGGCCTCCAGAGTGCGCCGCGAACGGCGCTTGGTGCGGTCCAGAACCTGGCCGGCCAGCTGGCCGCAGGCGCCGTCGATGTCTTCGCCACGGGTCTTGCGGGTGGTCGTCACCAGACCCGCGCGCATCAGCACATCGCGGAAAGCGGCGATCCGTTCAGGGGACGAGCGCTGGAATCCGGAGTCGGTGAACGCATTGAACGGAATCAGGTTGAACTTGCAGCGCACGCCTTTGACGAGCGAGATCAGCTGCCTGGCATGCTCGATGCTGTCGTTCACTCCGTCGAGCATCACGTACTCGAAAGTAACGAAATCGCGCGGCGCCACCCTGATGTAGCGTTTGCATGCTCCCATCAATTCCTTCAGCGGGTATTTCTTGTTGATCGGCACCAGCCGGTCGCGCAACGGATCGTCGGGCGCGTGCAGCGATACCGCAAGCGCCACCGGCAACTCTGCGCCCAATCGGTCTATTGCCGGCACGATGCCCGCAGTGGACAGTGTGACCCGGCGGCGCGACAGGCCGTAGCCGTTGTCATCGAGCATGATTCGCATCGCGCTTACTACGTTGTCGAAATTGGCGAGCGGCTCGCCCATCCCCATCATGACCACGTTGCTCACCACGCGCTCTGCCTTTGGGTCGTGCCCAAGCGCCTTGTTGGCCCACCATAGTTGGCCGATGATCTCGGCCACCGAAAGATTGCGGTTGAAGCCCTGGCGCCCGGTGGAGCAAAACGCGCACTCGAGCGCGCAGCCGACCTGGGACGAAACGCACAGCGTGCCGCGATCGTTTTCGGGGATGAACACGGTTTCGATGCCGTTGCCGGTGCCGACCGACAACAGCCACTTGCGCGTGCCGTCCGTCGCGGTGGACTCCGACATGACCGACGGAGGCTCGACCACGGCGCAGCGATCCAGTTTGGCGCGAAGATCTTTGGCCAGATCGCTCATGCGCCCGAATTCGGCCTCGCCGAACTGGTGGATCCAGCGCATCACCTGGCGGGCGCGAAACGGCTTTTCGCCGATTTCGGCGAAAAAACCGGCGAGCCGTTCAGAGTCAAAGTCCAGCAGATTGACGGGCATCAGCGCGAATAGATGTTCAGAGTCGGGAAGAAATAGGCGATCTCCACCATGGCAGATTCCGCTGCATCCGAGCCGTGTACCGCATTGGCATCGATGCTATCGGCGAAGTCGGCACGAATGGTGCCTTTTGCCGCCTTCTTCGGGTCGGTCGCGCCCATCAGCTCGCGATTTTTCTGGATCGCGCCTTCGCCTTCCAGTACTTGTACCATGACCGGCCCGGAGATCATGAAGTTCACCAGATCGTTAAAAAACGGGCGCTGCCGGTGCACGGCGTAAAATCCTTCGGCTTGCGCCCGCGATAGCTGCAGCATGCTGGCCGCGACGATCTTCAAACCATTGTTCTCGAACCGTGAATAAATCCGGCCGATCACGTTCTTGGCCACGGCATCGGGTTTGATGATCGAAAGGGTGCGTTCTACAGCCATCAAGAACTCTCCACTAGTAAGGTTTTTTGCAACAATTCATGAGGATAGCATGCCCCTCGAGCGAAAGGAATGACTTTGACAGGCGCCTCATGCCGTGCGCGTTGGAAAATGCGAGCCGGCGCCATAGAGGCGCGCAATTGAAGGACGGATAATCGGTGATACGATCAAGCCGTCGGGTAAAAACTTGAATCCTGAATGGATAGCAAAACGAAGCAAGTCAATGCGCCCGCCGACACGCGCACCGCGGAAAAACCAGAACGACGCGCCGCTCCGCGCCTGCTCGCCGCACTCCTGCTGATCGGCGTGGCCATCGGCGGCCTGGCGCTGATCGAGCGCTGGCGTCAGCGGCCGGTGATCATCCCGCCGTCCCACGAACCCTCGCAGGCGCTGATTGCGCCGCCATCGCCGCAAGCACCTGCGGAATCGGATCTGGCCGACCGTCCTGAAGAACCCCCGCCTCCGCCGCAGGTCGTCAATGACGAGAAGCTCGCCGCACCGGCCCGACCGGCCGCGGCGTTGCCCCCGGCCAGCGCCAAGATTCCTGCCGAACCGGCGACGGCGACCGGCAGGGCATATGTGGTGCAAGTCGGTGTGTTCGCCTCGCCCGCCAATGCGCAAGCGCTGCAGCAACAACTGGTCAAGGCGGGCATTGCCGCTCACACCGAAACGCGCGTCCAGATCGGACCCTTCCAGGACCGGCGCGAGGCGGAGGCAGCGCAGGCAAAACTGAAAAAACTCGGCGTCAACGCGGTTCTGGTCGCGCCGCGTTGATATTTTTCACGAATACAGCAGGCCAGGAAGCCACAGCGAAATCGCCGGCACGTAGGTCACCAGCGCCAGGTAGGCAAGCAGCACGAACACCCAGGGCAGGCAGGCGATCGACACTTCGGTCATTCCCATCCTGGCGATATGACTGGCGACAAACAGATTCAGCCCCACCGGCGGATGGATCATGCCGATCTCCATATTCACCGTCATGATCACGCCGAGGTGGATGGGATCGATGCCCAGCGATTTGGCGAGCGGCAGCAGCAGCGGTGCGAGAATCAGGATGATCGAGCTGGGTTCCATGAATTGCCCGGCGAGCAGCAACGCCACGTTCACCGCCAGCAGAAACATCCATGGCGATAGCTGCTGATCAACCACCCACTGCGACAACACCTGCGGGATTTGCTCGGAGGTGAGCAGGAAAGAGAAGAGGATCGCGTTGGTGATGATGTACAGCAGCATCGCGCTGGTGTTCGCCGCTGAGAGTAGTACTTTAGGCATGGCGCGGATCTTCAGCCCGTCATGGATGCAGACCGCCGCGATGAAGGAGTACACCGCCGCCACAGCCGCCGCCTCGGTCGGCGTGAACACGCCGCCGTAGATCCCTCCCATCACGATCACCACCAGCATCAGGCCCCAGAACGCCTCCTTGAAGGACACCCAGACCTCTCGAGCCGAGGCGCGCGGCATGGTCGGGAAGTTCCTGGCCCGCGCGGTCAAGTAGGTCACCAGCATCAGCACGCCCGCCAACAGCAGCCCGGGCACCACTCCGGCCATGAACAGCTTGCCGGCGGACTCCGAAGTGCTGACGGCGTAGATAATCATCACGATCGAAGGCGGAATGAGAATGCCGAGCGAACCCGACGTGGCGATCACCCCCACCGCGAAACGCTTCGGGTAGCCGTGCTTGACCATCGCCGGCAGCATGATCGAACCGATCGCCACCACGGTCGCCGGACTCGAACCGGAGATGGTGGCGAAGAACGCGCAGGCAAGGATCGCCGCCATCGCCAGCCCACCGCGCATCCAGCCCACCAGCGCGAGCGCGAAGCGGATGATGCGCGCGGCAATGCCGCCTTCGGTGAGCAGGGTCCCGGAGAGCACGAAGAACGGCACTGCCATGATCGCGAAACTTTCCAGCCCGGTGAACAGCCGCTGCGACACGATGTCGACGGTGTCCAGCGCGAAGGAGGAAAACAGCGCAAGGAATGTGAGCACCGTCATCCCCAGCGCGATCGAAATTGGCGTGCCGGTCAACAGCAGCAACAGCAATATCAGCAGGATGAGGGTTACGTTCATGCGCCCTCCTCCACGACGGACCCGTGCATTGGAGCGGGTAACACGCCGGTTTTGACGAAGCGCGCCATCTCCTGCAGGAAGCGATAGCACATCAGCGCCGAGCCCAGCGGGATGCACAGATACACCACCCACAGCGGCCACTCCAGGTCCGGCGATACCTGCCCGGTGCCATGGATGAACCACACCCAGCGCGATCCCATGATGGCGATGGTCGCGGTGAAAAACGCTC